>DATCGA010000092.1:0-3999 GCA_036509215.1 Trebonia sp.
GCCTCGATGCCCTCGCGAAGGAAGATCACAAGCGTAGCGAGCACATCGTCTCCAACTGATGCTCAGGGACAGGTCTTAGGTAAGGCAAACCTAATGTACCGTCCACTGGTCCTGTCAAACTTGGCGCAAGTGCGAACACCGCACGCCGACGGTAGCCCCGGGGCGCACTAACCGGTCGATCAACCCACCTGGCCGGGATCACCGCCCACCCGACCGGTGACAGCCCCGAGGCGGGCCCGCGTGATTACTCTGGCATGGCCGCCACGATGTTCTCCTCGGTGAAAGGCAGCGCGCGCACCCGCACCCCGAGCGCGTCGTTCAGGGCGTTGGCGATGGCCGCTACCGTTGGACCCTGCGCCGTCTCCCCGACGCCAAGAGCCGGATTTCCGTTGCCCGGCAGCAGTTCGACGTCGACCGCCGGCACCTCGGAGAACCGCAGGATGGGATATGCCTGCCAGGTATCGCTCGTCACGCGGTACCTGTCGAAGCGCACCTGCTCCTTCAGTGCCCAGCTGGTGGCCTGGATTGCGCCACCCTCGACCTGGTTCGCGGCACCGTCCGGGTTGATCACCAGGCCGGCGTCGACCGCGATGGTCAGCCGCCGGACCCGGATCTCGCTGACCGCCTCCACCTCGGCGACCACGGCGCAATACGCACTGGTGTTCTTGTAGCGGGCGAAGCCGATGCCGTGCCCTACGGAGTCGGCTGCCGACCAGCTATCCCAGCCGGAGCGCCTGGCCGCCGACTCGACCACGGCCCGCGCCCGCGGATCGCTCAGGCAGGCGAGCCGGTATTCGACCGGATCCCGGCCGGCGGCGAGAGCGAGCTCGTCCATGAACGACTCGGCCGCGAACACGTTGAGGAACGCGCCGAGCGAGCGCAGCGCGGACGTGCGCAGCGGCATGTCAAGCAGCCGGTGGTTGACCACCCGGTAGGCCGGAAAGTCATAGTCCGGCACGGAATTGCGGCCCGCACCGCCGCCGCGGGCCATCGGCGGTTCCGCGGCCGCTTCGATCTCCTCGCCGCCGGCCCGATGGGCGTTCGCGAGCAGCGCGACCGACCGGGTCGAGCCGGGCCTGGTCGAGTGCCCGTTTCCCCATATCTCGTGGTGCCAGCAGAGTACCTTCCCGGCCGCGTCCACGTCGGCGGCGACCCGCGCGACAGCCGCCGCGCCGAACGGCGCCCAGGTCAGTTCGTCGGCCCGGCTCCAGACCACCTGGACCGGCCGGCCCGGCACGGCCATGGCGAGCAAGGCGGCGTCCAAGGCGACGTCGTCGGCTCCGTTGTGGCCGTAGCAGCCGGGACCCTCCGTGTGCGCGACCGTCACGACGTCTTCGGCGAGGCCAAGCGCGCGGGCGAGTTCGGCCCGCAGCATATAAATGCCCTGGGTATGCGACCAGACCATGAGCCTGCCGTCTTCCCGGCCGCGGAACAGGGCGGTGGCACTCGATGGCCCCATGGACGCGTGTGCCAGATACGGCCGGTGGTAGGTGGCCTCGACCGACGTGGCGATCTGCTCGCCGGTCGGGCGCGTGCCACGTTCGGCGAGCACGATTGTCTCGGCCGGCGCCGAACGCAGGAAGGCCGGCAGGTCGCCGGAGTCCGGTAGAGTCGGGCGCCGCTCCCAGGTGGCGTCGGCGCGCAGCCGGTCGGCGGCGCGCAGCGCCACCTCTTCGCGCTCGGCGACCACACCGAGGAAGCCGCCGTCCCGCACCACCGTGAGCACGCCCGGCAGCGCGAGCGCCATCGTCGTATCGAGACCCGTCAGCGTCGCGCCTCGGGACGGCGGTCGGACGACCCGGCCGTAACACAGGCCTTCAGGCGACAGGTCATGCGCGAACCGAGGTCGGCCCGTGAGCTTGTCAGGCAGGTCAAGCCTGGGCACGCTCGTGCCGACGACGCGATACGCGGCAGAGGCCTTGGGCTGCCACTCGCCACCGGCGGCCCGGTCGAGCAGCGCGTCGTCTGCGAGTTCCCAGTAGCTGGTGGACCGGCCGTCAGGTGCCAGGATCTGGCCGTCGGCCACGGTCAGCTTGCTCTCTGGCACGCCGAGGGTGGCTGCGGCGACGGCCAGGTAACGCCCCCTGGCCTCGGCGCACACGAGGCGGATCGCGCCGCCGGAGTGCTGGATGGACAAGCTGCCTGCGGTGTAGCCCTCGTCGGGACTCACGCCAGTGGCCGGCGGTACCGTCCGCACCCGGGCGACGCTGATGTCCAGTTCCTCGGCGGCCACCTGGGACAGCGCGGTGAGCACGCCCTGCCCGAGCTCCACCTTTCCCGGCCGTATCTCGACAACACCCGACGGAAGCACGCGCAGCCAGTCGCCGAGGCGCGGGTTCGCCGCAACCGAAGGCGGCAGCGCGACGGCCCGCTTCGCCGGGTTCATGCCGCATCCCCCCGACCCGCCCGCAGTTCGGCTGCGGCCGCGAGTACGGCGCGGACAATGCGGTTGTGCGCGCCGCACCGGCACAGGTTGCCGTCGAGGGCAGCGCGGACCTCCGCGTCGGAGGGATCATCGTTCCGCCTGAGCAGTTCCACCGCCGCGATGGTCACCCCGGACATGCAATAGCCGCACTGGGCGGCCTGTCCCTCGATGAGCGCCTCGGTTACCGGATGCGGCCGGTCTGCGGCGCCAAGGCCCTCGACAGTGGTGATTTCCTTGTCAAGCACGGCCCACAGGGGCGTGTCGCACGAGTGGGTCGCGCGGCCGCCGATCAGCACCATGCACGCCCCGCACAGGCCAGTGCCGCAGCCGAACCGGGTTCCCTTCAGCCCAAGATGGTTCCGCAGGACGTACAGCAACGCCGTGTCCTGTTCCGTGCGCACTTCTCGCCGCTGCCCGTTCACGAGAACCGAGACCGACGAAGCGATCAGCCCGTCGTTATTCATCGCCACAGGTTATAGCGAACTCGACGGCCGTCTCGCCTCGCCCTCGATCTCGCGGGCGACCCCGACACCATGCAGGCGCGAGCGTTCCATGCCTGCGGCCTGGAAGCCGGAACGATCCCCAGCCACCTCCGCGACCAACTAAGACGCGCGGTCGCCCGGGCCGAAGTCGCCCTCACCAGACAGGAATACTCCTCCTCTTCAAACGCCGGGGCTGGCTAGTAGCACGTCTCTCCTCCGTGGCCGTCCTAGTATCGCCTGTCACCAGTGCCGCAGCACGTGCCAAGCAGCCGGTCGGGTTCGCGGTGCGCTTTCGGCCGCGGGACGGCTGGCGTTCCGTGTCGGCTGGCGGCACAGTGGGGGCATGCCTATGACTGCGCCGGGTATCACCGCCGCGCTGGCCCGGTATGCCCGCAGGTTCCATCGGGTGGCCGGCCCGGGGCATCACGTGGCGTCCCCGCTGGGTGCCTGGCTGCTGCTGGCGCTGGCCGGGCCTGTCTGCGACGGTGACGATCTGCGGCAGCTGACGGACATCCTCGGGACCAGCACGGACGCGGCGGCCGGATTCGCCGCCGGGTTGCTGGCACACCCGCATCCGGTCGTCCACGCCGGCGCCGCGGTGTGGGGCGGGGGCGGGTCCGCCGGCACCCGGATCGCGTCTTGGCAGGCGGGGCTGCCGCCTCAGGTGGACACCGGCCCGGTGCCCGGTCAGGCGGACCTGGATGCCTGGGCCAGGCGGCAGACCGTCGGCCTGATCGACCGGTTCCCGGTCGACGGCGGCCCGGCACTGATGTGGCTGCTCGCGACCGCGCTGGCTGCCCGGGTGTCCTGGGAGCGGCCGTTCGATCTCGCGCCCGCCTCCGCGCTCGGCCCGGCCAGCCCGTGGGCCACCACGCTGACCCGGGTGCTGCGCGCCCCGCACCGGCCGGGAAACGCGCCGGCTCCCGGGCACGACCAGTTCATCGCCGCCACCGATACAGCCGGCCAGGTAGCGGTGCACGCCGCCAGCGCCCGGGACGGGCTGCTGGTCGTCTCGGTCGCGGCCGCTCCCGAGGTGCCGGCCGCCGACGTCCTGTCCGCCGCCTACGATCTCGGGACCGCGATCGCCGCGGG
>DATCGA010000093.1:0-17427 GCA_036509215.1 Trebonia sp.
CGGCGGCGCGGGACTGGACCAGGTCGGCGGCCGCCCGCAACAGCCGGGCGCGCTGATGAACCGGCATCGCGGCCATCTCCCGCCGCGCGCTCGCGGCGATGGAGACGGCGTCGGAGACCGTGCCTGCGTCGGCGTTGCCGATCTGGGCGAAGACCCGGCCCGCATAGGGCTCGACGAGATCGGTAAACTCAGCCACCTCGACATGCCGGCCCCCGATGAACGGGAGCAGCCGCACGGAGTCGTTTTCCATCGTCGTCACCGCCAGCCGTAGTCGGGAACCGGGCCTGCCAGCGGCGGCAGGTCCCAGCTACCGGTCGCGGGTGCCGTGGTAACGGAGTCGACCCGCACGTCGAGGACGGTCGGCCGATCCGACTTGATGGCGGCCTCCACGGCGTCCGCTACCTCGTCGGGGCTGTCGATGCGAGCGCCGTCCGCGCCCATCGCCCGGGCGATCGCCGAGATGTCCGTGCTGAAAAGCTCGCCGGTCGCGCTGTGCCGGAACCGGGTGGCGATCTCCCGGTCGGGGCCAAAGAAGGTTGCCTGCTGACCGCGGATAGAGCCGTACCCAGTGTTGTTCCACACCACCCAGACGGCGGGGATGTCGTACTCGACGGCGGTCGCCACCGCGTTGGCGTGCATCAGGAAGCAGCCGTCGCCGCAGACGGTGACCGCCGGGCTTCCCGGCGCGGCGAGCTTGGCGCCAATGACGCCGCCGACGCCGAACCCCATCGCGGCGAACCCCCACGCCTGGAGCAGCCGCCCGCGCGGTGGCGCGGCGAATTGCTGAAGCAGCCAGTTGTGGTGAATGCCCACGTCAGCAAGGACGATAGCGTCGTCGGGGATGGCGCGCTGCAGTTCGGCGACGAGCCGGTCCGGCCTGATGGGCACCGCCGAGTCGGACTGCCTGGCCGCGATGTCCGCCTCCCACTGCCGCTTCCAGGCCAGCGTCTCGCGCAGCCATGAATCGCGGACCGGCGGCGGATCGCCGGTGACCGTGGCGAGCAGCCCCGCTGCGAACTCCGCGGCGTCCGCGATGACCGCTAGGTCGGGCTGGTAATTCCGGCCGAACTCCTGCGGGTCGATGTCCACGTGGATGAGCCGCGAGAGCGGGAAGCTATAGGTGACCCCGGGGAGCCACGAGCTGGTCGCCCGGTCATCGAAGCGGGTACCGAGCGCGAGGATCACGTCGGCGCTGCGAGCCGCCTTGTTCGCGGCGTACGTCCCGTTCCTGCCGGTCGGACCGAGGCACAGGTCGTCCGACTCGTCGAGCACGCCCTTGCCGAGCGGCGTCGTCACCACCGGAATCCTCAGCCCCGCCGCCAGCTGGCGGATCAGCGTCCGGGCACGCGGCGCCATGGCCCCGCCGCCCGCCACGATGACCGGGCGCTCGGCGGTGGCGAGCAGCTCGGCCGCTTGGCGCAGCGCCTGCGCGGATGGCGCCGGGGGCGCAACGACCTCAGGGCGCCACAGCGGCACCTCCGCCTCCTCGCCGAGCTCCTCGACGAAGACGTTGAGCGGCACGTCGAGGTTGACCGGCCCGGGACGGCCCGAAGTCATCAGGGAGAACGCCTGGCTCAGCATGACCGGCAGCATCTCCGGCCGGACCGCCTGGAAGCTCCGCTTGACGTAGTGCCTGACCGCCCCTGGGAAGTCGCCCTGGAAGTACTTGCCCGACTCCTGGAACGGGCCCCGGTTGAACTGCGACGTCGGCACGTTCCCGGTGATCGCGAGCATCGCCGACGAGTCGTACATCGCGCCCGCGATGGCCATCATGATGTTCACCGAACCTGGCCCGCAGGAGGTGTAGGTCGCGATCGGCCGACCGGTCACCCGGTAGTACGCATCCGCGATGAATCCGGCCACGCGCTCGTCGTGAGCGGCGATGGTCGTGATGTCGGCCTGCCGGTCGTAGGCGGCGTCAAGGAGCCCGAGGATTCCGTGCCCGCAGACGCCTACGAGGTAGGGAACCCGCTGCTTAACGAGATAGTCAACGATTACGTCCGCGCCGCGACGACCCATGCGCACCCCTCAGTTATGGCATTGCATACCGCTGTACACAGCACAGTAGAAGCGGGTTCATGAGGTGTCAAGAATCCGGTTTCTCGGCGGATGCCCGCTTCTCAGCGCGAGGTAAGCTCCGTCGCGCCGTTCCTGATCATGTCGATCCGCACGTCGCGGGACGCCTTCATGTGTCGGCTCGCTACCTCGGCGGCACGGTCGGGATCCCTGTCGCGGATCGCCTCGAGGATCTGCTGGTGCTCGTCAAGCGCTTCCTCCCAACGCCCATGCCGCTGGTAGGTGGTGGCCGGATAACGGCGCAGGTGAACGGCGAGGCGCTCAAGGAGGTCCTCAAGTGTACGGTTGCGCGCGGCCTGCCAGATGGCGCGGTGGAAAGAGCGGTTGATCCCAGCGAGTTCGGGCGGGGGCGCCCCCTTCGCCTCCGCCATGCTTGCGAAGATCCGGTCCAGGGTGGCCAGGTCGTAGTCACTCCGCTTTGTGGCCGCGTCCCTGGCGGCGGCCGCCTCAAGGATGGTGCGCACCCCGTAGATCTCGAGTACCTCTTCGGAACTCGTCTGCCGCACCCGCATCCCGCGGTTGACCCGCTCAAGAACCCCGTCCTGCTCAAGCATCCGTAGCGCCTCGCGGATCGGTGTCCTACTGACGCCGAAGCGCTTGCCGAGCGCGGTCTCGACCAGTATCTCGCCGGGCCGGAGATTGCCCTCAAGCACTTCCTCGAGCAGCTGATGGTAGAGCGACGGCACTGTGGCCCCCTGTCATTCCTCGTCCGGCCCTTACCTCCCGCCCTCCCGGGCCAGACGGCTCCGAGGGGCGCGGCGGACCCCTGCCCCGATGATAGTCAGCCGCGTGCGCAGCCGTATACACGTGTTCAGATGGGTCAGTAATCGTAATATTTCAGAAATGTTACTGAAATGAGATATCGGTCGTGTACCCGCCACCGAGTCCAATTTTAGGGGCTTGTCGATGATCTTGACGCAGTGCATACTGCGGTATACCGTCGGGTTAGTTTCGAACGCATAGCCGCTTTCGTAGTCCTTTGCGGGCAAAAATTAGACCCGTTGACCCCGTGCGCGCCCGTATGCGCTCGATTGATGCGGAGGGGCTAGATGAAACGCAGAATCCACCCGCGATCCGCCCTCGACAATCCATCGGCCCCGGTGCCCTGCCTGCGCGCCGGGCATCCGCGAACGGCACGGCCATCCCGGCGCCGGCCGCCGGGCGGCCCGCCCGCGGGCGCAGGCCGCCCGTCTCGTGTACCCGCGCCTCATCGAAGGTCAGGGAAGACCCATGAATAACTTGCTCCTCGGAGTCGGGTTCGGCCTGGTGACAGCGGCCATTCTCGCTCTCGCCACCGTTCCCCTTTCGCTCCAGATGAGCGTGGCCCGCATTCCGAACTTCGCGCACGGGGAGTTCCTGACGGTCGGGGCGTACGCCGCTTACTTGGTCAACGAGCACGGCGGCAACTTCTGGTTGTGCGCCCTGGCCGCTGCGGCCGCCGGCGGCGGCGTCGCCTTCCTAATGAATGCCCTGCTGCTCCAGCCGTTCGCGCGGCGCAAGCCCAAGCTGCTTATCCTCTTCATCCTTACCATCGCGGCCAGCCTGATCATCCAGAACCTGATCTTGCTGTTCTTCGGCGGCAACAGCCTCTCCTACAACCTGCCGCAGAGCGCGCCGCACAAGATCGGGCCGCTCTTGCTCACCAGCCTCAACCTGCTCACCATCGGCCTTGCGATCGTGCTGATGATCGCGGTACACGTCCTGCTGAAATACACCAAATTCGGCAAGGCACAGCGAGCGGTGTCCGACAGCAGGGACCTGGCTCGGGTCACCGGCATCAACAGTGAGGGCGTCATCCGCCTGACCTGGCTGATCGACGGCACTATCGCGGGCTTCGCCGGGTTCCTGCTCGGAATCAGCTCGGGGACGCTCTCCCCGACCCTCGGGCAGGGCTACCTGCTCGTGATCTTCGCCGCGGCCATCCTCGGCGGCATCGGCAAGCCCTACGGCGCGATGGCCGGAGCGCTCGTCATCGGCCTGGCCATGGAGATCAGCGCGCTGTATATCCCCTCCTCCTATAAGGAAGCCGTGGCGTTCGGCCTGCTGATCCTCACCCTGCTGGTGCGGCCGAACGGCATCTTCGCCGCGCCCAGGGCCTCCGGAGCGGCAGGAGCGACAGCATGAACCAGTACCTAGTCGGACTCGCGACCACCGGCGTTATCTTTGCGATCATCGCGCTCGCGCTCAACGTGCGCTGGGGCTGGGCGGGCGAGTTCGACATCGCCCTGTTCGCCTTCGTGGCGATCGGCGCCTACGTCTACTCGGTCATCACGCTGCCGCCGAGCAACCTGCCCCCGCCCGGCGGCTACATCCTGGGACTGCGCTGGCCGTTCCTGATCGGCGTGATCGCCGCCGTGATAATCGCCGGGCTGCTGTCGGCCATAGCCGGGGCGGTCGCGCTGAGAAAGCTGCGCGACGACTACTTCGGCATCACGACGCTGGCCATCGCCCTCATCCTGGCCTTGGTCATCGGCCAGTACACCCCGCTGTTCGACGGCTATGAGGGGCTCTACGGGATGCCGCAGCCCCTCTCCTCGGTCGGCGCTCTGGGGCCGGACGGCGGCAACTACCTCATCATCTGCATCATCGCGCTGATCGTGACCTACCTGGTCCTCGAACGGCTGGTCAAGAGCCCGTTCGGCCGGACCGTGCGCTCCGTCCGTGAGGACGACACCGCCTCGGCCGCCTTCGGCCGGAACGTGTACCAGGTGAAGCTCAAGGCCTACATCCTCGGTGGCTGTGTGGCCGGTCTTGGCGGCGCACTGCTCGCCGCGTACATCACCGCCTTCAACCCCTACGGCTGGACCCCTACGGAAACCTTCCTCATCTACGCGGCGATCTTCATCGGCGGCACGGGCAACTCCCTCGGCGTGATCATCGGCGCGTTCTTCGTCGAGGTCGGGATCCAGGAGGTCACCCGGTACATCCCGCAGATCGGGAGCAACGCCTCCAGCGGCGATGCGATCAGGCTGGTTGTGATCGGGCTGCTGATCGTCGCGATCCTGTGGTTTCGTCCGCAGGGCATCCTCCCCGAGCGACGGGCAAGAGACCGGCTGGCCGTAGCGGGATCCGGCGCCGGGCTCCTGACGGTACCCGGCTGGGCCGCGCGGTTCACGCCGCCACGGTTCCGTCAGGCGCCGCGGTGGGCGGAGCCGGCCAGCGCGGCCGCGGCCGCCCAGTTCACCGCGGAGCCAGCCGAGGTACCCGCGCAAGCCATGGCGCTGACCTTCCGCTCTCCGCTCCTGGTCAGCGTTTCCGGCGAAGCCGGCCCGGCAGGCGCAGTAGGCGCGGTAGCGGACGATCCGGTGTCGCTTCGGGTCAGCAACGTGGTGCGGGCCTTCGGGGGCGTCCGGGCGGTGGACGGCGCCAGCTTCGAGGTGCGCCGAGGCTCGCTCACCGGGCTCATCGGTCCGAATGGTGCCGGCAAGAGCACGATGATCAACCTGATCTCCGGCTTCGACGCGCCGGATTCCGGCGTCATCGAATTCGACGGCAAGCGCATCGACGGCAAGCCGGCGCACGCCGTGGCCCGGCTCGGGCTGATGCGCAGCTTCCAGACGCCCCGGGAGTGGGGCGGACTGACCGTCATGGACAACATGCTTCTGTCCGCTCCGGTCGAAGGGCGGGACGCGGTCTGGCGCGGGCTGCTGACCGCACGCCGGTTGAAAGCGGCCGAGAACGCCGACCGGGTGCGCGCGAGGGAGTTGCTCGACGCGGTCGGCCTGCTGCGGCTGAAGGACGAGCCCGCCGGGAACCTGAGCGGCGGCCAGAAGCGGCTGCTCGAGTTCGCGCGGCTCGCCGCCGCCAGCCCGCGGCTGGTGCTGCTCGACGAGCCGCAGGCCGGAGTTAACCCGGTGCTGAGGGAGCGGATGAGTGACCTCATCCTCGCCATGGTGGAGGCCGACATCACCGTGCTCATGGTGGAGCACAACCTGCCGTTCCTCGAACGCCTCTGCGGCCACATCATCGTCATGGCCCTCGGCCAGACCATCGCGTCCGGTTCGATGGCGGAACTGCGCGCGAACCGCGACGTCGTGGACGCCTACCTAGGTCAGGAGCACGTCGCCGATGTCTGAGCTGCCGCAATCTAACCCGTCCGCGCCCGGGTCGCCCGTCGCCGGCGAGCCATACCTGGTGATCAAGGACCTCACGGCCGGCTACGGCGGGCCGCCGATCATTGAGGGAGTAACCCTAGAGGCCAGGGCCGCCTCCATCACGGCGATCGTGGGACCCAACGGAGCGGGGAAGTCGACCCTGATGAAGACCATCGCCGGGGTCATCAAGCCGTCGAGCGGCGAGATCCAGATCTGCGGTCAGGCCGCCACCGGCTTGACCGCGGACAAGCTAGTCCGCCGGGGCATGGCCTACGTGCCGCAGGTCGCCAACGTGTTCCCCTCGTTGACCGTGTACGAGAACCTCGAGATGGGCGGGTACACCAGCAGGTCCGGGGTCAAGGCCAGGATCGAGGAGCTGTACGAGCTGTTCCCCGACCTGCGCCGCGCCGCCCGGCGGCCGGCCAGGACGCTGAGCGGCGGCCAGCGGAACATGCTGGCAATGGCCCGCGGCCTCATGTCCCGTCCCAAGGTCCTGCTGGTGGACGAGCCCACGGCGGGGATGGCGCCGAAGTTCGAGACGGCGGTGTGGGAGCACATCATCCAGGTCCGGCAGACCGGCGTCGCGGTGGTCGTCGTCGAGCAGAACACCCGCCGCACCCTCAGCCACGCCGACTGGGCCTACGTGCTCGTGCTCGGCAAGAACCGGCTGTCCGGTCCCCCAGCGCAGCTGCTTAACGACGAGGAGGTGGTCTCGCTTTACATCGGCGGAGGCGCATGACCGTGCGCCTGCGCCGCCTCAGCTAACTCAACGAGGAGACAAATGATGTCCGTCCTGAAAATACCGGGAACAACCCGTGCCTGTCTATGCGTCGCGGTCGCCGCGTCGCTGGCCGGCCTGACAGCATGTGCGTCGTCGCCGGGTTCCGGCGGAGGAGCAAGTACGTCGCCGATCACCTTCGGGGTGCTGCACCCCTTCACCGGCGCCTACGCGTCCGTCGGCGAGGCCGCCCTCCAGGGCGTCACCGTCGCGGCCAGCGAAATCAACGCCAACGGCGGCATCCTCGGGCGCAAGCTCGAGATCGTGCACGCCGACACGCTCGGCGACCCCGTGGACGCCGTGCCCGCAGCCGAGCAGATGATCGCGGCGAGCCACCCGGTGGGCATCATCGGCCCGGGCGGTCTCGAGATCGGGGCGATCCAGCGGATCCTGGACGCCGACAAGATCCCGTTCGAGTTCGAGGGCGGCGACACCGCCTACGACAACACGACCGACCCTATGCTCTGGCGGGACAGCCCCTCCGACCTCCAGGAGGGGGTGGCGATGGCGGTATGGGCGCTTGAGCATGGCGAGAAGCGGGCCGCGTTCATGATGTCGACCATCACCACCGCGCAGGACTTCATCCCCTACATCGAGGCTGCCTACAAGGCAGGCGGGGGCACGATCGTGGCCAACGAGTCGCTCACCCCCGGCCTTACCTCGTTTCGGACCGAGGCGCTGAAGGTATCGCAGGCGAAGCCGCAGGTGATCTTCAGCCAGATGGAGCCCCCGACCGCCGCGGTCCTGACCCAGGACTTCAAGGAAATCGACAACCTCGCCATCCCGATCATCGCCAGCGACACCAGCGCCGCGGCCGAGTGGATCAAGGCCGTCACCCCCGCAGTCGCCAACAAGGCCGTGCTGTCGGCGGAGGGGGCCTCGGCCACCTCACCGGCCAACGCGGTCTTCATGAAGTACTTCAACCAGGACTTCAAGGGCCAGCAGCCGCTCGCGAGCGCGACGTACTCCTACGACGCCACCATCGCGCTCGCGCTGGCCATCGATAAGGCCGGGACCACCGTCGGCACGACCTACGCCAAGGACATCCCGCTTGTGACCTCCGCGCCGGGAACGGTCGTCTACGACTACAAGACGGCACTGGCCGACCTGAAGGCGGGCATGAAGATCAACTACGACGGCGCGAGCGGGGACATGGACTACAACCAGTTCCACAACGTGTTCGGTCCGTACGAGCTCGTTCGGTCCAGCCTGAGCGGAGTAGAGCAGGTCGTCGGCACCGTCTCCGCGGCCCAGCTAGAGAAAGCCACTCCGAAGGGCGAGTGACCGCCTGGGGCTGCCCGGCCGGCCAGGCCGCCGGCCGGGCAGCCGCATGACCGGGAGCAGCGCGGCCTGAAAGAGCAAGGCGCGTCCGTTCGGGAGAACCAAGATCTTCATCCCGAACGGACGCGTGGCTGCGCGCTTTCCCCGCATGACAGCGGCCCCGGCCGCGGCTAAGCCGCTACGGCGACCACCGGGTTGGTAAGCGGCTCGAACCCGCTGATCCGGCATTCGGCCACGTCGCCCGGGGCCAGGACCACGGCACCGGGTGTGCCGGTGGAGACCACGTCGCCGGGCTCGAGCGGCATGACCTGGCTGATGAAGGCGAGGAGCCGGGCCGGGGCGAACCGCATGTCCGCTACCGGGGCGGAGCGGACGAGGACGCCGTTCAGGTAGGTGGCCACCTCTACCTGGGACAGCGAGCCCAGGTGAGCGAGCGGGATGAGCTGGCCGCCGAGCGAGAAGAATCCGGGGAAGTTCTTCGACAGGGTCAGCAGCCGGGAGTCCATCTGGAGCACGTCCTCGGCTGTCTGGTCTAGGACGCAGCAGCCGCCCGCCACGTAATCTAGGGCCGCTGACTCGGATACCTGGTACATCCGGCGGCTGATCACCAGGCCGAGCTCGGCCTCGGCGGTCACGCGCTGGCTCAGCGGCGGCAGCGGGATGGGCTCGCCGGGGCCGATGAGCGTGTGGCCGCCCTTGAAGAAGAGCGTGGGCAGATCGGTCGGCCGGGCGGCGAGATCGGCCGCGTGCTTGAGGTAGTTCAGGCCGACCCCGATGATGGTGCCGGGACGGCCGGGCGCAGCGGTCACAGCCTCACGCTCCGTCCGCCGCGGCGCTTACCGCCGCCGCGGCGCCGGCGATCCGGCCGAACACCGCGCCCGCCGTGAGTCCGCTGCCGCCGGGGTAATTGAAGTAGAACAGGCCGCCGACCAGCTCACCGCATGCGTACAGGCCAGGAATCGCGTTGCCTTCCTCAGCGAGCACGTTCGCGGTGCGCGGATCGATCGCGAGCCCGCCGAACGTGAAGGTTATGCCGCAGGTGATCTGATACGCCTCGAATGGGGGAGCGTCGAGCACGTTGGCCCAGTTCGACTTGCGCGGGGTGATGCCGTCGGTGCCCCGGCCGTCCTTGACGTTGGGGTTGAACGGGATCCCGACTTGCACGGCCTCGTTGTAACGCTTCACAGTGTCGAGGAAACCGGCCGGGTCAACGCCGTCCAGCTTGCGGGCCAGGTCTTCGAGCGTATCGGCGGTCACCTTGGTGATCTCCCTGATGCGGTACTCGTCGCGAAGCAGGCTCTTGACCTTGGCGTCGAATATCTGCCAGGCAAACTGCCGGGGCTGCTGCAGGACCTCCCGGCCGTACCGGGCGTAGGTGAGATTTCGGAAGTCGGCGCCCTCGTCCACGAAGCGCTTGCCGTCCGCGTTCACCATGATCCCGAACGGGTAGCTGTGCTTCTGGAAGCCATCGCCGATCTCGCGGTCACCGAACTCAGGGGCGTTCCTGTCCCAGCCGACGGCGTGGCAGCCGGACCAGTTGCCGGTCGCCCGCGCGCCGATGTCGAGCGCCATCTGAATGCCATCGCCAGTGTTGAAGCGGGTCCCGCGCACTTTGGCGAGATCCCAGCCGGGACCGAGGTAGCGGGTCCGCCACGCGGCATTGGCCTGGAAACCGCCGCTGGCGAGCACCACCGCATCCGTGGGAATGTCTTCCGTCGTCCCGTCATTGTGCCGCACCCGCACGCCCGCCAGCCGGCCGGCGTGCTGGGTCAGGGCGATGGCGCGAGTCTCATAGCGGACGGTGATCCCGGCGCGCTCGGCCGTGCCCCAGAGGGCGTCGACCAGACCGCGACCGCCGCCCACCGCCTCGACGGTGAGGCCGCCCCAGAACTTGTACCGTCCGTCGACTTTGAACGCCTGGCGATGGTAGGTCGGGATGAAGCGCACCCCTTTCGTCCGCATCCACTCCAGGGTGGGCAAGCTGCGGGTGACGAGGGTCTCGGTTAGATCCGGGTCGCAGCGGGACTCGGTGACCCGGGCCATGTCGTCGTAGAAGGCATCGGCTGGGTACGTGCCGAAATCGCTAGTCTCCCATTCCGCCGAGGTGAGATCCGGCATGAGAAGACGCAGGTCATCGGGGCCGTCGTAGGTGACACGCATCGCGCCGGCGGTGAACGCGCTGTTCCCGCCGCGTTCCGCCTGCGGGGCGCGCTCGATCAGCGTGACATCAGCGCCCTGCTCGGCGGCGGCGAGCGCTGCGCACAGACCGGCGTTTCCGGCGCCGACGACAATCACATTCGGCATTACCAGTCCTAGCTTTGAAGGGGGTGCCTTGAAGATCGGGTTCGTCCGAGATCGGGGTCACGGGACAAGCGGCTTGAGCGTCGGCTCAAGCTGAAGGGCGGCGAGCACCTCATCGAGCTCGGCGCGCAGCGCGGCGGACGACGGGTCGCCGATCCTGGTGATCCCGCAGGCGAGGGCGCCGCGCCGCCGCAGTAGTTCCTTTCTGATGCCCAGCCCGATCCCGGGCTGGGCCTCGAAGGCGATGAGCGGCAGGTACCTGGCGAACGTGGCGTACGCCGCAGCGTGGTCGCCCGTGGCCAGGGCCGTTCTGACCTGACGCAGCACCTCTGGATAGGAGAAGCCGGTCATCGTGCCGACGGCACCGCGGCGTAGCTCGAAGTAGCTGGCCGCGCCGCCGAGGCCGCCGAATACCTTGGCGTCAGGTACGTGCGCCAGCAGCGCTGAGATCTTCGTAGCGGTGGGCGGGTCTTCGAGCTTCACGACATCCGTGCGCGCGGCCCGCAGGCACTCGGCGAGGACACTCACTGGGATGAGCACACCGGTCGCGGCCGGCTCGTCCTGGACGATCATCGGCAGCTCGCCGCGCTCGGCGACCTCGGCGAAGAAGCCGGGCAGCGCGTCCGCGGAGCGCAGCAGTGGCGGCGGCGCCACCATGACCGCGCTTGCCCCGCACGCCGCGGCCTGCCTGGCCAGCGCGATGGAGGCATACCGCGCGCTGCTCGACACGCCGACCGCGACCGGGACGTCGCTTGCCGCCTCTACCACCGCGCTGATGACGGCGCCGCGCTCGGCCGTGTCTAGCGCGGACGCCTCGCCCATGACGCCGAGGACGGTCAGGCCCTCGGCGCCCCAGTTGAGGACCGCCTCGGTGAGGGTTTGCTGGCTCGCCAGGTCGAGCGAGCCGTCAGGGCCGAAGGCAGTCGGCATGATGTACCAGGTCCCTGACAGGGCGCCTTCTCGCATTACCGCTGGTCTCCCGCGCCGAACAGCGCGGCGTCGACTGCGGGCAGCTCATCGATCCGCGCCAGCTGATCGAAGGTCGCGACGGCCTGCTCATCGGGCAGGATGCCCGCGGCCGCCGTGCGAAACTTGGCCCTGACGTCGGCCATGCTCAGTGGGTCCTGCGGGTCGCCCAGCGGGACGGCGCGCTGGTCGTGCAGCCGTCGGCCGTCCGTGAGCTCGATATCAACGATGGCGCCGGTACCCTGCACGGTCTTGTCGACCTCGATGGTGACGTTCTCGCGCGCGAAGTGGTCGACCCGGGCGTCCTTCAGCCGCTCGGGGGTGAACTGGTCAAGTCCGCAGGCCCCGTCGGCCAGGATGACGGCGGTGACGAACGGCGCGGAAAGCAGCGCGTGGAATCGGTCATCCCAGGGCAGCGTGCCGTGCATGTCGTAAACGGTGCGGCTGAGCCCGACCCTGACCCGGGCCACGGCGTCAGCCTGCGCGCCCTCGGCCTCAACCAGGTGCAGCAGCGCGGTCGCCACCGACTGGAGCGAGCTCGCGAGCGGCCACGCCCGGAGGCTGAGCTGCTCAAGCTCCCAGCGGTCACCGAGCCCGTCCAGAGCGAGCTCAGGCTTGCCTCCGTTGGAGTAGGTGCCGTACAGGCCGCCGTCGGCGGCGGTCAACACATCTGCGCCGGCCTCGAACCCCGTTTCGGCCAGGGTGGCCGCGATGAAGCCGGACAGCGCCCCACGCGACTGGTGGAACTTGATCGTCGGCGTCCCCCAGTGTGCGAACGTCCCCGCGGACTGGCTGCCTGCCAGCCCGAAGGCATTCCGCATCTGCCGGGCGTCCAGGCCGAGCAGCTTGCCGGCCGCGGCCGCGCCGCCGAATGGGCCCCAGACGCCGGGCGAGTGCCAGCCGTTGGCGCGAAACGCCGGATAGTCGGAGCCCAGGCCAATCCTGCTGGTGATCTCCAGGCCGAGCGCGAACGCGAGCAGGAAGTCCTTGCCCGATGCGCCCTTCTCGGCGGCGACGGCCAGGGCGGGGGGGAAGACCTCGGGCGTCACATGGCACAGAGTGGCCTTGTGCACATCGCAGACGGTCGTCGCGGTGATCAGGTACCCATTGACCAGTGCCGCCCCGCCGGGCGAAAGCGATGGCCGGCCAACGACCGGCGAGTTCCCCGGCCCCGCCACGGTGGCCGCGAGCCGCTCGATCATGGGCACTTCCGAGCTGCGGCCGCCCATCAGCGCACTCGCCACCGTGTCCACCAGGATGACGCGGGCACGCTCGCGGGCGCTGTTGGACAGGTCTTCCAGCCGCGTCGCGACAACGAAGTCCGCGAGCCGCTGGGTCAGGTTCTCTGGCTGCTCTGCCATGGTCACTGTCCGTCCTGTGAGGCTTGTGGGACTTGGGGGATGATGGCTACCGGGCGGGTCGGCGAACCGGTGGCACCGACTAGCTTCAGCGGCAGGCTGACGAACGCGAACTCCCGCACCCTGGTCGCGGCTAGGTCCTCGAGTAGCAGGTTCTCGAAGATCAGGATGCCGGCGCGGGCCAGCAGCAAGGTGTGGTTGGGCAGTGTATGCCCGAGCACGGGATCGGTGTAGCCAGGCAGATCCCAGGACATGTTGTCGGCGCCGACGGCATAGACCTGCCGCTCGACCGCCCACTCGCCGCTGCTCCTGGCCATCCCCCCGCCGGTGATGTAGTCGGGATCGTGCCAGGCGGCGCCCCAGCCGGTGTGGATGAGCAGGACGTCCCCCGGGCGCACGTCGACGCCCTGGTTTTCCGCGGTCGCGGCGAGCTCATCGCGCTCGACGAGATACCTGGGCGGCAGCCGGTCGCCCCTGGCGGCGACGAGGTCGATGAGGACGCCGCGGCGGATGATCGGCGGAAGTGTCTCCGCGGTCAGCGCGGTGAGGCCGCCAGGCCCCTGGTTCGCGGCCGACACGGGGATGCCGCCGAACATCGTCATGTTCTCGGCCTGGTGGCACAGCGCGTCGACGTGGGTGCCGGCGTGGTCGGCGGTCAGGATCATTCCGCCGGCGCTGGTCCGGCTCTCCAGGCCCTCCTCATGGCGCCGGTGCAGCATGAACGTGTAGTTCGGGTTGTTCGCGGGGAACATCGGCATGCCCTGGAAGCGCGGCTGCTCAAGGTCGATGACCCGGGCGTCGGCCAGCTGCGCGACGAGCCCGGATTCCGCCCGGGCGGTGTCCGCGGTCACCGTGCGCCGTCCGCCGCGGCCATTGCCGCGATCTCCTCGTCCGCGACGTTAAGCGCGGCGACGGCCAGGGCCACGCCGGTGTATACGGCCACGTGCTTGAGCACCGCGCCGATCTGCTCCGGCGTGCAGCCGTTGCGCAGCGCCCCCGCGGTATGCAGCCTGACCTCGCCGACCTGGCCCAGCGCCGCGACCAGGCCGATGGTGAGCAGGCTGCGCGTTTGTGGGTCAAGCGCGTCGTCCAGCCACGATTCGCCCCACACCCAGCGGGTCACGAACTGCTGAAACGGTTCGTTCAGGGGCGTGGTCTTGGCCATGACGCGGTCCATGTACTCGTCGCCGAGCACCGCCCGCCGCATGGCCATGGCCTGCTCGAAGTTCTCACTCATTTGCCGGGGTCCTCCTCGGGACGAGGTACGGTACACTGCTGTATACATCGATTGGCGAAGAGGTGTCAAGGAACCAGAAACGGACCCCTCAGGGGGCCCGCGATTTCCAGGGATGGGGGAATCCGGCCGTGGATCTGCAACTAGCCGGACGGGTCTACATCGTGACCGGGGCGACCCGCGGGCTTGGCTTCGCGACGGCGAGGGAGCTCGTTGGCGAAGGGGCGCGGGTACTGATTTCCGGGCGTGATGCAGCGTCGGTAGCCGCCGCCGCGAAGGATCTTAGCGATTCTGGGCACGCGGCGAGCGTGGCCATCGACAACGCTAGCCCCGAGGTGGGGGAGGTGCTCACGGCGGCAGCGCTACGGGAGTTCGGCCGGCTAGACGGGGTTCTCGTGAGCACGGGCGGCCCGCCATCAGGGACCGTCCTCGGCACGCCCGACGAGCACTGGGCCGCTGCGTTCGAGTCGGTCTTCATCGGCGCGCTGCGGGTCGCGCGAGCGGCCGCAGGCGCGCTCGAGCCGGGTGGCGTGATCGGGTTCGTGCTCTCGTCGTCGGTGAAGTCACCGGTCGGCGGGCTCGCGACCTCCAACGGCCTCCGTCCCGGCCTGGCGATGGTAGCGAAGCAGCTGGCTGATGAGCTCGGCCCGGACGGCATCAGAGTTCTCGGCCTCCTGCCCGGCCGGATCTCGACAGCACGGACCGCGGAACTCGACGAACGCACGCCCGGACGGCGCGCGGTCGCCGAGGCCACTATCCCCCTCCGGCGCTACGGCACGCCCGAGGAATTCGGCCGGGTCGCGGCGTTTCTGCTGTCTCCCGCCGCGTCCTATCTGACCGGGCTCGTGGTGCCGGTGGATGGCGGCATGCTGCGCTCCCTGTGACGTTTGAACATCCTCATGAGAACGCCACTCGGCTACCGAGGGCCGTCCTGGCTTCTAGAAATGTGTGGAGCTACAGCTTGCTATTTAACCTGCCTGCCTGCGGGTCTTCTCCTTCGGTTCTTCACGCTTGAGGATCTTGCCGACGTCGTGGCGCATGACAGGCCGGCGGTTCTTCGAGCCATTCGGGCGGCCGGGTCCGGGCCGGGAGGGTTTCGGCGCGCTGGCGGGAACGGGCAGGTCCTGGCGGATACGGCGAAACCCACGGCGGACGCGGGCGGGGGTAAGGCGGCCGGGTAGGCAGGGCCGCTGCCAGGGCAGCCGGACATCGGCGGCGAGGTCGCGGGCGAGGTGCAGCTGGGCGTAGGCGGCGATGACGAGCCAGGTCCAGCGGTCGGCGGCGGCCGGGTCCCGCAGTTCGGGCGGGTCCAGCCCAGGGTCTGCCCGAGGAACCGGAACGTACGTTCGATATCGAAGCGGCGCAGGAACGCCTGCCAGGACCGGTTCACGCCTTCTTCGGTGGCCGCGGCGCGGGCGGACCATAGCCAGACGGGGTCCGCATCGCGGCATCCGGGCAGGTGGCCCACCTGCAGCCGGATGAGAGTGCCCTCTACTACCGGGAGCTCGCCGTCGTGGTCCTCCCAGCTGCCGCGGTGCTCCAGCCGCCGGTGAAGGCTTGCGCCGTACCGGGCGATGCCCGTGACGGTGGTGACGGCCGGGTCCGGCCAGCTCGCCGGATCGCCGAAGTCCAGCTTGCGCCCGTCGCCCGCCCGCGGAGGCCGGCCGCGCCGGGCGCGGCGGGGCCGGGAAGTACATCACCCGGTCGCTGCGCAGCCGGCCCGTGACGTCGGCGGGCAGGTCCGCCAGCAGCCACGCCAGCCGGGTCAGGTCATAGCCCGCGTCGTCCGCGGCCCCTCTACTCGCCGGTCGGATCTCAGCGGGCCTGGTGCTGATTGTCATCCGGTGAGCGTCGCCTTCGGGCGTACCACGCAGAACTCGTTTCCCTAGGGTCGGCCAGGACCGGCCAGGACTCAGCGTCGGCCTGCCCGATGCCGACCCGGCGGGCACCGAGCGCGAGAAGGCGCTCGATCTCATCGTCGCGGTCCTCAGCGCTGCTGGCGAGGTCGAGATGAACCCGGTTCCCGACCATCACCGGCATGAAGCACATGCCGACGGGCGCGCTCTCATCAGGCCCGATGACGATCTCGCGGTCACGCTCAGACAGAACCAGCCAGACGCACGGGTTCAAGTCCCTCTCGGACGCGAACCCTTTGCGCATGGCGCAATGCCGCCATTCTTGGGGTTGAGCGTGCCGAGGCGCGCCGGCCGCCGAATCGGTGCGGCTCCGGGGTCGGCCTGCCGCATGGCTGACCTCGACGGATGGGCCGGTTCTGCGGGGGTATGCCCGCTGATTTGGGGGGAGACCGATCATGAACGCTGTGAGCAGGGGAAACTCGGGGGCCGGGGTCGTCCTGGACGAGGGCGGGGCGATGCCGGGCAGTGACGGCGGTCGAGCCGGAGTTCTTTGACCGTCCGAAGTACCAGGACGGCGTGAAGTCCGCGACAGGCCCCCAACGGCGCCACCGGCAGGTCGATTGCTAGCTCGTGATCGAGGTCGGCGGGCGGCTCGCCGCGGCATACGGGCCGGCGGCGATTCGCGGCACCTGCTAAATCTATGATTATGCCCGTGCGGAGACGATCATGAAAACTAGCGGAACAGGATCCCCGCCGCGGGACAGGTGCGAGCAGCGGGCCCCTGCCGGGACGCCCGAGGGGCGTAACCCTGGCCCAGGGCCGACATGACAGCCGGGCGGTGGAACATCAGCGAGCCCCTCTTCGTGGAAGATGTCGAGGGTTCTGCCCGCCCTGCGGCGTACTACCTGGCCGAGTCACGCGATGGCCTTTACGTGCCCTATGTGATGCGCACCCCCGCTGACGAGGGACGGTTCCCGTTCGTCTTCCTGGCTTACGGCAACGGCGGTGGCGGGATCGGCTGGCTGCGGGAATGGGTGCGCACCCGCCCGTACATCATGGAGCGCCTCCTGGCCGCCGGCTACGCCTGCGGGTGGGGGCGGTACCGCACGGAGGTGGACCTCGGCTTCAACCGCGGGGGCCCGCTCATAGTCGACGGGCGCCAGGGCATGCAGGTCATGAACCGGTCGCCGCTTGAGTTCGAAGATGAGCTCGCCGTCCTCGAGCATGTCCGCCACCACCCGCAGGTGGATGCGGGCAACCTTGGCCACGTGGGCGTCAGCCACGCCGGCGAGATGCTGTTCAAGCTGGCCTCCCGGTACCCGGGAATCCTACGGGCGGGCGTGGCCAGCGAGCCAGCGAATCACGAGTTTCTCGACCTGCGGCTCGGCGACGCCGCACCCGTCAACCCCGAGACCGGGCTGCGGGACATCGAGGAAATGCAGATGCAGGACCCGGCGTGGGTGAGAGCACGCACCAACCTCCC
>DATCGA010000094.1:0-4017 GCA_036509215.1 Trebonia sp.
ACCGCCGGCGAATAATCGACCGGTGACCACCATCGACCGCCCCATGCCGCCCCTCAACGCCGACGAGCGCACCACCCTCGAGAGCTGGCTCGACTTCCACCGCGCCACCCTCGCCATGAAGTGCGAGGGCCTCGACGACAAGCAGGCGGCCGAGGCGTCGGTCCCGCCGTCCGGCTTCACGCTGACCGGCCTCGTCCAGCATCTGGCCGAGGTCGAGCGGAACTGGTTCCGCCGCGTCTTCGCCGGAGAGCAGGCACCGCCCATCTACGACCCGCAGGCCGACCCGAACGCCCCCGACGGCGGCTTCGACCTGGCCGCCGGCGCCACCCTGGCCGCCGCCCTCGCCACCTGGCAGGCGGAGATCGCCCGCGCCCGCGACCTCTGCGCCGCCCGCGCCCTGACCGACACCGGCCGCTTCATGGGCCAGGACGTCAGCCTCCGCTGGATCTACGTCCACCTGATCGAGGAGTACGCCCGCCACAACGGCCACGCCGACCTGATCCGCGAGCGCGTCGACGGCGCCACCGGCGTCTAGCAGAGGCCCGGCATGAGAATCGGGATCTCCGGCGCCCACGGCACCGGCAAGACGACGCTGGCCGAGGCGCTCTGCGCGCAACTCCCCGGCCACGTAACCGCCGTCGAGCCCTACTACCTCCTCGAGGAAGAAGGGCACGAGTTCGCCTTCCCGCCCTCGCTCGACGATTACCGCGTCCAGCTAGCCCGTTCGCTGCGCACCCTCAGCCAGCCGCCCGCGCGGCCTGAGATCGTCTTCGACCGGACCCCGCTCGACTACCTCGCCTACCTGGCGGCGGCCGGCGCCGACCCCGAGCGCGAGGCGGACGCCCCAGCCGTCCGGTCCGCCCTCGCCACCCTCGACCTGCTGGTCGTCACCGTGATCACCCCAGAGACCGAGCGGCTCCTGCCGACCCCGGACATGCCCCGGCTCCGCTCGGCGATGAACGACGCGCTGCTGAACCTCGTCTACGCCGACCCCTTCGACGCCTGGGGAGACGTCCCGCTGCTAGAGCTGAACGGCCCCCTCGACGCCCGCCCGGCCGCGGTCCTCGCCGCCCTCGGACAGCATCGATAGAGACTGCCCGGCAACGGCCCCTTCGCGCTCGGCCGGATGGCCAACCACGGCGACTCCGTGGTCACTACGCCATCCACCCTCGCTCTTCAGGCCGGAACCTGCGCTAGCAGCGCGCGGGTCTCGGCCACCACGCGGTCGCCGAACTCCGGCGAGCGCACCAGCGCCGACCCGTTCATCGGCCGACCCCGCTCGTCGTAGTACACGCCGGTGGCGTCCGAGTCGTCGGTCAGTACCCCGACGATCACCCGCGCGGCGGACTTCGGGCTGCCCATGTACCTGATGTGCGGCGCCAGCGGCGAGAGCGCGTACTTCACCACCAGGCGGAGGACCACGTTGCTGTCCCGGCCGAGATCGGTGCCCGGGCTGAAGCCGGGCTCGACCGCGTTGAACCGCAGTCGCGGCATCTCGCGCGCGAACGCCAGCACCGTCGCCAGGTTGCACTGCTTGGCCGTCGCGTAGGCGTCCCCGCCCGGAAGCTTGGAGCCGCCCGGCGCCCACTCGCCGCGCGCGCTCGCCTCGGCCGAGATGTACCGCCCGCCGCGGAACCCCGCCATCACCGCGAACCGGCGCTCGGGATCCTCGACCCCGGAGCAGACGAACACGACCTGCGCCCGGTCCGGCAGGTGCGGTGCCAGCGCCTCGGTCAGCGCGAACGGCCCCAGGTGGTCGGTCGCGAACGTCATGTCCCAGCCGAGCGCGTTCGTGGTCGGGCGCAGCTGCATGATGCCGGCGTTGTTGAGCAGGCCGACGATCGGCAGCCCGAGCTCGATGATCCGCGCCGCCGCGCGCCGCACGCTGGCCGGATCCGACAGGTCGCAGACGACCGTCACCGCCCGCCCGCCGCGCCCCTCGATCGTCCGCTGCACCGAGTTCAGCCGGCCGGGGTCGCGGCCAACCAGCACCACGGTCCCGTGCCGGGCCAGATCAAGCGCGGTCTGCCGGCCGATGCCGGCGGTCGGACCGGTGACGATGTACGCCTTCCGGCCGGACGGCCCGCCGTCGATGGGTGCCATAACCCTGCCTCCTTAGCAGTCTGACTAGTCAGTCATTCATGGATACGAGTGCCCGCTTTCCCAGCGGCCGCGCGATTCAGCCGATCATCCGCCAGATGGCCTCGAACCCGGCCCGGGCGTGCGCGTCGGCGTGGTCCGGGTCGCGGATGATGAAGTCGATCGTCGCCTCGGCGACCGCACTCGCCAGCCCCACCACGAACGCAAGCGGCGCGTCGCGCAGCGGCCCGTTCTCCCGGCTCCGCTCCAGGATCTCCGCGATGCCCTTCATCGCCCGGCTGGCCGCCTGATGCGTGGCCGCCGTGATCTCATCCGAGACGTCGAGCTGCGCCAGCGTCCGCCGCCGCTCCGGGTACGCGGTCGCCCACCGCAGCCACCCGGTGCACATCGACAGCAGCCGCGAACGCACGTCGCCGTCAACCGGCAGCCCGCCAAGCGCCGCCGCCCCCATGTCCGTCTTCAGCTCCAGGTACAGGTGGTTGAGCAGGTCGGCCTTGGTGTCGAAGTACGTGAACAGCGACCCGTTGGAGACGCCCGCCTCCTTCGCGATCGTCGCCGTCGCCGCCCCCAGCCCCTGGGCGGCGATCACCCGCGTAGCGGCGGCCATGATCGCCGCCCGCTTGTCATCACTGCGAGGCCGGGGCATGCCCCCAGTATGTAGGAGAGTGTCCAGTCAGTCAAACCAAGACGGTAGCCAACAACGCACACAAACCCATACGATTCCCCGCGTGCTCATGACCGAGGCGCCCGGCGGCGCCCCCGAGCGGACCTGGCGGCCGCCCCTGGAAACGCGCATTGCCCTGGCCTTTTGCATGGGCCTGATTCTCACCCTGCCGGCCGTGTATCTGGCCTTCACGCTATGGACAAACCAGGTATCGCACGCCATCTTGATCGCACTCGCGTTGGGCCTGGCCGCGTGGGCGTTCCTGGCCGGGCGGGTGCTGGCCCAGTCCGTGACCTTGACCAGCGACACGCTGGTAATCAGGAACATCTTCACGACCGAGCGCGTCCCGATCGCCGATGTCACCGAGGTTGGCTTCCGCCGGAGCAAGCTGACCGTGACCTCGCAGCACGGCACGTTCGCCAGCGAGCGTAATACGGTCGGTACCGCGGTCCTCGGCCCTTCCTACTGGTCCGGCCGCCGAGCCAACGCCGACACGATAGCGGACGCGATCAACGACGGCGCCGGACTTCCCCCGCTCCCGCCCCGCCGGGAGATCATCAGCCCCAACCGAGCCTGGCTGCTACTCGTCGCAGCGGCGGTGCTCTTCGGCTTCGGTGTCTACCTCGGACCGGTGGGAAGCATGCAACTCCACCACCGTTCCCTCATCCTGGGAGGACTCGGCGGCGCCATGTACTCAGGCGGGATATCCGCGCTCGTCTTCGCCTTCCGCCTCACCCGCGACCACCGCCGCAAACACGGCACCCAGTCCCGCCGCTAACGAGCGGACCCCACGTTCACCGCTGCGCCAGCGACCTAGACCTCGATCTCCACCGCGCTAACCTCGACGCTGAGCACCGCCGGACCGTTGGCCGGCGTCAACACCGCCACCGCCGCCCGCGCTTTGTCCTCGCTGTCGAACACCACAATGCAAGTGCCGGTGCCCGCGCCGTCATTCAGCCAACTCCCCTTCAGGAAGCCCGGCAGCGCCCGAACCTCCGGGACGACGAAGTCATTGAGAATGGCATGCCGGTGCTCGATGTCCGAGCCCGGTTCGATCCGCACCTGAACCACGACCGCATAGGCCATATCAGCCAACCTCCCCAGATCCTGTACCCGCTCCCGTCAACACACGGCTGATACGAACGAGCGCACCCCAACTCATCGCGACCGGATCAGAAACCCCCGCCAGGGGCTGCGCCAGCACCACCCCTACCGCCCCGCCCAGCGACGGCATGATCATCGCTCTGCAGAGC
>DATCGA010000095.1:0-9327 GCA_036509215.1 Trebonia sp.
TTCGGTCCGCCCAGCGAGCCGCTGGCGTTCCCGAGCCGGTCAACGAACTTGAGGTCGAAGTCGTCTCCCTCGTACACGGTCACCTCGATCTCGGTCTGTCCCTCGCTGGCGCAGCCGAACGTTCGCTCGGCGGCGGGCACGGTCGGGATCGGCGCGTTCGCGGGCAGCACGACCATGTTGCCCATCCTTCCCTCGTCGTTCAGCGCGCCCACCCCGATCGCGTGCGAGGAGCGGTCCTTGGGGGCGGGCAGCTTTGCCAGCGGGCTGGAGGGCGCGGCCGTGCCGGTCTTCAGCGCGCCGATGAGAGCGGCGCCGCGGGCCACGTCCTCGTCGAGGTTGCGCGAGTGCTGCGGCTCCTGGCCGAAGTATCGGCGCAGCAGGTCCTGGAAGGCCGGGATCCGGGAGCTGCCGCCGACCATCAGCACCGCGTCGATGTCCTTGGCCGTCAACCCGACGTTGTCCAGGCAGGTCTCGACCGCGAGCTCCACGTTCTCCAGCTGCTCGGCGAGCATGCCGTTGAGCTCGTCCCGGGTGAGCGGGAACGTCATCCGCTTGCCGCCGGCGATGAGGGCGGCCTGGGCGCGTTCCCTGGTGCTGAGCTCCTTCTTGATCTGCTCGGCCTTCGCGTAGGCATCGGCTAGGTCGATCGGGTCGGACTCGATGTCGACGCCGTGGGTCCTGATCGCCATGTCGTTCATTCGCGCGACGATCAGCCGGTCGAAGTCGGCGCCGCCGAGACGGCGGTCCCCGTGGTGGGACATCGCCTCTAGCTGCCCGTCGTCGTGGCGTTCCAGGATCGTGACGTCGAAGGTCCCGCCGCCGAGGTCGAAGACCAGGAATCGGCGGTCGCGGGTGTTCCCGTCCAGCCCGTGGGCCACGGCGGCGGCCATCGGCTCGGCCGGCAGCGCGTGCACGGTGAGGCCCAGCATCTCCCCGGCCTGCCGGGTGGCCGATCGCTCGGCTTCGCCGAAGTACGCGGGCACGGTGATGACCACGTCGGTCACCTCGTGCCCGAGATGATCGGAGGCGATCTGAGTCATCTTCTTCAGCACCAGGCTGGATAGTTCCTCCGGGCGCCAGGTCTTGCCCCGCACCGCGAACGGCTGGCCGGAGTCGAGGAACGTGGCGCCGCCCATGCCCCGTTTGAACAGCCGGGCGACGCTGCCAGGGTCGATGACCGCCTGGCTCTTGGCCAGCTCGCCGACTTCCACCCGGGTCTCGTCGTCTTGCGGGAACCAGACCACCGACGGAATGATCCGCTCGCCGTCGCGTCCGGCGATGGCGTGCGCCTCGCCCGCGTCGTCGACGAAGGACACGACCGAGTTGGTCGTGCCAAGGTCGATCCCCACTACCTGCTTGCCAGCGCTCATACCAGCGGTTCCCCCTGCCCAGCGGTCGCCCCTTCGGCCACGGAATCTTCCGGTGCGAAAGCAGGCTCGACATCGACTTTGGCCTTGATGATCACGTCTCCGTAGCAGGCGAGCCCGCGGCTGTAGACCCGGGCCACCGTGCCCGCCCGCCCGACCGACCCGGACATCGGCTCGTGCCAGTCCGGATCGAACTGATCGCCGGCCGAGCCCATCTCCTGGTAGCCCGCCCGGGCCAGCGCGTCCGCGAGGGTCTGCTCTACGTGGTCCCTGACGTCCTCGGCCGAGCGGAGCCGGCGGATGTCGGTCAGCAGATTCGCCACCAGCACGATCAGCGGTCGTTCCTGTCGGTTTTTGAGCCGCGTCTCCAGCACCCGCATCCGTGCCTGGGCGTCGGTGTGCTGCTTGGCCAGCAGTGGCGTGACCGCGGCCGCCACCCGTTCGAGGTCGGTGCGCAGTTCCCTGGCGAACTTCTCGAAGTCGACGTGCATCGCGCCCTCGACGTCGCTAATGCGCTCCAATACTTCTTCCGGCGTAATACCCCAGGCCTCTTCCTCGGCCTCGGAGAATTCAGGTTCGCTCATGCCGCGCTCCCTGCGGGCTGCGGTCCCAAACCCGTTGCGGGCGGCTGGACAGCTGGTCCCGCGACGGCGAGAGGCAGTTCGGGCTTGGCGAATGCCTGGACGTACTGCTTTCGCAGCGCGTAGCCGCCCGGCCCGTAGAATCTCAGCGACGCGATCGCGTCGGGACCCGAGGTGGTAAAGCGGACATCGACCCGCGATCGCAGCAGGAGTCGGCAAAACCGATCAAGGAACGATATTGCAAAAAACGGCGCACCGATGCACATGATCATGCAGAACCAGAGGCACCCGGCCCCGCAGCCAGCCTCTAGCCCGGCCGTGCCAAGCGAGCCGACCTGCATCGAACACCCGTCGGTAATGGCCCCGGTGGGCTGGGCTTCCTTCATCAGCAGACGCTCGCCTTGCTGTGAGCGCTTTTCGTCAGGATAGAAGTAGCCGGTTGGATAGCCGAAACGCTGCTCGAATGTCCCCAGCGCGTACTGGGCGACAAGCTGCCAGGCGAAGGTCGGCGCGGTGTCCCTGAAGATGACGTTATCCAGCCGCAGCGGAACCAGCTGTGTGGTTATGCCGACGAGCGGCACAACGAGGAATATGAATATAAGCAGAAAGTCTATGAATCCCGCCATAAAGCGTCCCACCCCATCCTGTCGCGCGGCCAGACCCGCGCGATGGTTCCGCCAATTATGCATGATTCAAGAACGCGAAGTCGACCTTATCAACTGATTCCGAATAATTAAGAAGATCTGAAGGATTGGTAATTCCCTCGAATGATGGGAATTAACGCCTGCCGGTGCGGACCGCGAGGCCAGGCTTTCAGCCGGCGGACGCCGGGTCGGCGTAGAACTTGCCCGGCGTCGCGCCGAACGCGCGCCTGAACGTCTCAATGAACGCGCTCGGGTTGGACCAGCCGCAGGCGAGCGCGGTGGTCGTCACCGGCGTCCGGTCCGCCAGCAGCACCAGCGCGTGCTGCAGCCGGAACTGGGTGCGCCACTGCGGGAAGCTCATCCCGGCCTCCTGCCGGAACAGCCGGCTCAGGGTCCGCTCGGACGCGCCTACCGCCACGCCGAGGTCGGCCAGCGTGCGCTCGTCGGCCGGGTCCGCCCGCAGCAGGGCCACGATCGCGCGCAGCCGGTCGTCGGCTAGCGTCGGCAGCCCGACCGGCAGCTGGTCGACCCGGCGAAGCTGGTCGAGCGCGACCTGCTCCATGGTCGCGCGCTGCCGGGCGGTGTACGGCGTGCCGTCGCCCGACGTGAGCGCGACGATGATCTCGCGCAGCAGCGGGCTGACCTCAAGCACGGCCGGGCCGACGGGCAGCGGCCGGTCGGCGGCCGCCGGCGAGATAGCCAGCGTCCGCATCTGCACCGGGCCGTGCGCCTGGTGCGCGTGCGCGACGCCCGGCGGGATCCACACCGCCCGCTGCGGCGGCACGACCCAGGTCGCGGCGGCGGCCGAGATCGCCAGCACCCCGCTGCTCGGGTACACGATCTGGTGCACGTCGTGATAGTGCCAGTCGATCGTGTCCCGGTGAGCCAGCTCGGCGTACGTCGGCCCGACCAGCTCCTGCCACTCGGGGTTCTGGCGGGTTGGCGACATAATCTGTCAGTTTAGCGGTGGCCCGACAGAGCGGCCAGGCAGCAGGCTGAACGGCATGACCATCACGCAACAGAGAGAGGACGCTGACGCCGCCGCGCCGTCCGCCTGGCGGCGCATGCGGCTGTGGGCCCTCGCGCACGCGATCGACGACCTGTACCAGGGTTTGGTGCCGTCGATCGTCCCCTATTTCGTCCTCGACCGGCACTACGGCTACGTCGCCGCGTCCGGGCTCACGCTGGCGGCGACCCTCGGCAGCTCGATCCCGCAGCCGTTCATCGGCGTCATCGCCGACCGGCGGAACGCGGGCTGGATGGCCGGGGCCGGGGTCGGCCTGGCCGGGCTCGGGCTGAGCGTCGCGGGCCTGCTGCCCGGCTACGGCGCGGTGTGGTGCGCGATCCTGCTGTCCGGGCTCGGGATCTCGATGTTCCACCCGGCCGCGGTCAAGGCCGCCCGCCAGGACGCGGGGGACAGCGCGGCCGCGATGAGCCTGTTCGCGGCGGGCGGCAGCGTCGGCTTCTTCCTCGCGCCGGCGCTCGCCACCCCGGCCCTGATCGCGCTCGGCCTGCCCGCCACCGCGCTGTTCCTGCCGCCCGCGGCGCTGGTCTCCTTCGTGCTGCTGCGCAAGCACCGCCGCGAGAGCGCCGCCCACGCCGTCGCGGCGGAGCGGACCGGCCGCGATCGGTGGGGCCCGTTCGCGGCCCTGACCGGGGTCGAGGTGCTCCGGTCGACGGCGTTCTTCGGGCTCAACACGTTCATCGAGCTGTACTGGATCCGCGACCTGCACGCCTCCCGCAGCCTGGCCGGCATCGCGCTGACCTGCTTCCTGGCCGGGGGAGTGGCCGGGACCCTGCTCGGCGGCCGGATCGCGGACCGGGTCGGCGCGGTCCGCACCGTCCAGCTCGGCACGGCGGTGATCCTGCCCGTCCTGGCCGGCCTGCTGCTGGTCCCGGGTGCGCTCGCGCCGCTGCCGTTCGCGCTCGCCACCGGCATCTCGCTGAACATACCGTTCGCGGTGCTGATCAAGCTCGGCCAGGACTACCTGCCCACCCGACCGGGAACGGCGGCCGGTGTCACCCTCGGCCTCGGCGTCAGCGTCGGCGGCCTGGCCGCGCCGCTGCTCGCGCTGATCGCCAACTCCCACGGCCCGCGCGGCGCCCTGCTGGCGCTGCTCGTCGTCCCCCCGCTCGCCATCGCCTGCGGCCTCCTGCTGCGCGACCCCGCCCCGACCAGCGAGCTAGGCCCCGCAGTCAAAAGCATCAAAACCATCATCTCGAACGGGCCGTGAGTTCCCCGCCAGGCCAGCTCGCTCCCGGTCATCGTCGCGACGATTCCCACGGCCGGCCGCACATTCAGTGCTAGGCCGGGCCCCGCGACCAGCCCCGCGATTTCCAGCGCGAGCCCGCTGCCGGACCAGGACGCGCCCTTGAAGAAGAGCGGGATTACCACTGCGGCGGCGGGGGGAGACATGGAGGTGGTCGGCACGCGCCGCCGCCGGTCATCGTCTCGACCATTCCTCGGCCAGCAGCCGGTACGAGCGGACGCGGTCGGCATGGTCGTGGGTGATCGTGGTGATGATCAGCTCGTCCGCCTCGGTGGCGTCGCGCAACTGCTCGAGCTGGTCGGCGACCTGGCCGGGGGGCCGACGAACTGGGTGGCGGTCCGGTCGGCGACAAGGGCGCGGTCGGCGTCGGTCCACGGGTGGCGGCGGGCCTGCTCGGGCGTCGGGAACTGGATGGCGCCCTCGGCCGTGCGGATGCTGCGCACCCACAGCCCGTAGCCGGTGGCCAGCTCGCGGGCCGCGGCCGCGGCCTCGGTGCCGGCGACGACCACGTCGGCTGACACGCTGACATAGGGGCGCTCCAGCTCTGCCGAGGGCTTGAACGCGGCCCGGTACCCGTCGACCGCTTCCAGGACCGTCGCCGGGCTCACGTGGTAGTTGGCGGCGAACCGCAGGCCTCGCTGGCCGGCGACCTCGGCGCTCTCGCCGCCGCTGCTGCCGAGGATCCAGATCTGCAGCGCGGCCCCCTCACCGGGCACCACGTGCGCCTCCTCACCGTCGGCGGAGCGGTAGGTGCCCGCGATCAGCGCCAGCACGTCGGTGACCTGCTCGGTGTAGTTCTGCGATTCCGCGTGCGGCAGCTGCAGCAGGGTCTTCCGCAGCGTGAACCGGGGCGAGTCAAGCAGCCGCTTGAAAGAGAACCGCGGCGGGATCAGCAGCCCGTTCAGGGTGCGCCCGTTGACCACGGCGGCCGCGGTGCCCCCGCCCGCCAGCACTGGTTCCCTCGGCTCGCGCGGACGCCCGCCGGACCGGCCGAGTCCGAGGTCGAAGCGGCCCGGGTGGGCCGCGTCGAGCAGGCCGAACTCCTCCACCGTGGACAGCGCGGTGCGGTGCCCCATCTGCACCGCGCCCGAGCCCAGGCGGATGGTAGAGGTGGCGCCCGCGGTGAGCGCGAGCACGACGGCGGGCGAGGTCCCGGCCACGCCGGGGTTGAGGTGGTGCTCGGCGAACCAGTAGCGGGTGTAGCCGAGGCGCTCGGCCTCCTGGGCGAGGTCGATGCTGTTGAGCAGCGCCTGGCCGGCGGTCGATCCCGAGGAGACCGGGACAAGATCCAGGACGGCCAGTGGGGTGTTGGTCATGCGAATGTCCTCCGAGATTCTTGTCAGCCGGTGGTGGCGACCGGGGAGACGCCCGGGAGGCCGCTGGCGGCCTCCGCTGGCGCTGGCGCGGACGTTGAAGCGGGCACGGTGTCGTCGCCGAGCGGCCCGCCGCCCCAGCCCCAGGGCGGGTCAGGGATCTCGCGGCGCAGCACCGGGGCGATGTCGGACTGGAACAACTCCAGGCTGGCCCGGTGCTGCCCGTCGGTGAGCCCGCCCGCGTCGGCGTGCAGGTGCAGCACGCTGTGGCCGAACTGCTCGTGGTAGCGGTGGACCTTCTCGACGACCTGGGCCGGGCTGCCGATCAGCGCCGAGGATCGCTCGATGAAGTCTTCCAACGTGGGGAAGACTGGCTGCAGGCCGAGGCGGCGCTGGAACGTTAGGTGGGCGGCGAAGACCGGCTGGTACGCCTCGATGGCGTCCTGCGAGTTGGGCGCGGAGTAGTACCCGGCCGTCCCGGCGCCGACCGCGATGGCCGCCGGGTCGTGACCGTAGTGCGCCCGGAGCAGGCGTCGTCAGGAACTCGCCGTCGCGCTTGTCCGCGATGACCTCGTCGCCTTGCCAGGAGTCCCACAGTTCCGTCGCGGTTCGCAGGAAGGTCCGCGCCCGCTCGTACCGGTCACCCTGCGCCAGGTAGCCCGCCCGCCGGAAGTTCTCCCCGGTGAAGGCGTCCCAGCTGGTCACGACGTTCCAGGCTGCCCGCCCGCCGGAGAGGTGATCGAGGGTGGCGAACTGGCGGGCCACCTCGTAGGGCTCGTTGAACGTCGAGTTGATAGTGCCGGTGAGGCCGAGGAAGTCGGTGACCGCGGCCAGCGCGGCGAGGATGGTGAAGGTGTCCGGGCGGCCGACCACGTCCAGGTCGTAGATCAGCCCGTTCTGCTCGCGAAGACGCAGGCCCTCGGCCAGGAAAAGGAAGTCGAACTTGCCGCGCTCGGCGGTCTGGGCGAAGCGGGCGAACGACTCGAACTCGATGTGGCTGCCGGCCGCCGGGTCGCTCCAGACGGTCGTGTTGTTCACGCCGGGGAAGTGCGCGGCCAGGTGGATCTGTTTTGTCATGCTGGTGTCCTCAGCTTCGTTGATCAGGCAGCTTCATGGGTCAGGCGGCGGCGTACCGGTTGGCCGGGCGGGGCAGGCCGAGCAGTCCCCGCAGGGTGCCGGAACCGTCGCCGCCCGGGTAGGCGGTGCGGAACGCGCCGCGGCGCTGCAGCTCGGGAACGAGGGCGTCGGTGATCTGGGCCAGGTCATGCGGCAGCGCCGCCGGGCGCAGCCGGAACCCGGCCAGCCCCGCCTCCCGCCAGTCCAGGAGCAGGTCGGCCAGGTCGGCCGCCGTGCCGGCGAAGATCTGCGCATCGCTGAAGTACGCGCCGCCGGCCAGCTCGTCCAGACGCTCCCGGCGGCGCTGGGCGCCAGCGGCGCTGTCGTCGAGGAACACGACGAGGTCGCCGAATACGTGCACGGTCTCGTCCGCGCGCCCGGCCAGCGCCTGCTCGGCGCGGATCTCGGCCACGATCGCGGCCGCGTTCTGCCGGTCGCGCGGGGTGACGAACCCGATGTCGGCCGACCGAGCGATCAGCCGGTACGGCACCGTCGCGTGGCCGAGGGCGGCCACCGGCGGCTGGCCCTGCGGCGGCCGGGGCGTGATCGACGGCCCCCGCACCGAGAACCAGCGGCTCTTGAAGTCGATGTAGTGCAGCTTGCCGCGGTCGACAAACCGCCCGGTGGCCACGTCCCGGATCTCCGCGTCGTCCTCCCAGCTATCCCAGAGGCGGCGCAGCACTTCGATGTAGTCAGCCGCCTCGTCGAAGTGCTCCGTGATCTGGGTCTGCACGTCGGGATCGGCAAGACGCTCGACGCTCAGGGATGGGATTTCGCGGCGGCCGAAGTGCGCCGCCGTGTCGGTCCGCCCGCCGATCTGCACGCGCACTCCCGCGCGGCCGGCGCCGACGTAGTCGAGGGTGGCGATCGCCTTGGACGTGTGGAACGGCTCGGTGTGGGTGGTGACCGCCGTCGGGATGAACCCGATGTGGCGTGTCCTCGGGGCGGCCCTGGCCGCGATCAGCACGGCGTCCAGCCGACCGCGGACGCGGTCGGTCCGTTCGTCACGCCGGAAGTGGTCATCGGACTGCAGGTCGAGGCTGTCCTCGATGGTGACGAAGTCGAGCAGGCCGCGCTCGGCCCGCTGCGCCAGGTCTACCCAGTAGGCCGCCGTGAGGAGACGGTCCGGCTGGGCGTCCTGCTCGCGCCATGCTGCCGGGTGCCAGCCGGCGCCATCGAGCGCGACAGCCAGGTGCAGGGCGCCTGCCGGGGCATGCGTTGCTGGGGCCATGGTGAACTCCGTTCCAAGCGGCGACGCTCTTACTCGTCCGCTTTGCCCAACGGAACCAATTTGTCGGTTATTTCGCTAGACATTATTGGCAATAAGCGAAGCAGGGATCCTGCCGCTCATCGGTCGCCTGGCCCCGGTTACATCGTCGTTACCCCACGCTAATAATTGATACTTTTCTGATCAATATAGTAGGATTCACCGACTTGTAGCTACGCCCACGTCTGGAGACCCGCCTTGCCAGCGCTCAAACTCCCATCGGCCTGGCCGTGCTCGAGGCGATCGGCTCCGAGATTGCACCGCGGCTGGGCTGGCAGCCAGCCAGCACGGCGATTGACAGCACAGCGCACGTCAAGGCGTCGGCGCTAGAAAGGGAACTGCGAGCATGACCATCAGAGAGAACGACGAGCCGCTCAGACTCGCCGCGTACGCCATCCTGAACGAGCCGGGCGACCAGGCCCGCAACTACCACGACGCGCTTGAGCTGTACGGGCAGGCCGAGCGGCTTGGAGTCGAGGGGCTGTGGGTACGGCAGTTCCACCTGCGCCGCTGGGGGCCCCGCACCCAGCCGGCCCCGGTCGGCGGACTGCCCTCGCCGTTGGTCTTCCTCGCCTGGCTGGCCGCGCGGACCAGTCGGCTGCGGCTGGGCACGGCCGCCGTCACGCTCCCGCTGGAGAGCCCGCTGCGGCTCGCGGAGGACGCCGCCGTCCTCGACGCGCTGAGCGGCGGACGGGTGGAGCTCGGCGTCGCCAACGGCGGCAGCTCCCAGGGCCTGGGGGAGCTGTTCCGGGGCACGTCGGCCATGGAC
>DATCGA010000096.1:0-3439 GCA_036509215.1 Trebonia sp.
CTTCCGCACCCCGTCGACTCGGGCGCGGAAACTTCCGGTCGGAAAGCGTCATCGCGACGCGGTGACGGTTGCCTGCGACGGGCAGCGGACCTTCGAGGTGTTCCAGGACGAGGTCCGGGTCGGGCCGGCCAGCACGCTCGATCGGGACTGGCACGTCTATCTGCCCCAGCTCGTTGACGGGTCCTGGCTGCTCGGATGCGAGTTGTGGGGCGGTGACGTGGTCGAGGTCGACGGCCGGACCGGATACCGGGTCATCGCCACAAACGGCGCCGGGACGGTCAACGGCGGAGCGCTGTCCTGGGTGCCCGGCTGGTGGCTGCCCGCCGTGGCCGTCGTCGATGCGTCGTCCGGTCGGCTGCTGCGGCTGACGCGATACTCCGGCGACAAGACCGCGATCCGACTGGAGCTGCGGTCACTGTCGGACGGCGGGTCGGACGACTTCGGGTTCACGCCGCCGGACGGGCTGCCGGTGGTCGAGGAGCGGGGACGGGATCGGTCGCACGGGTCAGGCGATGATGACGACGACGATATGACGTTCTTCGGGCCGGACGGACGCCCGTCGTCGCCGCCCGATGAGGTCCGGGTCGTCGTCGACGCCTTGAAGAAGCAGCTCGACGAGAAGGCGGCGGCGGCGCGCGGGTTCCTCGGGTCGCTCTTCGGCGACCGGGACTTAGCCGGCCAGGAAGGCCTGGAGGACGGCGGCGGTCTCGAGCGGGACCTCCTCGGCCAGGAAGTGACCGCAGCGCAGCGAGCGGCCGGTCACCGTGTCGGCGTACTCGCGCCAGACCTGGGCGACGTCGCCGTAGTGGCGGCCGACGAAGCCGTGCTCGCCCCAGAGGGCGAGCAGCGGGACGGTGACGCGCTGGCCGCGGGCGGCGGCGGCGTCATCGTCTTCCAGGTCGGTGCCGGTCGCGGCGCGGTAGTCCTCGCACGAGGCGTGGATGGCGGCCGGCTCGCGGAAGCAGCGGACGTACTCGTCGACCGCCTGCGGGTCGAACGGCTGCCCGCCGCGCCGCCAGCTGCTCATCCGGCCGCGCACCCAGCCGACCGGGTCGGCGCCGATCTGGTGCTCAGGGAGCGGCTCGGGCTGGGCGAGGAAGAACCAGTGCCAGTAGGCGAGGCCGAAATCCAGGTCGGCCGTGCGCAGCGCGTGGCGGGTGGGCACGATGTCCAGCACCGCGAGCTTCGTCACCAGGTGGGGATAGTCCAGGGTCAGCCGGTGGGCCACCCGGGCGCCGCGGTCGTGGCCGACGACCGCGAACTCGTCGAAGCCGAGCTCGCGCATCACCAGCGCCTGGTCCCGCGCCATCGTGCGCTTCGCGTAGGCCTCGTGGGTCGGGCCGCCCGGCGGCTTGCCGCTGTCGCCGTAGCCGCGCAGGTCGGTGAGGACGACCAGGTGATCCTGCGCGAGGATCGGGGCGACGTGGTGCCACATCACGTGGGTCTGCGGGTAGCCGTGCAGCAGCAGCACCGGCGGGCCGCTCTCGTTGCCGCCCACCAACGTGTTGATTCTCACCCCTCCTGGGGCGAGCGTGACTCTCTTGAACAAGTCGGGCAGGGGAACGGTCATGGGTCGGTCCTCCCCGTAATGGAAGTGACATAATCTTCCGCCAACCATGGCTAACCGGGCGTCGTCCTTAAAGGGCGTATACACGGCGAGATTCCATGACATTGTGCATGCTGCGGCGCCTGGGCCGCAGAGACGGGAGTGGACGATGCTTGGTTCTTCGAGGCTGGCTGTTCGGGTGGCGGCGGTCGGGGCGGCCGCTGTTGTGGCCGGAGTGAGCGTGGCCGGGTGCTCGTCCTCGGGTTCTTCGTCGTCGGCGGGGAGCCCGGCGGGCTCGAGCACGTCGGCCGCTTCGTCGGCCGCGGCGGCGTCTGCTACGGCGTCGGAGGCTGCGAACCCGGCGGCGGTGGCTCCTTCCGCCTCGGCGACCTCCGGGGCCGGGTCGACGGCCTCGTCGGCCTGCGGGTCGATGGACCTGTCGGCGCACGTCGGCCTCGCCCAGGGCACGGCCGGATCGATCTACCAGGTCATCTACTTCACGAACCTGTCGAACGCGCCGTGCACGCTCTACGGGTACCCGGGGGTGGCCCTGGCGGCCGGCTCGTCGACGGTCAACCAGGTCGGCGCGGCGGCGTCGCGGACCAGCGCGACGGCGGCCGCGCTGGTGACGCTCGACGCCGGCCATTCCGCCAACGCCACGCTCCGGATCGTCGAGGCGGGGAACTACCCGAGCGGGACGTGCAAGCCGGCCGCGACCACCTTCCTGCAGCTCTTCCCGCCCGGCCAGACCACGCCGATCTACCTCGCCTACAAGTCGACCGGGTGCTCGTCGTCGTCGGTCAACCTGCTCTCGGTCGGCGTGCTGACGGCGGGGACCGGCGGCTGATCGCACTCGACGGCGTTATCGGCTGATCGCTGATCGCTGAACGCTCTGGCTGCGGGCGAATGCAGGCAGAATGAGGGGCGTGAGGGTCGCCATGCTCGGGCCGGTCGAGGTCCGTGACGGAGCCGGGCGCGCGGTTGAGGTCAGCGGGACGCGGCTGCGCGCGCTGCTGGTCCTGCTGGCGCTGCGGCCGGGGCAGGTCGTGCCGGCCGGCTACCTGATCGACGAGCTGTGGGAGTCCTCGGCCCCGGTCGGCGCCGCCAACAGCGCCCGCAGGTCGGCGGCACCTGCTCGGCTGGTTTTGCCGGCGCGCCCGGCGGAGGCGGACGAAACAACAGTGCCTGCCTCCTAATGCGATCGCGCTCACCTCGACGCGGAGAGCTGACCTCGGCGGGGCGGGTGGCTCGACCGGGTCGCAGCCGTCGTGGACGGGGATGAGCCGGTGCCTTTCGCGCAGACTCGGTGTCTAGCCCTACCTCGGTTCGGGGGGCTGGCCGTAGTGACTGCCCCCTGCGGGCGTGGTTGCGTAGGTGACATGAGCTCCATGTCCTCTGAAGAGATCCGGGCCGCCGCCGAAACCTACAGTGAGCTCGGCCCCGGTTACCGCGACGCGGTGATCGAGTCGTTCCTTGACAGGGTCGGTGGGGAGATCGACGCTCGGGTGGCCGCTCGGCTCGCGGCGCAGCAATCGGTGCCGACGCGGCAGCGGCGTGGCTCCGGCTCGGGTTCCCCGCTGGCGCTGGCCGTTATTTCCATGGTGCTGGGCATCCCGATCAGCGCGATCGCCGTGGCGGCGGGCAGCCATCCGGCTGGCGCGCTCGGCCTTATCGTTGTCTGGGTGGCGATCGCGGTCATCAATCTCGGGTACGCGAGGTCGCCCCACGGCCCGGGCCGTGGGGCGCCGGACCGGACCCGGAGCAACGGGTGGCAGGCAGGAACCTACTGAGCGCTCTCGCTCAGTCCTTACGGCCCTGAGCCTTGCGCGAGGATGGTGTTCATCAGGAGTTCTACCGCGTCGCGCTGGGGACGGACGATGTCTGCTAGCGACC
>DATCGA010000097.1:0-7095 GCA_036509215.1 Trebonia sp.
CGGCGAGCGCGCGGCGCAGCCCATGCTCGTCGTCGAGCAGCCGGACCACGGCGAACAGCTCGTCGCCGACCCGCCCGGCCGTCACGACTCCGCGCGCCTCGGCCGACAGCCGCTCGCGCAGCTCGGCGTAGGAGGCCCTGCTCGCGCCGCGCATTACCGCCTGGCCCCGGTGCCCGCGGTGCCCTGCGCCTCGAGGTCGGCCAGGAATCGGTCGACCATCCGGCCCTGCCGGGCGGTGTCGGTCAGCGACTCGCCGACAATGCGGCTCGCCAGCTCGGTCGCAAGCGTGCCGACCTCGGCCCGCAGCGAGGTCAGCGCCTGCTGCCGGTCGGCCTCGATCTGGGACTGCGCCGACTCGGTGATCCGGCGGGCCTCCGCCTCGGCGCGCTCGCGCATCTCGGCGATGATCTGGGCGCCCGCCTCGCGGGCCTCTTCGCGCATCCGCGCGGCCTCGTGCTTGGCGTCGTCGAGCTGCGCGCGGTACTGGTTCAGCACCGCCTGCGCCTCGGCCTGGGCCTCGTCGGCCCGGTTGATGCCGCCCTGGATCGCGTCTTCGCGCTCTGCCAGCGTCTTGGTGATCCGCGGCAGCAGCATCTTGCCGAGAATGCCGAAGACGACTACGAAGCAGACGATACCGAGGATCAACTCGGACCCGGTCGGGAGCAGCGGGTTCTGAGTGCTATCGGCGAGGAGCATTTATCCGGCCCTCACTTCCCTGGATCGAGCTCTTAGTACTTGAAGATAAAGGGGGCGATGAGGCCGATGAGCGCGAGCGCCTCGGTCAGCGCGAAGCCGATCCACATGTAGAGCTGGATGCGGGCGGACGCCTCGGGCTGGCGGGCCATGGCCTCGATCGCGTGGCCGAAGACCAGGCCGATGCCGATGCCCGGGCCGATCGCGGCGAGGCCGTAGCCCACGGCGCCGATGTTGACGCTGACAACCTGGGTGGCGAGAACGGCTGTTGCTGACATTTATTCTTCCTTTTCGGTCGGTCCGGCGACTCCTGCCCGCCGGGCTGTAACGCTAGAGAGTGAGCTGTGGGCGCCCGGCTCAGTGGCCGTGCTCCAGGGAGTCCGCGATGTAGGTAGCGGTCAGCGTGGTGAAGATGAACGCCTGCAGAACGTCGACGAGCAGCTCGAGCACGAAGACGAAGAACACCATGAAGAGCGAGCCTGCGGCGTACAGCAGGCCGATCGACAGGCTGGTCAGGTACCAGGTCGCGACCATGAAGATGGACAGCAGCAGGTGCCCCGCGAACATGTTCGCGAACAGCCGGACGCCGAGGGTGAACGGCTGGATGAAGACGTACTTGAGGATCTCGACCGGGATCAGGATCGGCATGATGAACCACGGCGCGTTGGGGACCCAGGAACGGAAGTAGCCGATGAACCCCTTGGTCCTGAAGCCCAGGTACCAGTAGAAGATGTACACGACGCCGACCAGTGGCCAGACGAAGCCGATCCGCGACATCGACGGGAACTGGAGCACCGGGATGAGCTCCATGAGGTTCATCACCAGGATCCAGAAGAACAGCGAGGTGAGGAACGGCATGTAGCTGTCGCCCTTGGCGCCGAGCACCGGACGGACGACATTGTCACGGACGGCCAGGACGGCCATCTCGCCCAGGCTCTGGGTCTTTCCTGGAATCATCTTCGGCTTGGCGAACGCCGCCCAGAAGAACGCGATGACGATGATGACGCACAGGATCGCGATCAGCTCGGGCTTGGTGACATTCCACCCGCCGATGCTGAACAACTTGCGGAAGTAAAAGTCGTCCAGCCCTGGCGCGGGGTACCCGCACCCGCTGAAAATGTGGCAGCCCTCCGCGGCGGCCGCGATATCGCCGGTCACCGATCATCTCCCTTCGGGGGGTTCCCCTGCTCATGTGGCCGGCCGTATTTATAGACGATCCAGCCGGTCGAGATTGCGAGCCCGACCAGCATGCCGATCGGGAAGAACAGCGATACGTGCGTGAAGTGACCGATCACCCAGCCGATGCCGCCGTAGGCGAGCAGGCCGGAGATCAGGTAGCTGAACACGGACCAGCCGGAGCCCATGGTGAGCCCGTTGTCGTCGCCGGCCGCTCCCGCAGCCGACCCGGATGCCCCGGGTGCCCCCGGCGCTCCGGACGGGGCGTACCGGCCCGGACGGCGATAGCTTCGCATTCCCACGATCGCCGCGCCTCAGCTCTTACCGTCGGGCTCGACGTAGAGCGTCTGCATCCGCATCGCGGCCACCGCCTGAGCGGCCGACCAGGCGAGGATGCAGGCGAGCGCGGTGAAGCCGAGGCTGCGGCCGTTGAAGGCGGTGGAGTGCCCGATCGCCACCAGCACGATCGCGAACGCTACGATCTTGAACACGAAGGAGCCGAGCGCGGTCACCATCATCGCCATCGGGCTGACCTTCGCGGCCTTGCCGACCGCGATGATGCTGATGCCGAAGAACACGGCGACGACGCCGATGCCGATGAGCGCTCCGTAGATGCCCTTGGCCCCGACGACGAGCGCGCAGATGACGACCGCAACCGCGGCCACCACGCTGGTCAGCGCGATCGACCACCGCACAACGCGGCCATAATGCGCCATCTTCTCCGGCTCTCCCTTGAGTTCAGATGAGTGCAGTGTCCAGGTTCGACCCTGCTTGTGAAGGCTATCACAAAGTTCTTGACTTTGGCTTTACCTGATGATGACTTTACATGACCATCATGCGGGTCTGCGAGGGCCCCCGCCCCAAGCGCGGATAGGCGCCGTCAGTGCCCGGCCCCAAATGTGGCGAAATCGCACGGACCACCACGCGGTTAGCGTTCCCGCAGGTTACAGCAGATTAACCGAAGATCGCCAGTTACGGTCTGGTTGCCCCTGCGTTGCGGGCGTGGCGGCTCGGGAAGCGAGCGGCGGGCGGCCTGCCGTTCTGTGTGCCGTTGTGGGCGCCGTTGTGGGTGCCGTTCGGCCCTGCAGGCGGTGCTGGCGGCCCGGCGGGCGCTGGCGGCCCGGCGGGTGCGGGCTGCCCGGCGGCCGTCGGGGCCGTCGGGGCCGTCGGGGCCGTCGGGGCCGAGAGAACCGGCGCCACGCCGTTGGGTGCCGGCCGGCGGACGGCTGCGGCCTGGCCGCGGGCACCGGTCATCGGCTCGATCGAACGGACCGGAGTGGCTCCGATCCGGTGACGGCTCCTGGTCCCGGCCGAGCGCTGGCCGGAGGACCGCCACGGCCGGAGCTTCGGCATGGTCGCCAGCACCAGCGCGATGACCGCGCCCACGGTCGCCAGGGCGAGCCAGATCACCGGGACCCTGATCGCCGACAGGCCGACCACCGAGCCGCAGAACAGCGCCGCCCACAGGTACATCAGCAGCACCGTCTGCCGGTGCGAGTGGCCCAGGTTCTGCAGCCGGTGGTGCAGGTGCTGGCGGTCGGCCGCGAACGGCGACTGCCCCGCCAGCATCCGGCGGACCACCGCCAGCAGCAGGTCCGTGTACGGGATGATCAAGATCGCGATCGGCAGCAGCAGCGGCAGGATGGTCGCGAACCGGTCGACCGGGTGACTGGTCGCGCTCGCGTAGTTGGTGAGGATGTTGTCGTCGAGCGAGGCCGTGCTCGAGATCGGGCCGTAGGCGAGCAGCAGGCCGAGCAGCATCGCCCCGGTGTCGCCCATGAAGATCCGGGCCGGGTTGAAGTTGTGCGGCAGGAACCCGATGCAGATCCCGGCCAGCACCGCCGAGGCGACGGCGGGCACCGACTGCGACGGGATGCCGATCGAGTTGGTGAGCTCGTAGGAGTACACCATGAAGGCGAGCGCGGAGATGGCGACGACCCCGGCCGCCAGGCCGTCGAGGCCGTCGATGAAGTTCACCGCGTTGACCGTGACGACGATGATCAGGATGGTCACCGTGTAGCTCAGGTCCGGCTCGAGCACCCATTCCCCGCTGCCGGGCAGCGGTATCCACGGCAGGTAGGCGCCGGACCAGACCACGATGCCGCCGGCCGCGATCTGCCCGGCCAGCTTGGCCAGGGCGCCGATCTCCCAGCGGTCATCGACGATCCCGACGAGCACCAGCAACCCCGCCGCCGCCAGCAGCCCGGCCACGGTACGAGAAGACGGAAAGGCCCGCTGCAGGTACGGGAGCCGCTCGGCGACCAGCAGCCCGGCCGCTAGCCCGCCGTACATGGCGAGCCCGCCAAGCAGCGGCGTCGGCGCGGTGTGCACGTCCCGGCTGCGCGGGGCGTGCTGGGCGTTGATCGCGATCGCGAAGCGCCGCACCAGCGGGGTGAGGATATAGGTCACCGCCGCCGCGATGATCAGAATGTAGAGATATTCGCGCATGGCGGCGGGCGGTCAGGCGCCCGGTCCCTGATCGGGTATCGGGTCGGCCTCGATGGTTTCGGCCGTTTCGGCCGGCTCGACGGTCCCGGCCGCGTTGGCGGCGGCGATGCTCTCGGCCGCCCTGCGGTCGGCCGGGCTCAGCTCCTCCTCGACGGGTCCCGGATTCGCCGGGAGGTCGATCACGGGGACGACCTTGCGCAGGGCGTCGACGCTGATCGCCCCGGCCCGCAGCATCCGCGGCACCGTCCCGGTCAGATCGAGGATGGTGGACGGCACGTTGTCCGCGCACTGGCCGCCGTCGAGGTAGACCGAGACCGAGTCGCCGAGCTGCTCCTGCGCCTCGTCGGCCGAGGTGGCGGCGGGCGCGCTGTGCACGTTGGCGCTCGACACTGCCATCGGGCCGGTCCGCCGGAGCAGGTCAAGCGCGACCGGGTGCAGCGGCATGCGGACGGCGACGGTGCCCATGGTGTCGCCCAGATCCCAGTGCAGCGTCGGGCTCGAGCGGAAGACCAGGGTCAGCGGGCCGGGCCAGAACTCGTCGATCAGGTCCTGGCCGTACGGGCCCAGCGACTCGGTCAGCGCGGCCGCCGCCCGCACGCTGCCGACCAGGACCGGGGGCGGCATGTTCCTGCCGCGTCCCTTGACGGCGAGCAGCGCGGTGACCGCGGCCGGGGTGAAGGCGTCCGCGCCGATCCCGTAGACGGTATCGGTGGGCAGCACGACGAGCTGACCCTCCTGCGCGGCGCTGGTGGCCGCGACCAGGCCGTCTTCCCGCTGCTGCGTGTCGGCGCAGTCGTATCGAGCGCTCATTGATTCCATCCTAAGCAGAACCATCCGGTCCTCGATGCGCGGCCCGAAGACGAAAACAGCCATCGCAGCGGGCGCGCGATAACAATAGCGCTACTCGCCGGGCCACATTGCCGTGACGAACCGGTCTCTTCTGGCCAAATCCTTGTGATTGGTCGTATCCCGCCAGCCGGCTTCCTCGGGGAAGACCCAGAACACCGCCGCGCCCTGCGGCGCGCCGTGCTCGATGGCGAGCAGACCCCCAGGTCGCAGCAGCCAGCGGGCCGCCCGCTCGACCGCGCGGATCGCGTCAAGGCCGTCGGCGCCGCTCCACAGCGCCGCGGGCGGATCGTACTCCGCCACCTCGGGCTGCACGATCGAGCCGAGCGGGATGTACGGGGGGTTGGAGACCACCAGATCGACGGTGCCGGCCAGCGGCGCGAGTTCCTTGAGGCCGTGGCGCGGGTCCCCGGAGACGAAGTCGCCCTCGTGCAGCAGCACCCGGCCGGCCGTGTAGGAGTCCACGTAGCGGGTGATGTTCCGCTCCGCCCAGCTCCGCGCCAGCGGATCCCCCTCGACGGCGTGCACGCTGGCCCTCGGCACCTCCTGGGCGATCGAGAGCGCGATCGCGCCGGAACCGGTGCCGAGGTCAACCGCGACCGGCTCGGCCACGTCCATCTCCCGCAGCCGGTCGATGGCCCAGCCGGTCATCACCTCGGTCTCCGGCCGGGGCACGAACACGCCCGAGCCGACGTCGAGCTCGAGGTACCTGAAGTACGCCCGCCCGGTGATGTGCTGGAGCGGCTCGCGGTTCTCCCGGCGGCCGATGTCCACCCAGAACCGGGCGTCGAACTCCGAGTCCTGGACCGAGTGCAGCTCGCCGCGCTTGACGTTGTGGACGTGGGCCGCGATGATCTCGGCGTCGGCGCGCGGTGAGTCCACGCCCGCCTCCGCCAGCCGCGCCGTCGCCAGCGCGATCTCATCGAGCAGCAGCGTCATTAGCCCTCTGCCAGCTTCGCTTCCAGGTCCGCGGCCGCCAGCGCGTCAATTACCGCGTCCAGGTCGCCGTCGATCACCTGGTCGAGGTTGTACGCCTTGTAGCCGACCCGGTGATCGGCGATCCGGTTCTCCGGGAAGTTGTAGGTGCGGACCCGCTCCGACCGGTCGACGGTGCGGACCTGGGCCTTGCGCTCGGCCGAGGCCTTCGCGTCCGCCTCGGCCTCCGCCGCCGCCAGCAGCCGGGAGCGGAGCACCCGCAGCGCCTGCTCCTTGTTCTGGAGCTGGCTCTTCTCGTTCTGGCAGGAGACCACGATGCCGGTCGGCAGGTGGGTGATCCGCACCGCCGAGTCGGTCGTGTTCACCGACTGGCCGCCGGGACCGGACGACCGGAAGACGTCGACCTTCAGGTCGTTGTCGTTGATCTTCACCTCAACCGGGTCGGCCTCGGGGGTGACGAGCACGCCGGCCGCGGAGGTGTGGATGCGGCCCTGGGATTCGGTGACGGGTACCCGCTGCACCCGGTGCACGCCGCCCTCGTACTTGAGCCTGGACCACGCCCCGGTGCCGCCCCGGCCGGCCTTGACCGCGACGGTCGCGTCCTTGACGCCGCCGAGCCCGGTGACGGTCGAGTCGATGATCTCCGTCTTCCAGCCGTGCCGCTCCGCGAAGCGCTGGTACATCCGGAGCAGATCGCCGGCGAACAGGGCGGACTCGTCGCCGCCCTCCCCCGCCTTGACCTCGAGGATGGTGTCGCGGTCGTCGTTCGGGTCCCTCGGCACGAGCAGCTTGCGGAGCCGTTCCTCCAGCTCCCCGCGGCGCTTGGCCAGCTCGACGGCCTCCTGCCCGAAGGCGGAATCCTCGTGCGCCAGCTCGAGCGCCGCCTGCTCGTCGTCGCCGACCTGCTGCCACTCCAGGTAGGCGCTGACGATCGGGGTCAGCTCCGCGTACCGCTTGGCGAGCGTCCTGGCCTGATCCGCGTCCGCGTGCACGCCG
>DATCGA010000098.1:0-7000 GCA_036509215.1 Trebonia sp.
TTGCCGGCGCCGGCGCCGACGGCGGTGGAATTCGCGCAGCCGGCCGCCGTGGCGGTCACCAGCACCGCCAGCGCGAACGCGGCGGGCAGCAGGCCGCGCCGGCGCTCGGGCGGCCGGCCGGAGCGGGTCAACCGGGCCACCGGGTCACGCCCCCGACGCGCAGGCATAGCCCCGCGCGTTCTCGGTGAGGTGCTGGCGGTTGGTCCCGGCCACCTGCAGCGGCCCGAAGCCGTTCGACCTCAGCCAGGCGCATTTCGCCTGCGGCGACGCGCCTGGGACCGTCCACGGCACGCACTGGGCGGCCGTCCCGTAGTCGGGGTCGCACCCGGTCACGTGCCGGTCCAGCGCCGGGGCGGCCGGTCTGGCCGTCGGCGGCGGCGTCAGCAGGTCGTTGCCGGACGGCAGCACGTGCGGGGCCGGGTTGGCCGTCGCCCGCGTCGATCCGCCGACGTGGACCCACTTGGCGACCGACGGGACGTTGTCCCCGTCGGTGACGAACAGCATGTACCAGCCCGGCGGGGCGATGTCGGCGCTACTGGTCAGGTTCAGGCTCACCGCGCGGCCGTCGCCGCTGATCGGCAGCGCCACCGACCGCTGGTTCGGGTCGGACTGGTGGGTGACCGCGGCCGGCCTGATCAGCTCGGCCGACGTGATCGGGGTGCTGGTCCTGACGGCGTAGCTTCGGCCGTAGGTCCAGCTGGTCTCGTCCGCCACGCTGTCGATCACGGGACGGGCGCCGTCGAACAGGTACGGCGGCGAGTAGACCGATATCTGCATGTTGAACGAGCCGTCGCCCGGGTTGTCGCCGATCGAGATGACGCGGCCGTCCGGCAGCAGGAACGAGCTCGAGTGGTACGTCCGCGGCACCGGGTCGACGGCCATCGCGGTGTACACCCGGGCGGCCGGGTCTCCCGCCTCGAGCGCCTGCGTGCTGATCATGGACGCCTGGTAGACCGGGTCCTCCCGGTTGACCAGGCCGCCGCCGGTCTCGAAGACGTTGCCGTTCGGCAGCAGCACCATCGAGACGTACATCTTGCCGTCGGCGGCCGGCTCTTCCTGCCCGCCGGACAGGGTGCCCCTCGGCAGCAGCGGGCCGTCCCGGTAGGCGGGGTCGGCCGAGTTGAGGTTGATCAGGTCGGTGAGGCGCGTGCCCGGCTTCAGGTAGTTGGTGTTCCCGCCGCCCGCCAGGAACACCCGCTGGGTCTGGGCCGGCGGGAGCAGCACGGACATCGACTGGTCGGTCATGTCGGTGCCCGCCGGGCCGCCCGGGGTGTCCTGCAGGCCGTCGACCGAGGTGGTCCGGTCGGTCCCGGGGCCGGGCCTGAGGATGTCGGCGATCTTGAGGAATCCGGCGCCGCCCTTCCCTCTCGGGGTGCCGCCCTCGCCGACCGGGGTCTCGTTGTTGCCGAACACGTGGCTGCCGGTGTAGAACAGCTCGCCGTTCTGGGTCAAGATCATCGCCGGGTACAGGCCCCAGAAGCCGGTGTAGTCGGCGTTGCCCGGGTTGTCGCCGTTGATGTGGGCCGCGGGCAGCCACTCGCCGTCGGTCCCGCTGTCCGGCGTCGGGTCGGCCGGGGACCTGTCGTACTTGAAGTACTCGATGTCGGTGGCGGCCTGGCCCACCTGGTCGAGCCCGCCGTAGGAGATCACGTCGCCGTTGCCGAGCTCGGTCGCCGACGGGTACCAGTGCCCCTGGTTGAGGTTGTTCTCCTTGATGTACTTGTCCGTCAGCGGATCGAAGATGTACGAGGTGTCGAGGCCGTAGTAGTTGTGGCCGGGGTTCTTCCCCGACGCCGCGACCTGGTAGGCCTTGTTGCCGCCGAGGACGAGGACGTTGCCGTCCGCGAGCTGGACGTGGCCGGCGCAGAAGAAGTCGTCGGGCGTCGGGATGACCTGGAACTTGCCGGTGACCGGGTCGTAGACGGCCGACTCGAAGGTGCCGGCCGCGAACTCGTCCGGGTCGTTGCCCGATCCCGCCACGAACAGGACCTTGCCGTCGTACATCAGCACGGTGTGGATGGCCCGCACCGGCGAGGGGAACGGCAGCACCTGCCATGCGCCCTTGGCGCAGGCGACGCCGGCCGTGCACGTGACCGCGCTGGCGGCCACCGTCGCGTCGGTCATCGAGTAGTCGTCGGTGATGACCGTCCCGGTGCCGTACAGCGCCACGCCGAAGGAGATCTGGCTCGTGCCGGCCGGGATCACCGGGGTCCGCACCGACGCCTGCCGGTAAGTGCCGGCGGCGGGCAGGTTCTTTAGGTCCATCCAGAACTGCCAGCCGGTCTTCACATCGTGCCGGTAGACCTCGATCACCGCGCCCGGGCCGCTCGACAGGTAGTAGACGCCCAGGTTGTACTGGTGCCCGGCGGTGACCGAGGGGGCGCAGGCCTGGTTCTCGGTGATCATCGCCAGCGCCTCGCCGCTGGTGTAGCGGGAGACCGACAGCTGCACCGCCGCGGCGCCGGAGTGGGCCTTGCTCGTAGTGCTGAACGTGGCGCCGATGGTTCCGGTCACCGACCTGCTCCAGCATGCGGGGAAGCCCGCCCCCGGCTGCGAGAGGCCGGGGTCGACGACCAGGTTGACCCCGGCCGAGGCGTTCGAGCTGGCGACCACCGCGATCGGCAGCGCGAGCGAGATCGCGCCGACCACGGCGCGCCATTTGGAAACGGGGTAAATCAATCGGCGGTTTCGCAAGTCTTAGTTTCCCCGACGAATTGGCTAAGGGCTCTGGTTGGCTCCACACTAGAGGCAGCGTGCAGCGATAGAAGGAGTTTCTCCAGGTCAGTCGCCATGTCCGGGTAATTCTCATTTCCGCCGATTTTGTATATGGATGGTGAAATACGTTGAGCCGTATTGCGTTCGCTGTGCCCGTCTGCGCCGCGCTCATTGCGCTGGCCGCCCTGCCCGGCGCGGCCAGTGCGGCGGCCAACGCGAGGGCGGCGGCGCATCCGAATTCGGCGGCGCCTCCGGCCAGCACGGCCACGGTGATCCCCGCGACCACCAGGGTCGTGGCCGCCGCCGACATCGCGTCGGTGACGACCAGCGGGCCGACCCTGACGATCACGCTCGGCGCGGCGGTCCGGGTCGCGGTCGGCGACATCATCGTCGCGGGCATCGGCCGGGCCACCCCGGACGGCCTGATCGCCAAGGTCACCGGGATCAGCGGCACGACGCTGACCGCGACCTCGGCCACCCTCCGGCAGGCGGCGCCGCAGGGCTCGTTCTCCGCGACCGCCACGTTCACGTCGGTGTCGTCCGGCAAGATCGCGCGGACCCTGGTCTGCGGGGCAGGCGGCGGCACGATCAACGTCGGCGGCCACGCCACCGTGACGGTCCGGCCCGCCGTCTCCGCATCTTGGACGGCCAAGTCGGCCGACGTGACGATCAGCGCCTCGGCCGGCGGCGCGTCCGAGTCAGACGCGAACGCGATCCCCCCGGACTACGTCTGCTCGACCGGGGCCGGCCTGGGCGCGGCCACCACCCTCCCCCCGTTCCAGGTCTCGGCCGGCGCGCTCCCGGTCGTCGTCACCCCGCGGCTGAGCTGGTTCGTGCAGTCGACGGTGAACACCACCGGGTTCGTCTCGGCCGAGGTGTCGCAGACGTTCACCGCGTCGGGCTCGCTGACCGACAACGCCGGCCGCTACAGCGTTCACGGCGGAGCCTCGACCGGCCGCGCCTCGGACATCGCCGGCCCGCCGGCCTTCGGCCGGAACCTGGTCAGCGTGTCGATCGGCCCGGCGGTCACCATGGGCCTGTTCGGCGGTGCCGGGCCGACGGTCAGGATCGGGCTCGGCAGCACGCTCGACTCGTCCACCACCGCCGTCCCGTGGTGGACGGCCGACGCCACCCAGCAGGTGACCGGCACGGCCGCCGCCCCGGCCCTGTCCGTGAGCTCGGCCACCGAGACCCTGGACGGCCACAGCACGGTCGCGGCCCACGGATTCACGCCCAAGACCGGCTTCTCGGTCTACCCGACCAGCGGGGCCCAGCAGGGCGCGGTGCGCGGCCCCGGCGGCCAGATCTGGCTGATCGGGTACATGCCGACGCAGCTCCAGGGCGCAACCGCCGGCTCGCAGGCGCTGGACGAGGTCAGCCCGGTGACGGGGGCCGTCAGCTACTGGGCGCCGCTGCCGCCGTACCTCGGCAGCGCGGCCGCGCCGACGCTGCTCGCGTACGACGACGGGCCGCCGGCCTTCGACGGCGGCGGGAACGCGTGGATGATCGCGACCGCCACCACGCCAGCCGGGGCGGTGTCGCACTACCTGGTCCGCTACACCCCGGGCCCGAGCACCAGCCGCGTGTACCAGCTCGCCCCCGCGTGCGGGTCGCCCGGCGGGATCACCGCCGCGGGCGACGGATCGGTGTGGCTGAGCTGCGGGTTGTCCGGTGTCATACGGGTGCCCGCGAGCGGCGTGATGCAGGCGTTCGGCCTCTCCGGCGTCTCCACGGTCGGCCATCTCGCGGCCGGATCGGGCGGGTCGATGTGGACGGTCGGCTACAACCGCGGGCACGCGGCCGTCGGGCTGGTCCGGTTCACCCCCGGCGGCGCGCAGTCGTTCCGCGCCGCCCCGCGCGGGCTCACGCCGCTGCGCCTGGCGGCCGACGGCTCGGGCCGGGTGGTCGAGACCGCCGCCTGCGGCTCGGGCGTCTGCCTGGAGTCGGTCGCGGCCGACGGCGGCCTCTCCCGCGTGGGCACGCTGCCCGGCACCGTGCGCGGGATCTGGGGGCCCTCGATGGACGCCGGCGGCAGCGTCTGGCTGCTGGTGGACGGGCCGGCGTCACGGACGGGCCAGTTCTTCCTGAGGCTCACCGCAGCCAACCGCATCCAGACCTACCCGTTCACGGTCCCCGCCTGCGGCGGCAGCCTGCTGTCGGCGGCCGGCGCCCCGGCCGGCAGCGCCGACGGCTCGGCCTGGATCGAGTCCACCTCGAACTGCACCTTCATCGGCAACACATCCACCGCCTACATCGGCGCCCTCGTCCGCTTCAGGCCGTAGCCCCCACCATGGGAGGCAAATTCAAGATCAGTATTCCGAACGGACCCTGCATGACCCTGGCCGGCTGACCGCGCTCCTGTCCGCAGGGTGGCCTTGGACGGTGATCGTGTGCAGTTATAGCTCTGCGAAGTAGCCGTCGACCATGATCGTGGGTCGTTGGGGGCGCTATACGACCCGTACATCACACGGTCACGCTCAAGGTCCGTCGGCCTGTGACAAACGAGATCAATGTGGCTCATCTGCCCAACGGCCAGGGCGGGCTGCGGCATGAGAGTCCTTCTCTGGAAGGAGCGGGAAAACACGGGCATCGGGGCCGACGGCCACGGGAAGCAATTCGCGAGCCGCCAATTGGTCACGGAACCAGGCGATGGTCCGCCGCAAGCCATCGTCCAGGGCCGTCTCGGCTTTCCAGCCGAGAAGGTGGTCGGCCAGAGTGATGCTGGGCCGGCGGACGCTGGGGTCGTCCTCCGGCCTGTCGATGAAACGGATCGGGGCCGACGACCCTGCCGCGCTCCGTACGGCGTGCGCCAACTCCAGGACGCTCGCTTCGTCTGCGCTGCCGATGTTCACCGGACCGGGGTGGTCGGTGGCGGCGAGTGCGAGGATGCCGCGGATAGTGTCATCGACATAACAGACGGAACGGGTCTGGCTGCCGTCTCCGGTCACCGTGATCGGTTCCTCGAGCAGAGACTGGCAACAAAGCTGGGGATGGCCCTGCCGTCGTCGAGCCGCATGCGAGGGCCGTAGGTGTTGAAAATCCGCACGATGGCCGTGTCGAGGTGAAGGCTTTTCCTGTAGGCGGTCGTCAGCGCTTCGGCGAATCGTTTGGCCTCGTCATACACCCCGCGCGGTCCAATCGGGTTGACATTGCCCCGGTAGGCCTCATGCTGCGGATGCTCAAGCGGGTCGCCGTACACCTCGGAGGTAGATGCGAGGACGAACCTCGCCTGCTTTTCCTTGGCGAGTCCCAGAGCATGCAGCGTGCCCAGGCTCCCGGCCTTCAGCGTATGGATGGGCAAGCGCAGATAGTCAGCGGGCGAGGCCGGCGAGGCGAAGTGCAGGACCAGATCTACCTCCCCCTGTACATGGACGAAGTCCGTGACGTCGCACCGGACGAGCCGAAAGCGCGGATCGGGCAGCAGGGGAGCGACGTTCGAGGGGGTGCCCGTGAGGAAGTTGTCTAGGCACACGACTTCCGTTCCCTGCTCAAGAAGCCGTTGGCACAAGTGCGAGCCGAGGAAGCCGGCACCGCCGGTTACCACCGCGCGTTGGAATCTCTGTGACGAGGCGGAGGGGATCGTGTCTCCCCTACCTTGGTCTGTTGCGTATCGCCCGTAAGGGCCGATGTCCGCTGCCACGATTTACTCCGGGCGGGTCTTGGTGGCCGCCGGATTCCGAGGCGACCTGGCGGCTTTGGTGGGCACGAGACCAGCGTGCGGGTGAGGTGCGATCTTAGATAGCTGAGAGTTCGTCTCCTGCATGCGAGCGGGAGCCTCGCTTATTGGCTGTCATCCGCCAATGCGCCTGACCTGCGAAAATAGACCACGGCAGGGAATCGTTCGTGTATGGCGTCCATGTCGAAGAGAGGAACTCTCACTTGCTGCGGCAGAGCATTCGTGATGCCTGGACTGCCGACACCTCTCAGTCGGTAGCCGGTGCCCCGGCCCAATCTGGAACCGATTCGACGGCCCTAAGCTCGGTCCTGACAGTTGGCAGGCTGAGGGCCAGTGATCCCGCCAGCCATGCCCTGTCCCCCCTGGACCAGGCAGCGTGGCCATCCTGGGCCGGCGCGAAGGCCCGGGCCAGTTTCCGGGCGGCGGTGCCTGAAGGGTCGCTGTCGTACGGGTAGCTGCCCCAGGCTTCGGCTTCTTCGCGGGTGGGGTGGCACCAGAAGGCATCCATCACCTCGTGCACGAGTGGCCGTACGTCATCGTCAAGGTTTCCGTCGAGTGCGTTGCAGAAGGCGTAGAGGACCGACCTGTACACCTCCAGTCCCCAAGCGG
>DATCGA010000099.1:0-25732 GCA_036509215.1 Trebonia sp.
TCAGTTGGGGGTGAAGTCCTGGTTGGTGCCGGGGGCGTTCTTGCACGGCCACTGGTCGAACTGCTGGCCGGTGTTGCCGCCGTCGCCGTACACGTCCAGGCACAGGCCGCTGCCGGAGTTCTGGAACTGCCAGGAGCCGTCGGACTGCTGCACCGGTTTCCACAGGCTGCCGGACGCGCCGCTGACGGGCTCCTGGACCACGTCCGGGGTGCCCTGCACGGTGGAGTTGCCGGCCACGGCCACGTCATCGCCGGAATTCTGAGCCTGCAACTCGCCGTACCCGCCGGAAACCGGGACGAACTGGAACTGCTGGTTGGACTGGCCGTTACAGGTCCACTGATCGATCGCCGCGCCGCTCGTGGCCGTGTTCCCTGATACATCCACGCACAGGGCATCGCTGGCCACGACCAGCCGGTGATACCCGGACGGGAACCCGCCGCCGGACGACGCGCTCGCCGGTGTCAGGTAGACCGCGAACGCGTCATGGGAGGCCTGGAAGGTGACCGGCACCGTGATGGAGCCGCTGGCGACGCTGACGTTCTGGTCGTAGACCACCTGCGGGGAGCTGAGCGGGTACTGGTCCGGGATCCGCTCCACGGTGACGTTGACGCTGCCGTTGTTCGCCAGCCAGGGCACCGAGCCAAGCCCGGTGTAGGTCACGGAAGCCGGGCCGGTGTACCCGTTCTCGTCGCCGAGGATGGCCACGGACCGTTTGGCGGTGCTGTCCTCGGAGGCAGCGATGGCGGTGGTCCCGACCTCGCCGGAGGTGGATACCAGGGAACCGGTCATATCGGCGTAGTCGCGCATCGCCCACCAGTTCCCGTTCGGCACCCAGGACCCGTTGACCTCGGTGAGGACGCCGGTCAGGTTCGGCGTCAGGCAGCACTGCCAGTTCCCCCGTATCGCGTTGGTATAGCCGGACTGGGCGAACCGGGCCAGGTACCAGGCGGTCACCCCGGCGGTCTGCTGGTCGGCGGGCTGGTACTCGTTCGACGACAGCGGGATTCGCGGCAGTCCGGCGGCCGTCAGGTCGCTGTCGATCGCCTGCGCCACCGTCACCGGGTCGTCTCCGTCCCCCTCGTTGTGATTGCTGATCATGTCCGGCGCCGTCCCGGCGGACTTGACATGCGCCAGCCAGGTCGTCCACTCGCCGGGGTTCTGCTGCGGGGTGAACGCGAACGACGGCCCGACGATCGTCGCACCGGGCGCCAGGCGGCGGATCTGCTGGTAGGCGGTGTCCCACATCTGGAAGTACTGGGTGGTGTTCACCCCTGGTCCCCAGAAGATGGACAGCTCCGGCTCGTTCCAGATCTCATAAGAGAACTTCAGCCCGGTCGCCTGCAGTTCGGGGATCACCGTGTCGAGGTAGGTGATCCAGTTCGAGCAGTTCCCGTTGGCGCACGGATACACGGTGTTCGACGGCTGCCCGCCGTCCGCGCCGAAGATGTCGCTCAGCAGCACCTGGTACTGCGCATGGTACGGCGGCTGGGTAAGCCGCTTCGCCTGCGCGACGACCGTGTTCACATCGGCCTGGGTGCCGGACCCGTTGACATACCCGTCACCGATCCACCCCCCGGACACGTGCCCGCCGCCGCGGAACGCGTTGATCCCCAGCGGCTCCAGGTACTGGTCGCTCGGCTGAGTTCCGTCCTGGCTCACTCCGTACAGGAACCCTTCCCCGATTCCCGTCGCGGGGCCTGTTACCGAGGCCAGGTTCACACTCAGCGACTCGGCCGCCGACGCGTTCTCGGCGTGAAACAGCGGTATTGCCAGTGCTAGCGCCATTCCGGCTACCGCTGCCAGAAGACGAACCCGTCGTGTTCTCGTGCTCATAGGAGCCTCCTCCGGTATGGCGCCACTCGAGGTGCCGCTGCGCCGTGAGCGGGTAAAATGGACTTGCGTGGCTGCGATGCCTCATGCCGCTCACGGCACCGCGGTCCCGGTGACCGGTTGCCGCTGTGCCGACGACGGATGACAAGAACGCCAACGGCCGCACGTCCGCGGGACCGATGCCTGGCAGCCTGACACCATCGCGTTCCCTCCCCTCTGCGCCGCAGAATGTAATCGAACCGATTCGCGCAACCGGTTCGATTGGGATATTACGAGCGGATGCGAGGGAGATCAACGGCCCGTTACGAACCCATGACATCGATGCTTCGCCTCCTAATCCGGGCCAGCTACCTGATCACTACAGATGGCCTGGTGACAGCTCTTTGGATCGCCGGGTTCTCGCTGAGAACTGCGGCTGGAACCCGCCTGAAATTTTCAAGGCGCCGGCAGCATGGAGGCGATCTGTAGCCGCGTTGCCCGGGGAAACGGGAATGACTGCATCTTTCGAATCGGTTCGACTCGCTGGATGCTGAGCGGCGAACTTGCTCGCCGGACGACGCGCCTGGCGGTTGACACGGAGCAGCGGTGAGAGCCCGCTTCTGGCCAGGTTCGCTCAATGAGACCCCCTCCCCGGCCTGCAGCGCGCTCTCCACCGCGCGGGCCTGGCCGTGCCCGCGGACTTCTCCCTGATCGGCGTCGCCGCCCAGCATCCCCGCCCATCTCCCTGCGAGATAGCGTCACACGAGCACCGGGCGAGCACCCGCGAGCGGCATGAGCAACTGCGTTCAGAATCCGATACCCCTGGTCGAGCACGTCCTAGGAAAGAGCAGGTCCACTCCGGAGGAGAAATCAGCTGGACTAGGCGAGCAAAGTTCGTTGTAGATCGTCGGTTTTAGGCTTTAATCGGGGGGAGCTTGGTGGACGCGGGCGATGGGTCGGCCCCCGTCGCTCGTCAGGGCGGCGGGCCGATGAACATCGCGATCGGGCTGGCGCGGCTGGCGAACCGGACGGCGTTCTTCGGGCGGATGTCTCGCGACCCGCTCGGGACCGTGCTCTTCCGGCACCTGGAGCGGTCGGGGTCGACACCGGCTACGTCGTCCGGGGGTCCGAGCCAAGCACCATCGCGCCGGTCGAGCTGGCCAGCGGGCAGGCCCGGTATGAGTTCTCATCGGGAACGGCGGACTTCCAGAGGACGGCCGGGGAGATCGCGGCGCTGCCCGCGGTGGCGCTCGTTGTCCACTTCGGATCGCTGACCTCGTGGCAGCCGCCGGGCGACGAGGTGGTCAACCAGCGGATGGCTGAGCTGCGGGCGGCTCGGTGCTGATCAGGAGTGACCCGAACGCGCGGCCCACGCTGCAGCTGCGCGAGGCCGCCGGCGACCGCTTTGACGACGTCGAGCTGAACTTGTTCGTCGCCGCAGTGGGCGAGAGCGTGGACACACTCGACCTCACGATTATTCGCCAGGCCAGCGGTCTCGATGACCGCCAGCTCAGCCAGCTGCCCGGCGTGCTGGTTGGCTCGCCGGGTGAGATCGCTGACCGTCTGCGGCGGTATCGCGAAGAGTACGGCACCAGCTACATCAGCGTCCTGGAACCGCACATGGCCGCGTTCGCCGAGGTCATCAAGCACCTGCGGCCCCGGTCCTGAGGGTTAGGAGGCTCGCTGCGGCATCGGTTCACCGGCCGAGGCCTGAGCGAGTAGAGGCCGGGCGGGGCGTCTGATCAGGGCAGCCACGGGGGCAGGGCGAAGGTTGCGAATGTCTCGGCCGCGTCGGAGCCGTCGACGAGGAATGCGGTTACCGCGGCGATCTTGCCGCCCTCGAGCGACAGGACGTCGATGACTGCGGCACGGTAGCGGCCGGAGCCGGTGTCGAACAGATAGCACCCCACCGCCAGCTGGCCGTTCGCCTGGGCGCTCTGGTGCCGCCAGCGTTCCACCAGGGGGCCGCGGACCAGCCACTCGCGGAGCGACTCGTGCCCCTGGAACCAGGTCGGCGTTGGCGGCATTGACCAGGTGGCGTCGTCGCTGAGCATGCCGAGCAGCGCATCGACGTCGCCCGTCTCAAGCGCGGTCGCGTACCGGTGGGCGAGATCCGCGACGGCCCGGTCGCCGAGCGCGCGCAGGGTCTGCTGCTGGCTGCGGGCCGGCAACGCGGCGCGCGCCGTCGATCGGGCCCGCTGCAGCGCGCTGGTCACCGACGCGACCGAGGTCTCCAGCTGCCGGGACGCCTCCGCCGCGGAGAAGCCGAGCACGTCGCGGAGGATGAGCACGGCGCGCTGCAACGGCGGCAGCTCCTGGAGCAGGATCATGAACGCGATCTCGACGCTCTCCCGCTGCTCGTACCTGGACTCGGGCGATGCCGGGCTGCCGGTGAGCCAGCGGTCTGGGTACGGCTCAAGCCAGATCGGGTCGTTGACGACCTCGTCCATCGGCGCGCCAACGGCGGCGGCCGGCCCGAAATCGGCCGGCAGCTCGCGACGGGAGCGGTGCCTGGTGATGTCGAGCGTGGTGTTCGTGGCGATGGAGTAAAGCCAGGAGCGGATGCTGCTGCGGCCCTCGAACTTATCCAGCCCGCGCCAGGCCCGCAGCAGCGCGTTCTGCACCGCGTCCTCGGCGTCCTGGACCGAGCCGAGCATCCGGTAGCAGTAGGAGCGCAGCTCGCCCTGGTACGTCCCGGTCAGTTCCGCGAACGCGTGCTCATCGCCCAGCCGGGCGTTCTCGAGCAGGGTCGCCTCGTCGAAGGCACTCATCACCATGCCGGTAGGACTCCGCCGGCGCCGCGAACTCATCGCCCGCGATCCGGTGAATTGCCGGCCGGACGCGCTATCGCCTTATTCAGCCGATCGCCCCGCCATCGGACGATGACGTCGGAAAACCGCCAGCCGGGCCGGCCACCCGGTGGTGCACTGAAACCATGACCACCGAACGCCCGCAGGCGCCCGACGGCGACCGCCTCGCGGGCCTGGACCGCCCGCTGCGGAACCGGGTGACGCCCGCGGGCGAACTGATCGCGACCGAGCACCGCGGCACCATGTACGGCAACCGGGGCGTGCTCCACAACGAGGACCTGGCCCTGGTCCGGCGCCACCAGGTCCGCCGCTGGCTGGTCTGCGTGCTGGAGTTCCGCGGCCGCCGCCGGCCCATCCTGCGGCCCCGCCGCTACACCGAGCTGTTCTTCCACGACGAGGCCGTCGCCCTCGCCGCCGGGCACCGGCCCTGCGGCGAATGCCGCCACGCCGGGTACCAGTCGTTCCTGACCGCCTGGACGACCGCCCGCGCGCTCCCCGCCAAACCCGCGGCGGACGACATCGACCTGGTGCTGCACGCGCAGCGCGGCCTGGTCGACGGGGCCCGCGTCACCTACCCCGCGCTGCTCAGCGAGCTGCCGGACGGGGTCTTCATCGTCCACGACGGCGAGTACTGGCTGGCCAACGACGACGCCCTGCACCGCTGGACGGCGGCCGGGTACGCCGATCGGATCGACCAGTTCGACGGGCCGGCCGCGGTGCTGACGCCCCGCGCCACCGTGGAGGCGATGCGGGCGGGCTACCGCCCGCTCATCGAACTTGCCCGCCCTACCGTAACCGCGCCGTTAAGGCACGTTGATGACCGCGACCCCTCGGTAATCGTCCGCCACGTACACCGTGTGACCGCCGGGGGCGATCAGGAAGTCCGAGTCACCCTCGCCGGCGATGAAGCCCGTCGTCCGGATCGTCTTTTCCATCTGGCCGGTCAGGGCATTGGCGGCAACCAGGCTGTTATCGGTGCTGAGAACGAAGAGGCGACGCCCGTCCGGGGCGACCTCGATCTGGTCGCAGCCGGAGTCGAGGCGGGATGTCCCGAGAGCCGCGCCATTCGTGATGCCGATGCCAACCAGATCGCACCTTCCGCCGCACGCGCCGCCATCAGAGCACCGGTAGTCGGAGGAAAGCCCGAACAGCCGGCCGCCCCCTGGGCTGACGGCGAGCCCGATCACCGGATGAGGGAACCGGACGGGCTTACCCGCCGTCCCCCCTGAACTCGTGTCAACCGAGATAACCTCTCCTGGGCCCTTGCCGTCGGCGTTTCCCGTGCCGATGTAGAGCATCCGGCCATCCGGGGAGATAGCCATCGCCTGCGCGTCAGCCGGGACCTGGACCGCTTTCCCCTCCCGCCCGGAGTCGGCGTCCACGGGTATCACCGCCGTCGAGACCCTCGATGTTCCCGCAAGCACGTACAGCAGCGACCCGGTGGGCGCCGCCACCACGTCCGCCGCGCCGAACCGGAACGCGGCCCGCTCTTCGGACTGGCCGGCCGCTAGGCCGATCCGCACGACGCGGTCACTGTTGTCGCCCGTCTGGACCAGCGCGTAAAGCGCCCGGCCGCCCGGCATCATCGCGAGCTTCACGACGGGTCCCCCGGTGTCGATCCGCCTGCCCGCCCGGCCGGTCGCGACATCCACGACCGTGATGCCGCCGCTGTCACCGTCCCAGTTAGCCGCGTAGAGCGTCTTCCCGTCCGGCGACACTGCCAGCGCGTCGGCGCCCTGGGTCCCGACGCCGATGGACCGCGGCCCCGCCCACCACCCGACTGCGTAGCGTGCGGCGGCCAGCCCTGACCCGAGCGCCGCCAAGGTCACGATCACGGCCGACGCGCGAACCAGCCGCGACCTTCGCCGGGCCGGCCTCGGCCGCTCCGGCCTGCACTGCGTCACCGGGCTCCTCCCTCGGGTACTACTACGGCGGCTTGCAATCATCGCCGATGGTCGCCGAGGAACGAACCAAGAAGGGCCCTGCCCCTACGGCAGCAGCCGTTCCTGCGGTCGCCACCGGACTTTCCGGGCCGGTCCAGTGCCGACTTGGGCTGTGTGTTCTACTACTTTGATGGATGACGGCAACCTGACGAACGACCTTCCGGTCTGGTGGCCTTACCCGGCGTCGTGCGCGCACGGGCACCCGTGGGGTCCGGGCAAGATCGTCGTCGCCTTCAGGCCCTGCACCTGCGCTGGCGGCGAACCCGGCGCGGGTCACACGATCGTCGCCTGCCGGGCCGACGGGTGCGAGTCGGCCTGGTATCGGCCGGCGCACGATCCGCACCGTTGAGCAAACGCATGGCCGCCCCGGTGAAGAAGCTCTCGGGACGAGCAGGGACGAGGGCCATGATCTTGCGGCATCACACGAGTCGGGCTGGCCGGATTCGAACCGGCGACCTCCGCGACCCAAACGCGGCGCGCTAGCCAAGCTGCGCTACAGCCCGTGCCATCGCATTCTAGCGTGCCGGGATGCCGCGTCGCGTCATCGACGGCCGACTGCGCAAATCCAGTCAACCTCACCAAGGTCTTGTAGTGCCCGGTCAGGAATCTGAGCGGTCGTAGCGGGAAACCATGATCAAGGCCGCGACGAAGACGGCGATCATGGCGATGAGCAAGGCCAGCTCGGTCGTTGAGGCGGTGGCCTCGCTGGACAGGACGAAAAGGACCCGCCTGATCACGGCGACCAGGCCGACGGCGAGCAGCGGCTGGGTGACCAGGTGGTGGGCGCGCAGGGATAGCACCACGGTGTGCATGATCTCGACCAGGATCAGCACCAGCAGCATCCGGTTGAGCAGGTTGACCACGGCCGTCTCCACCCCCGGGGCGCCGGTCACGTCCCTGAGAAAATCAACGACGCCGAGCACGAGCACCACTGCGGCGAGGAGCACCAGCAGCACCCCGACGATCACCGACAAGAGATCCTGGGCGCGCTCGAGCACCCAGATGACGCCGGCCACTCCACGCGGATGCCGCTCATCGCCGTCAGACATACGGCCCATTATGGGCATAACGCAGCCCGGCCTGTGCTTTTAATCCGGGCCGGTTATCCGGGCCGGCTGCTGTGGTGCGCTAGCCGGCCGCTTTGCTGCGCTGGACGGGTTGGCTGGGGTCGCCGGCCTGGCTGGGGACGGCGATGTCGAACGTGTCGAGGCGGGCCGCCTCGGCGGTGTCGTCGTCGGGTTCGGTCTGCGACTTGCGTTCGGCCGCGACCCGGCCCACGTAGGCGTCGACCTCGCGCTTCTTCTCGGCCGGGTCCCAGCCGAGGATGTCCGCCATCAGGTCGGCGACCTTAGGGGCGGCGGCCACGCCGCGGTCCCAGGACTCGATCGAGGTCCGGGTCCGCCGCGCCAGCACGTCGTCCACGTGGCGGGCGTCCTCGTGCGTGACCGCGTAGCGGGCCTCGACCGCGAGGTAGTCGTCGGCGCCGGGCAGCGGCTCGGCCAGCGACGGGTCCGCGCGGATCATGTCGAGGAGCTCGTGGATCAGCGAGCCGTACCGGTTGAGCAGGTGCTCCACCCGGGCCACGTGAATGCCTGCGGCGTCCGCGAGCGACTGGCGCTGGTTCCACAGCGCGTGGTAGCCCTCGGCCCCGACCAGCGGCAGGTCGGCCGTGACCGATTCGGGCACCCGGGCGTCCATCGCCCGGGCCGCCTCGTCCACCGCGTCCTTCGCCATCACCCGGTAGGTCGTGTACTTGCCGCCCGCTACCACCACCAGGCCGGGCACCGGGTGCCCGACCACGTGCTCGCGCGACAGCTTGGAGGTGGACTCCGACTCGCCCGTCAGCAGCGGCCGCAGGCCCGCGTAGACGCCCTCGACGTCCTCGCGGGTCAGCGGCGAGGTGAGCACCGCGTTGACGTGCTCGAGCAGGTAGTCGATGTCGCGGGAGCTGGCGGCCGGGTGCTCCTTCGACAGCGACCAGTCGGTGTCGGTGGTGCCGATGATCCAGTGCCGTCCCCACGGGATGATGAAGAGCACGCTCTTCTCTGTCCGCAGGATGATGCCCGTGTTCGACTGCAGCCGGTCGCGGGGCACCACCAGGTGGATGCCCTTGGACGCGCGCACGTGGAACTGGCCGCGGGTGTCGGCCAGCGCCTGGGTGTCGTCGGTCCACACGCCGGTGGCGTTGATGACCTGGTTGGCCCGCACGTCGAACGACTTGCCGGTCACCAGGTCGGTGACCCTGGCGCCGGTGACGCGCTCGCCCTGGCGCAGGAAGTCGGTCACCCGCACCCGGCTGGCGGCGAGCGCGCCGAACGTGGCGGCCGTGCGCACCACCGTCAACGTGTGCCTGGCGTCGTCCACCTGCGCGTCCATGTACTGGATGGCGCCGGTGAGCGAGTCGGCCCGCAGGCACGGGGACTCGCGCAGCGCCCCCTTGCGGGTCAGGTGACGGTGGTGCTTGAGCCCCTTGGCGGTGCCGGAGGCATAGGCCATGCCGTCGTAGATCAGCATGCCGGCGCCGACGTAGGGCCGCTCCCAGATCCGGTGCTGCAGCGGGTACAGGAACAGCACCGGCCGCACCAGGTGCGGGGCGATGACGTTCAGCAGCAGCCCGCGTTCATGCAGCGCCTCGTTGACGAGGCTGAAGTCGAGCATCTCGAGATAACGCAGCCCGCCGTGCATCAGCTTGCTTGACCGGCTCGACGTACCGCTGGCCCAGTCGCGGGCCTCGATGATCGCCGTAGAAAGGCCGCGCGTCACCGCGTCGAGCGCGCTGCCCGCCCCGACGACGCCACCTCCCACGACCAGCACATCCAGCTCGCGTTCGGCCATCTTGGCGATCGCGTCTTCGCGCGCCGCCGGGGACAGTGCAGCTACCACGACACCTCCGGTTGATTAGCTGACATCTACCCAGTCAAGCGTCCGCTGGACCGCCTTCTTCCACCCTGCGTAGCCGTCCGCGCGCTGCTGGTCGGTCCAGGTGGGCGACCAGCGCTTGGACTCGTTCCAGTTCGCCCGCAGCTCCTCGGTGGTCGACCAGAACCCGGTCGCCAGGCCGGCCGCGTAGGCGGCGCCGAGCGCTGTGGTCTCCGCCACCACCGGGCGGCTGACCGGCACGCCGAGGACGTCGGCCTGCAACTGCATGGCCAGGTCGTTGGCGGTGACGCCGCCGTCGACCTTCAGCACCTCCAGGTGCACGCCGGAGTCCTGCTCCATTGCCTCGGCGACGTCGCGGCTCTGGTAGCAGATCGCTTCCAGGGTGGCGCGGGCCAGGTGGGCGTTGGTGTTGAAGCGGGACAGGCCGACGATCGCGCCCCGGGCGTCGCTGCGCCAGTACGGCGCGAACAGGCCGGAGAACGCGGGCACGAAGTAGACCCCGCCGTTGTCGTTGACCTGGCGGGCCAGGGTCTCGATCTCGGACGCGCCGGAGATGATGCCGAGCTGGTCGCGCAGCCACTGCACGGCCGAGCCGGTCACCGCGATCGAGCCCTCGAGGGCGTAGATCGGCTTGTTCGTGCCGAACTGGTAGCACACGGTCGTGAGCAGCCCGTTCTTGCTCCGGACGAGCTCCTCGCCGGTGTTCAGGAGCATGAAGTTGCCGGTGCCGTAGGTGTTCTTGGCCTCGCCGGGCGAGAAGCAGACCTGGCCGACCGTGGCCGCCTGCTGGTCGCCGAGGTCGCCGGTGAGCGGCACCCCGCTGACCGCGGCCAGGCCGTTGACCTCGCCGTAGCCGCCGGGGGCGGAGGACGGCATGATCTTCGGCAGCATCGCCTTCGGGATGTTGAAGAAGCCGAGCAGCTCGTCGTCCCAGTCCAGCGTCTCCAGGTTCATCAGCATGGTTCTGCTGGCGTTGGTCGGGTCGGTGACGTGCTGGCCGCCGTGGATGCCGCCGGTCAGGTTCCAGATCACCCACGAGTCGGTGTTGCCGAAGGCGGCGTCGCCCGCCTCGGCCGCGGCCCGGACCCCGTCCACGTTCTCCAGGATCCACTGGATCTTGCCGCCGGAGAAGTAGGTCGCGGGCGGGAGGCCGGCCTTGCGCCGGATGACCTTGCCGCGGTCGTCGCGGTCGAGCGCGCTGGCGATCCGGTCGGTCCTGGTGTCCTGCCACACGATCGCGTTGTAGTAGGGACGCCCGGTCCTGCGGTTCCAGACGACCGTGGTCTCGCGCTGGTTGGTGATGCCGAGCGCGGCCAGGTCCTTGCCGGTCAGGTTGGCGGCGTGCAGCGCGGTCTGGATGACCGCGACGGTCCGCTCCCAGATCTCCACCGGGTTGTGCTCGACCCAGCCGGCCTGCGGCAGGATCTGCTCATGCTCCAGCTGGTGCTTGCCGACCTCGTTACCCGAGTGGTCGAAGATCATAAACCGTGTGCTTGTGGTGCCCTGGTCGACGGCACCTACGAAATCTGGCATGGCTGTCCTCCTCGCTTATGCGCCGGCCCGCGGATCTCTGGGTGTCTGCACGTCGGTCTCCGTAATACTGGTCTCCGACGACCGCGGGAGCCGGGCTTCCGGAACCTCGGCGGCGGAAGAGTCTGTCATCGCCGTGACCGACTCGGTTTCCGGGATCGGGCCCTTGACGTCCTCGACCATCTTGAGCCGTCCGTGCAGGATGTCCCCGATGAAGAAGTCGTAGATGAGCACGCCGATTATGCCCCCGACGAGGGGCCCGACTATCGGTATCCAGAAGTAGCCGGTGAAGTTCGGGCCTCCGATCGCGTGATATGTGCCAGGCAAGGCCACGTGCCCCCAGCCTGCGACGTACGCGAACAGACGGGGACCGAAGTCACGCGCCGGGTTGATGGCGTAGCCCGCGTTCGGGCCGTAGGACATGCCGATCGCCGCGACGATGAAGCCGATTATCAGCGGTGTCATGTTGGACCCGACGGCCGTGTTCCGCGCGTCGATGACCGCGACGACCAGCATCACCAGGAACGCGGTGCCGACGACCTGGTCGATCAGTGGCCCGCCGTATCCGCCGTGGAAGTACCCGGCCGGGAACGTGGCGAAGATCGAGTATGTCGCGAGGGCCTGCCCGCTGCTCTTCGGCGTGTGGGCCGCGAGGTTGAAGGCGTTGATCGCTTGGTTGTACACGAGGTAGACCAGGGCGGCGCCGACGAAGGCCCCGATGATCTGGGCGGCCCAGTACGGCGCGACCTTGGCCCAGGCGAACCTGCGCCGGACGGCGAAGGCCAGGGTCACCGCCGGGTTCAGATGGGCCCCGCTCACGCCGCCCGCCACCCAGATGCCGAAGGCGACGGCAAAGGCCCAGCCCCAGGTGATCAGCAGCCAGTCGCCCGACGCGTCGAAGATCGTGGTGGGACCCGAGGTCCGGCCGGAGCCGGGCAGTCCGGCCACGGCCACGGCCACGACCCCGTCGCCGAACGCGATCAGCACGAACACTCCAAGGAATTCCGCCATGAGTTCGCCCCACAGCCCGGTGATGCGGCCGACGGTGCGACCCTCACCTCGCAGCGGAGTGATGTCATCAGCCATGATGTCCTCCTGCCCCCGCCACGCATCGTTACGGGCGGAACCTGCTGTCTCGGCCAAAGTACGACTTGAATCGATCATCGGCAATGGGCCGAGTGAGTAAAGTTTTGGCAAAATCGGAACGAAACAGACAGACCCTTGACGCGGTGAACGGCATAGTTCTATGTTTTTCGCAAAACGTCGTTCTGTAATACCGAACATCATTCTGATGACTGCGCGACCTGTGGAGCGTCAATGAAGAAGCTCATCAACAGTCCGGACACCGTGGTGACCGACGCGCTCGCGGGGATCGCCGCCGCGCACTCGTCACTCGCTGTCGACATCGAGAACAAGGTCATTCTGCGGGCCGCCGGCCCGACGGCCGGGAAGGTCGGCCTGGTATCGGGCGGCGGGTCCGGTCACGAGCCGCTGCACGGCGGCTTCGTCGGCTACGGCATGCTCGACGCGGCCTGCGCGGGCGAGGTCTTCACCTCGCCGGTGCCCGACCAGATGCTGGTCGCCACCAAGGGCGTCAACGGCGGCGCCGGGGTGCTGCACATCGTCAAGAACTACACCGGCGACGTGCTCAACTTCCAGATGGCGGCCGAGCTGGCCGACGACGAGGGCATCGAGGTCACCTCCGTCGTGGTCAACGACGACGTCGCCGTGCAGGACTCGCTCTACACGGCGGGCCGCCGCGGCGTCGGCGCGACGGTCTTCGTCGAGAAGATCGCCGGGGCGCTGGCCGAGCGCGGCGCTCCGCTGGCTCAGGTGGCCGCCGTGGCGGCCGAGGTCAACGAGCGCAGCCGGTCGTTCGGGGTCGCGCTCACCTCGTGCACGGTCCCGGCCGCGGGCAAGCCGACCTTCGACCTGGCCGAGCAGGAGATCGAGCTCGGCATCGGCATCCACGGCGAGCCCGGCCGCACCCGGGCCCCGCTGCAGCCCGCCAGCGCGATCGTGGAGATCGTGATGGACGCGATCAACGCCGACCTCGCGGTCGACGGCGACCTGCTGGTCATGGTCAACGGCATGGGCGGCACCCCGCTGATCGAGCTCTACGGCGCGTTCAACGAGGTCAGCAAGTACACCACCGGCCATGGCGGCCGAATCGTCAGGAACCTGGTCGGCAACTACATCACCAGCCTGGAGATGCAGGGCTTCTCGGTGACCGTATGCCACCTGACAGATACGCTCGCGGACTTGTGGGACGCGCCGGTGGACACACCCGGGCTCCGTTGGGGACGCTAGACCCGACAGCGTCGTCAAGTACCGCGAGGAGCCCTTATGGACGCTGAATTCTTCCGCGCGTGGATCGCGGAGATCGCAGCGGTCGTCGAAGCCCAGCGAGACCACCTCACCCAGCTTGACTCCGCGATCGGCGACGCCGACCACGGGATCAACCTCGCCCGCGGGTTCGGCGCCGTGCAGACGGCGCTGGCCGCGGCCGACACTCCCACCCCCGGCTCGGTCCTGCTGCTGACCGGGTCCACGCTGATCTCCAAGGTCGGCGGGGCGTCGGGGCCGCTCTACGGGACCTGGTTCCGGCGCGCGGCCAAGACGCTCGGGGACAAGCCCGAGGTCGAGCTGCCCGACCTGGCCGGGGCGCTGACGGCGGCGCTGGAAGGGGTCAAGAAGCTCGGCGCCGCCATCGAGGGCGACAAGACCATGGTCGATGCGCAGGCCCCGGCCGTCGCGGCGTTCGGCCAGGCCGTTTCCGAGGGAGCGGCCGCGCCCGCCGCCTTCGCCGCGCTGACCGACGCGGCCGACGCGGGCGCGCACGACACGATCGAGATGCAGGCGCGCAAGGGCCGGGCGAGCTACCTCGGCCCGCGCAGCGTCGGCCACGAGGATCCCGGCGCGGCGTCGTCCGCGCTGATCCTGCACGCGCTCCGCGACGTCGCCGCCCGGCAGGCGTCGGGATGAGCGGGATGAGCCGGAATGGGAGCTGAGACGGCCGGCGGCACCGGGTCGCCGGTCCGGTTTCGCGGTGTGCCGGTGTCGGCCGGGACGGCGGCGGGCATACTGCGGATCGTCGCCGACAGCGTCGTCGGCGACGCCACCGTGGCGGCCACGCCCGAGCAGGTAGCGGCCGCGTTCACCGCGGTCGCGGCCGAGCGGTCGGCGCTGGCGGAACGGCTGCGGAAGGCCGGGCGGACCTCGGAGGCCGAGATCATCGCGATCGGGGCGCTGATCGCGGGCGACCCGGCGCTCTCCTCCCCCGCCGTCACCGCGGTGCAAGGCGGCGCGGATGTCGTCACCGCGGTGCGGGAGGCGGCCGAGCGCCAGGCCGCGATGATGGAGAAGCTCGACAACCCGGCGCTGGCGGCGCGGGCGGGCGACATCCGGCAGGTCGGCGTGGCCGTGATCGCCCGGCTGATGACGGGCGGCGGGGCGGCGGCCGCGGCCGGGCCGGCTACGGCGGCGGGGGCTGGATCCGATGCCGGTCCCCGCGCGGACGCGGACGCGGGGGTCGCCACTGACGCCGGAGGCGGGACACGCTCTGGGCTCGCGACTGACGCTCGAGGCGGGGCGGGCTCGGGGCTCGCGACTGACGCTCGAGGCGGGGCGGGCTCGGGGCTCGACGCGGACTCCGGAGGTACGGGAGTCCAGGACTTCATTCTGGTCCGGCATGAGGTCACCCCGTCCGACCTGATCGAGCTGGCCGAGGCCGGCCTGGCGGGCGCGGTCTCGGTCGCTGGCGGCGGGAGCTCGCACGCGGCGATCGTCGCCCGCGGGCTCGGGATCCCGATGATCGCCGGGGCCAGTCCGGACGTGCTCGGCCTGGCGGCCGGGCAGGCCGCCGTCGTGGACGGCACGGCCGGCGAGCTCCTGGTCGGCGCGCAGGAGATGGCCGACGCCAAGCGCGCCTCGGGCGCGCAGGCGAGCGCGGGCGGCGAGGCTCGGGTCGACGGGCCCGCCCGGACGTCGGACGGGCGCCAGATCGTGGTCCTCTGCAACGTCGCCTCCGAGGTCGAGACCCGGCGCGGGCTGGCGGCGGGCGCGGACGGCGTGGGGCTGCTGCGGACCGAGCTCCCCTACGTGCAGGCGACCGACTGGCCGACGCTGGCGCAGCACGAGGCCCAGCTCGGCCCCATCCTGACGCTGCTGACGGGCAAGACCGCGACCGTCCGGGTGCTCGACTTCTCGGGCGACAAGATCCCGCCGTTCCTGGCCACAGGGGCCTATTGGGGCAGGAGCGAGGTCGAGGCTGAGGGGGTAAGCGGGGCTGGTGGAGTCGTTGGGAGCGGCGGGGCCGGGGAGATTAGCTTGCCGACTGGGGCGGGGCTGGCGGCGCTGCTTACGCATCCGTCGGCGTTGGGCGATCAGCTGCGGGCGATGCTTGAGGCCGGACGGGAGGCTCGCCTGGCGGTGCTGATCCCGATGGTCAGCTCACTGCGCGAGGTCAGCCGGGTGCGCCAGGTGCTGACGGAGACGGCGGCGGAACTCGACGTGGAGGTGCCGCCGCTCGGGATCATGGTGGAGCTCGAGTCGACCGCTAAGAATGCCGCCGTGTTCGCGTCGGCGGTGGACTTCTTCTCGATTGGCACCAACGATCTGACCGGGGACGTGCTCAAGATGGGACGGCGCGATCCGGCCGCGGGGCCGGGGCTGGCCGCCCACCCTCGGGTTCTGGCGCTGGTCAAGGGGGTCGCCAAGGCCGGCCGGGAGGCCGGGATCACGGTCTCCGTGTGCGGGGACGCGGCGGCCGATCCGCGGGTGCTGCCGCTGCTGATCGGCGCCGGGGTGAAGACGGTGAGCGTGCCCGCTGCCAGAGTCGCAACGGTCCGTTCGAAAATATCGAACTTGAATTTCTTGTCGTGCAAGCAACTGACCGAGCGGGCCCTGCTGGCCTCGTCAGCGGCCGAGGTGTGGGACCTGGTGCCCGCGCTGTGAGCGGATCAGCGCAGCGCCGCCAGCACCGCGCCACCGCGCCCGGCCCCGAGGTCGCGGGAGATGGAGCGGGCCGACTCGACCACGGCGCGGGTCAGCTCGGCCTGGGGGGCGCGGTCGAGCATCCGCTCGGCCGGCCCGACCAGGCCGATCGAGCCGACCACGCCGTCGCGGGCCGCGATCGGCGCCGCGATGCCGGCGTCGCCCACGGTCGCTTCCTCGTTCTCTATCGCGTAGCCGCGCCTGCGGACCTGGGCGAGGGCCTGGCCGAGAGCCGCCCGGGTGGTCCGGGTCCGGCCGGTCAGCGGCGTCCGCTCGTCGGCCATCACCCGGGCCGACTCGAGCGCGGGCAGGTAGGCGACGATCGCGTGGCCGAGCGCGCACGCGTACCACGGGATGGCCGCGCCCACCTCGAGGATCTGCACCGTGTTGTCCGGCCGGAACACGTGGTGCAGGACGATCGCCCTGGTCCCGGACAGGGTCGCGACCCACACCGCCTCGTTCGTCCGCTGGGCGAGGGACTCGGCCCACAGCAGCGAGCGGGCGCGCAGTTCGGAGCCGTCGAGGTAGGCGTTGCCGAGCTGCAGCACGCCTGCCCCGAGGCAGTACTTGCCGCTGGCCGGGTCCTGCGCGACCAGGTCGTGCGCGACCAGCGAGCGGAGCAGCCCGTGGGTGGTCGGCTTGGCCAGACCGACCCGCTCCGCAATCTCAGTGACGCCGAGCCGCGGCGTCCCCGACCCGAGCACCGCGAGGATGGCGGCGGCCCGCTCCACAGACTGGATCATAACGTCCTTTTCGGTAATGTCGAACAAGCTCAGGATAGGGCATAGTTCATGGCTGCACGGGTAGGAATCGTCCTCGTTTCGCACAGCGCCGCGCTGGCCGAGGGCACCGCTGAACTCGCCGGCCAGGTCGGCGGGGGAACGGTCACCATTGCCACCGCGGGCGGGACCGACGACGGGCGCCTTGGGACCAGCATCGACAAGGTCTCGTCGGCCATTCGGCGGGCTGACAGCGGCGGCGGCGTGGTGATCCTGCCGGACCTGGGCAGCTCGGTGCTGACCGTGCGGACGCTGCTGGCGGACGAGCTCGACGATCTTCCCGGGCCGCTTGAGGTGGCCGACGCCCCGTTCGTCGAGGGCGCCGTCGCCGCCGCCGTGATGGCCGCCGCGGGCGGTACCCTCAAGGCCGTCCTCGACGCCGCGCAGGAGGCACGCAATGCCAGAAAACTGTGAAGCGACGATCACCCTGACCGGCGACCTGCACGCGCGGCCGGCCGGGGCGCTTTCCGTGGCGGCGGCGGGGTTCTCCTCGGCGGTGCAGCTGGCCGTCGGCGGCGGGGCTTCGGTTGACGCGAAGAGCGTGCTGTCGGTGATGCAGCTGGGGGCGAGCAGCGGGCAGGAAGTCACCGTGCGGGCGGTTGGGCCTGATGCGGTCGAGGCGGTCGAGGCGTTGATCGGGATCTTGGCTGACGCGAGCAAGGTCGGGGACTGAGCTTTCTGCTTGGTGACGACGGAAACGCCATACGGGCGGCCGGTCGTCAAGGGTTGTTTTTGGGCGCGGAGCTGTTGTCCCGATATGTGGGTTTACGTTATGGTCTTCCGTTACGCTGCAGTTTTAGCGGCCGGGGGGCGATTTCGTTGTCATTTTTCCCTCCGGAAAAGGCCAATCCGTGGGGGGACCATGGCTACATTCGCTCCTGGCGTACGACCGGTGGAAGAGCAGCGGGACAAGGGTCTCAAGCCCGGTGCCCTCGGCCTGGCGTCGAGCATTGTTATCGGGGTCGCGTCGACGGCGCCCGCCTACAGCCTGGCCGCGACGCTGTTCTTCGTCGTGGCCGCCGTCGGGCTGAAGGCACCGCTGATCGCCGTGCTGGCGTTCGTGCCGATGCTGCTGTGCTCGATCGGCTTCAGCGAGCTGAACAAGTCCGACCCTGACTGCGGTACCACCTTCATCTGGGGAACCAGGGCGTTCGGGCCGTCGGTCGGCTGGGCGGGCGGCTGGGCCACCGTGGCGGCCGACCTTCTCGTCATGGGCAGCCTCGCCCAGGTCGCCGGCCAGTACCTGTTCTTCTTGTTCCAGGGACCGAACAGCTCGATCGGAGCCAACGCCTCCGGCGGCTGGGTGCTGCTGGTAGGAATCCTGTGGATCGTCGCGATGACCTACATCTGCTACCGCGGCATCGAGCTGTCGGCCAGGTTCCAGCGGATCCTGCTCACCATCGAAGTCGTCATGCTGATGGTGATGTCGGTGACCGCACTGGTCCGGGTCTACGCTAGCCATCCGGCGGGATCAATCCACCCGAGCCTGTCCTGGCTGTCGCCTGGGCAGCTGCCCCTGTCGGCGTTCGTGACCGGCATCATCTTGATGCTGTTCATCTACTGGGGCTGGGACACCGCCCTATCGGTCAACGAGGAGACGGCGGACAAGGCCAGGACGCCCGGCCGGGCCGGCATCATCTCGACCGTGCTGCTGCTGATCACCTACGCGATCGTGATCATCGCGGTGATGTCGTTCGCCGGGGTCGGCGGCAACGGGGTCGGGCTGACCAACCCGGCCCACCAGTTCGACGTGCTGTCGGTGACCGGCAGCGCGATCTTCGGAACCTCGGGATTCGGCACGGTCCTTTCCCGGCTGCTGATCCTGATGGTGCTCAGCTCGGCTGCCGCGTCCACCCAGACGACGATCCTGCCCGCTGCCAGGACCACGCTCTCCATGGCCGCCTACCGGGCGCTGCCCCAGCAGTTCGCCAAGATCAATCCCCGCTACCTGACCCCGACGGTGTCGACGATCGTGGTCGGGGTCGTCTCCGTCGCGCTGTACATCCCGCTGAACTTCATCTCCGGCGGCAACCCGATCGCCGACGGCGTGACCGCGATCGGGCTCTACATCGCCTTCTACTACGGGCTCACCGCCTTCTCCTGCACCTGGTACTACCGGTCCACGCTGCGCAGCAGCGCCCGTAACCTGTGGATGCGCGGCATCCTGCCGCTGCTTGGCGGTCTGATCATGTTCACGGCCGGCGCCTACAGCCTGCAGAGCGACTGGGTGGCGTCCAACAGCTACACGAGCTGGACGGTGCCCGGCCTGCGGTGGCAGATCGGCGGGATCTTCGTGATCGCCGCGCTGGCCGCGCTGGCCGGACTAGTCAGCTTCGTCTACATGCGCGTCACCGCCCCCGCTTTCTTCCGCCGGCAGACCCTCTCCCGGGCCACCCCGGTGCGAATCCCGGAAATGGAACTCTGAGCGGGGGGCGGACCATGAGCCACGCAGCCCCGTCTGGCGGCGCGGCGGGCGCGGAGCCCGTCCGGTCGCCGTCCTGGCCGGTCCGATCGGGGACCGTCCCGGCCATAGCCGACGGTTACATCGACCGGCTCGAGACGGCTCCCGACCTAGCGGCCGCTCTGCCCCCCGGCACCATGGCCGCGCTGGTCAGCCACCGGGCAGCGGACCCGGGGCAGACGGCCGGCTCCACCGCGCGGGACTGGCTGAGATCATCGGGCAAGACCCAGATCGCGGCTGCCCTGGCCGAGTCGCTATGGCGCTCGCGCGAGCTGGACCTGCTGGTCTGGATCGACGCCAGTAGCCGGGCCTCGGTGCTGTCCGGCTACGCGGCGGCAACGGCCCTGGTGACCGGCCGGGGCCAGGCGACCAGTTGCGAGTCGGTGGCCGCCCAGTTCCTGAGCTGGCTGGCGGAGACCAGCCATTCATGGCTGATCGTCCTGGACGACCTGACCGATGAGGCGGACCTGGACGGCCTGTGCCCGGCCGGCCCGGCCGGCCGGACCCTGGTGACCTGCGCCGAGGCCGCGGCCGTGCCCCGCGGCATGCGGGTCATGCCGATCGGGCCGTTCAACTCGCGCGAGGCCCTCAGCTACCTGACGGAGCGGCTGTCAGCCAACCGGGGCCAGCGACTCGGCGCGATCGACCTGGTCAACGCGATGGGCGTGGAGCCGACCGCGCTGGCTCAGGCGAGCGCGGTGATCGCCGGCTCCGCGATGTCATGCCAGAGCTACCAGGACTATTTCGTCCGCTGGCGTGAGCACCTGGCCAATTCAGCGGGCGCGCTGCCGCTGGCCAGCGCGGTCACCTGGCCGCTCTCGCTCGAGAACGCCACTGCGTTCGCCCCCGGCGGATCGGTCCGCTCGTTGCTGGCCCTGGCCGCGCTGCTTGACGGGCACGGCATTCCGGCGACCGTCCTGACCGCCCCGGCCGCCGTCCGCTACATCACTGGCTTCACTGGCGGCGAGGCGGCCGAGGACGCCGAGCCGGCCCTGGCCGCGCTGGCGGCGCTCGAGCGCGTCGGCTTGCTGACGGTCGAGCGGGCGTCGGCCCCGCCGACGGTGCGGATGAGCCCGGTGCTGCAGGCGGCGTTGCGCGACGCGATACCGGAAGCCGTGCTTGATGCGGCGGCCCAGGTCGCTGCGGACGCGCTGCTGCAGGCCTGGCCTGCACCGGAACCGCTCGGCTGGCCCGCGTCCGGTCTGCGGTCCTGCACCGCGGCCCTCCAGCAGGCGGCGGGAGGCCGGCTGTGGGCCGATGGCTGCCATCCGGTGCTGACACAGGCCGGCGACAGCCTGGATCACGCTCGCCTGACCGGGCCGGCCGCGGAGCACTGGCGTGACCTGGCGACGACCGCCGACCGACTGCTCGGCGCGGGGCACCCGCAGACGATACTGGCCGAGCAGCGGCTGGCCGAGGCCTGCCTGGCGGCCGGCCGCGCGGACGACGCCGTGAGCTGGTTCCGCCGGATCCTTGATACCCAGACCGTGCAGCTCGGGGCCGGTCACCCCGATCTGATCAGAACGCGGCTGCGTTTCTGCCACGCCCTGGTGGCGGCGCGCCAGGCTGACCGGGCGGTCTCCGTCCTCGAGCAGATGCTGTCGGATGCCGAGCGGGACCGCGGGCCCGAGCACGCCGATGCGCTCGGCCCGCGGGACGAGCTCGCCGCCGCCTACCAGGCCGCCGGGCGGCACTCCGACGCCATCTCGCTGTACCGGCGCACGCTGGCCGACCGGGAGCGCATCCAGGGATCCCAGCACCCGGAGACGATGACCACGCGCCACTCCCTGGCCGATTCGTACCTGGCCAGGGGCCTTTCGAAAGAGGCGGTAGCGGCCTATCGGCGGGTGCTGACCGACCGGGAGCGAGCTCTCGGGCCTGATCACCTGGACACCACCCGGGCGCGCTACAGCCTCGGCGCGGCCTATCTGCGGACGGGTAAGGCGGTGGCGGCCGAGCGGGCGTACGAGCAGGCCCAGGCCGGCTTCGAGCTGGTGCTTGGTCCCCGGCATCCTGACACGCTGCGCAACCGTGCGGAGCTGGCCCTTGTCTACCGCCAGCTCGGGCGGTACGGCGACGCTCGCGCGCTACTGCGCGACACCGTCGACCGCCTGGAGCGCATCCTGCCCCGCCACGATCCGCTGATCGTCGAACTACGCGAGGTGCTGGCCGATATCGGCGATGAGTGATCCGGCTTCCGTGCTAAGTTGCGCGATCGTGCGACGCGTTTCGGTAGTCGGGAATTCGGGCTCGGGTAAGTCGACGCTGGCCAAATCGCTGGCCCTTCTCCTCGGCGTGCCGCATGTCGAGCTGGACGGGGTCTTCCACCAGCCGGGCTGGGTGCCGCTGGCCGAAGACGGGTTTCGCGATGCCGTCGCGGCCGCCGCGGCCGGGGACGGCTGGGTGATGGACGGCAACTACTCCGTCGTGCGGCCGCTGGTGTGGGCGCGCGCGGATACGGTCGTGTGGCTCGACCTGCCCAGGCGGACGGTGATGCGGCAGGTCGTCTGGCGGACACTGCGCCGGGCGGTCACCCGGCAGGAGCTGTGGAACGGCAACCGGGAGCCGCTGCGGAACTTCCTGACCTGGGCGCCGGAGGAGTCCGTGATTTCCTGGGCGTGGCACAACCATGCCAAGTACCGCGATCGGTACGGGGCGGCGGCGGCCGATCCGGCTAACGCCCACCTGACGTTCGTGCGCCTCACCAGCCGCCGCGACATCACCCGTTTCCTGGCCGGGCTAGCCGTCCGCCCCGCTTCACGGTAGATCCATGGCGTTACCGGGGTCAGGACACCGGTAACGCCATGGATCTATTTGATCTTGGCCTACGCGCCCGCGTGGCCGAGGGCGGCTTCCTCTTCGGCGGCGGCATTGGGGTCGCTGGCGTCGCCCCAGGTGCCGGCGGCCGCGACGACCTCGGGCTTGCGCATCTTGACGTAGAGGTACGCGATCAGGCCGAGCGCGGTCCAGGCGAGGAAGACGTACGGGAACGTCCACCACGGCCAGGTCAGCGCGGTGAAGATGTGGTTCGGGATGACCGTCGGTATCCAGTTCACGTAGAAGACGAACACCATCGTCACCGCGCCGAGGATGCCGAGCACCCACGCCAGCGGCTTGTTCTCGCCGATCTTGCGCAGGTAGATCGGCATCGCCAGGCAGACGAGGCCGTAGGCGAGCATGAAGCCGTAGGTCGCGATCGTGCCTTCCTCGCCGGTGAGCGTGGTGTCGGTGGAGCCCGCGAGGATGTAGGCGACCGGGACGACGGTCATCGGGATGGCCACCGACCAGATGGCGACCCCCGGCGCGCGGGTGCGCTTGGTGGTGCGGGTGAACACCTTGGGCAGCAGGCCGTCGTGGCCCAGCGAGAGCAGCATCCGCGAGCCAGCCGTCAGGCAGGCCAGCGAGCAGGCGAACATCGAGCAGGTAACGCCGATCGCGATGAAGTGGCCGAGCCAGCCGAGGTCGACCCGCGACGCGAGCTGCGTCAGCGGCGCCGTCGAGTTGCCGAACGCGGCGTCGCCGAACCCGTAGACCTGCGTGTACGCCACGATCAGGTAGAACACCCCGATGATGGCGCAGCTCCACATGATGGCCCGGGGCACCGAGCGGGCCGGGTTCTTCGCCTCCTGGCCGAGCGCGCCGGCCGACTCGAAGCCGACGAAGGCGAAGATCGCCAGCACCATGCCGACGACGATGCCGCTGCCGCTGGCCCCCTTGAGCTGCAACTGGTGGGCGTCGAAGACCCCGCCGTTGTGGACGTAGACGGCGATGCACAGGACCAGGATGATCGTCACCGAGATCGACTCGAGGATGAACGCGAGCCGCTGCGAGAACTTGATGTCGGACACCGCCATCAGCGCAGGGACAGCCCCGCCGACGACGTAGAGGATGGCCTTGACCACGTGGTTGGACGGCGACGAGAGGCCGAACCCGGACAGGAAGTTGTTGCCGTAGATCTCGAATCCGATCACGCAGGCGATCCCGGTGAACACGTAGCCGAGGATCAGGCCCCAGCCGGCGGCGCTGCCCGCGCCGGGGCCGAGCGCCCTGGTCACCCAGACGTAGAACGACCCGGCCGAGTTGATCCGGGTGGCGAACTGGGCGGCGCAGTACGCGACGATCAGCAGCACGACCATGCTGATGCCGAACGACAGCCAGGTGCCGTTGCCTGCCGAGAGGAAGACGAGAAACGGGAGCAGCGCCATCGCCGCGCTCGGGGCCATGTTGGCCACCGACTGGGCGAGCACCTCGGGGGTGGAGAGAACTCGCTTCTGCAGGGTGATACCGCTGTCGACGGTCATTTCTTTGGAGGCAGTCGCCATACGTCCGTTCCTCTAACTATGCTCTTGAATTTTGGCCTTTGACTTGTCAGTGCCGGTGGCAGTGATCGCCGCCGGGCTGGGGGTTGTCGAGCGACGGGTTGCCGACGAAGAAGCCGGCCGGGAGCAGTCGGAAGCCGATCGGGTGGACCGGCATGACCGGCCAGTCCTCCGGGCGGACGACGTGGTTGGCGCCGAAGGTGAACCAGAGCACCACGTCGGTGTCGGTGAGGTTCCGGCCCGCCTCGACGAAGGCGGGCAGGCCGTCGCCGCCCTCGGCCTGGTTCGGGTAGTCGCCGGTGGCGAAGACCTCGTCCCGGTCGTAGGCGGTGACCCAGAGCGGGCTGGCGGTGAAGCCGGCCCGTCGGGCGACGGCGGAGCCGGGGTGGGCGAACGACTTGATGGTGTGCTCGGGGACGAGCTTGTAGGCGACCGGCTGGCCGAGCCCGTTCTTGACGTTCTCGTTGACGACCTTCCAGTAGCGGCCGGCCAGCGGTTCGGCCTCCCGGCGGGCCATCGTCTCGTCTTCGATGAGGACCTCCTCGGCGCGCCAGGCGTTGCCGACGGGGTTGTCCGGGCCTTCTGGGAGCGCAGTCGGGGTGACCTCGTAGACGCGGTTGGCGGTGCCGTCGACCGCCATGTCCAGCCGGACGTTGAAGAAGTGCTGGTGGTGCGGACCGTAGACGCCGGGGGCAACGATCGTGCCGTACTCGGGCTTGACGCCCGCTTCGATCGCGCCGTCGGAGATGACGCCGGAGAGCTTGATCTCGTACTCGATGGAGCCGTCCTGGTAGAGGTACCAGTAGTAGCCGTACTCGTAGTTGCCGACGGTGACGATGCTGCTGATCACCATGCGGCGCATGCGGCGGACTTCGGCGTAGCCGGTGCGGAAGTCGGTATGTTTCCAGGCGATGCCGTGGTCCTCTTCGTGCAGGCAGATGGCGTTCTTCATGCTGATCGAGTGGCCGTCGTTGTCGTTGACGACGCCGTCGAGGTAGACGATCTCGCCGAGGCAGTCGCAGCCGAGTTCGAGGGAGTTGGTGAGCAGGCCGATGCCGTACTCCCCCTCGTCGAGGACCAGCTTGCGGTAGTGGGTCAGGCTCGGGTCGCCGTAGGGGACGAACATCTCGCTGAGGCTCGCGCGGTAGACGATGGAACGGCCGGCGTAGTTGATCTGGTGCAGGACCAGGCCCTCGCGCGGGGTGAAGCCGATCCGGAGGTCCCACTTCTGCCATTCGAGGTGGTTGTCCTTGACGGTGAAGCTGGGGCCCTCGTGCTGGACGATGTCGAACGGCTTGACGTCGGTTCTGGGGCCGTCGGGGAAATAGGGGACGTTGTTCGGGTCGGTGATTTTGTCGGGTGCGTAGTTAGCGGTTTGCCTTGGGATTGGGATGACGCCGTGGTCCTCGACCTTGACCACGGTGAGCGTGTCCAGGTCGACCCGGGTGAACACGTTCTCGACCGGGTGGGCGTAGCCGTTGTCGTCCTTGGACGCTCTGACCCAGGTCAGCGGGGAGACGAAGCGGCCGTCGGTGGGGCCGACGCCGGGCTCGACGTTCGGCGTCGACCACGGGTCGATCATGCACAGGTCGAAGTCGGTGATGCCGCGCTTGCGCATGGCCTGCTGCCAGCGCGGGTCCCGGCGGACGATGTCCTCGGCGGCGAGGAACTCCTCGAGCATCACGCTCGGCTGCACCCCGGGGACGCGCCTGAAGTCGACGACCTCGGCGTCGGTCTCGCCGTCGGTCTCGCCGTCGGTCTCGGTCAGACGGACGATGCCTTCGTAGGTCGCGCGCTCCGCGCGTTCGCGCAGCACGACCTTGGCCAGGCGGTCAGGGGCCTGCGTGCGAGTACCGTTGTCGAACGCGATGACGTCGTGCTTGGCGGGCTCGTAGAGGGAGATGTAGACGAACCGGGCCGTCTCCGCGTTCAGGTTCTGGGCTGCCTTGACGGCGGCGGAGGCGGCCTCGATCTCGGCGCCGGTCAGCGGGGAGAGCGGGTGGGGCGCCGCCGCGGATTCGCCTGCGGCGGCGTTCGATGCGTCGACAAGGAAGGCCATGCCTATAGGACAAGGCCGATACGTTTCACGTCAACTGCCAATTTGTTACGCAAACGTGAACCATTTCACATTTACGCTGCTCGCGCTGGGGCGGTGGCGGTGGCGGTCGCGGTCGCGGTCGCGGTGGCGGTCGCGGTCGCGGGGTGG
>DATCGA010000100.1:0-2945 GCA_036509215.1 Trebonia sp.
GGGGGGGGGGAGCCACTTCGAGTTCTTCCCGATCACCGGCGGAGATCTGCCGCTGGACTGGGACGAGGTGCGGCGGCGGCTGGGAACCGGGGAACAGCAGTGAATCAAGAGCCTTTTATCGAACGGACCCGGTGTTCCCCCAGTCCGTCGGCGCGCCGCGGCATCGGTCTACCCTGACGGGCGTGGACTCATCGACCCCCGCCGCGGCCGCGGGCACCTGGCAGCTGGGCGACCTGACCGTCGGCCGGCTCGGTTTCGGCGCGATGCGGCTGACCGGCAGCCTGCCGTTCGCGAAGGGCTCGCCCAGCGACCGGGGCCGGTCGATCGCGGTGCTGCGCCGCGCGGTCGAGCTCGGCGTCAACCACATCGACACGGCCGCGTTCTACTTCTCGGCCCTCCGCTCGGCCAACGAGCTGATCAACACCGCCCTCGGACCGTACCCGGCCGACCTGGTGATCACCACCAAGGTCGGCCCAGGCCGGGACAGCTGGGGCGAATGGCACTCCGCCCGCTCCGACCAGCTGCGCGGCCAGGTCGAGGAGAACCTGCGGCAGCTCGGCCGCGACCAGCTGGACGTGGTGAACCTGCGCCGCCCGGCGGACCTGGAGTCGATCGCCGAGCACTTCGGCGCGCTGGCCGAGCTTCGCCAGGCCGGGCTGATCCGCCACCTGGGCGTCTCCGACGTCACCGTCGAGCAGCTGACCGAGGCCCTGCTGATCGCGCCCGTCGTCTGCGTGCAGAACCGGTACGGCTTCGACCTGCGCGAGCATGACCCGGTGCTGCGCGCCTGCGCCGAGCGGGGCATCGCGTTCGTGCCGTTCTTCGCGATCGCGGGCCCGTCCCGGCAGAGCGGGCGGCGGCCGCCCGAACCCGGGCCGCTGCTCGAGGTGGCCCGCCGCCATGATGCCACGCCGGCCCAGATCCGGCTGGCCTGGACCCTCCACCAGTCCCCGAACGTCCTCGCCATCCCCGGCACAGGCAACGTCGCCCACCTCGAGGAGAACATCGCCGCGGCCGCGCTCCGCCTCTCCCCCGAGGACCAGAGCCTGCTCGACGCCACCGACTAGGTCGCCGAGTCAGGGGCTGGCCGGCCTTTTCATGCGCTGGCCGGCAGTCCGAGCCCAGCCGCGACCGTCTCGGGGTCGGCGCAGCCGACGATCCACTCGTCGTACTCGGTCCCCTCGAGCCGGACGCGCAGCCCGCGCGGCGTGTTGTGATGGACCGCGGCGAAGAGCCGCTTGTGGAGCCCTCGGATCGTGCCGACCTCGATGACGCCGGGCAGCCGGGTGCCGATCTTCACCCCGGCCCTGACGCCTGCCGGGGCGTGGGCGTCGTCGAGAACCTCGACCCCGCGCACGGCCGACAGCGGCGCCCGCAGGTCGCCGTGGACGCTCTCGAGCTTTTCCGCGCCGGACAGGTGCAGCACCAGCTCGCCGCCGTCGATTCGCAGCTCAGCCATGTCCGTCATCCTCCTTGAGTCCTCTAATGATCCATAACTAAGAACGTTAGCATTAATGGATTAACTGAGCTAGGCTTGGGGGATGGCCAGCGCTGACCTGCTCCTGCACCCGGTGCGGCTGCGCATCGTGAAGGCGTTCCTCGGCGACCGGGCTCTTACTACCCGCCAGCTCGCGGCCGAACTTCCCGACGTGCCCGCCGCCAGCGTCTACCGGCACGTGGGCCGCCTGGCCGAGGCCGGGGTGCTGCACGTGGTGGCCGAGCGGCGGGTCCGCGGCATCACCGAGCGCACCTACATGCTCCGGCTGTACGCCGCCCAGATCCAGCCGGGCGAGGTCGCCGCCATGAGCCTGGAGGAGCACGCCAGCGCGTTCCTGGCCTACGTGGCCGGGCTGCTCGGGGACTTCGACCGCTACTTCGCCGCCGAGCCGGAAGACCCGGCCCGGGACGGCGCCGGCTACCGCGTCGCCGCGATGTGGCTGACCGACGCGGAACTCGCCGACTACCAGCGCGACCTCGTCGCCATCAGCGCGCCCCGGCTCGCCAACGCACCGGGCGACGGCCGGCGACGCCGGATGCTCTACACCGTCATGCTGCCCGCGCCAGAAGATCCTGGTTCCAAGGAAGACCCTCGTTCCGAGGAAGACCCGAGTTCCCCGAGTTCCACGAAGGAGAGCCAGTGACCCCCACTGAACCGGAAGCGCCCCCGATCGCGCCGGAGGCCAGGGCGCTGGCCGTGGTCGAACTGGCCCGGACGGGGCAGTTCGACGAGATCCGCGAGCTGTTCACCCCCGGGCTGCGGCCGATGGTCACCGCGGCCGGGCTGCAGGCCGCCTGGGAGGCCGAGCTGGCCGAGCGCGGTCAGCTCATCGCCGCCGGCACCCCGGCCAGCGACCCGGCCGACGGCGCCATGATCACCGTGCAGGTCCCGCTGGCCTTCGAGCGCGGTCAGCAGACGCTGGCGGTGTACCTGACCAGGGACGGCCAGCTGGCCGGGATCCAGCTCGCGCCGCCCGGCGACGCCGAGCCCGCCGCGCCGTGGGAACCGCCCGGCTACGCCGACCCGGGCCGCTTCGACGAGACCGAGGTGACCCTCGGCTCGGGGCCGCTGGCCGTGCCCGGCACGCTCAGCCTGCCGCGTGCGCCCGGGCCGCTCCCGGCTCTGGTGCTCCTCGGCGGCTCGGGACCGGAAGACCGCGACGGCAGCATCGGCCGGAGCAAGCCGCTGAAGGACCTCGCGTGGGGCCTCGCCAGCCGAGGCGTCGCCGTGCTCCGCTTCGACAAGGTCACCCACGCCCACCCCGACCAGGTCGGCGAGAACCGCGCCTTCACCGTGGCCGACGAGTACCTCCCCGACGCCCTCGCCGCCATCGCCCTGCTCCAGGCCCATCCCGCCGTCGATCCCGCCCGCGTGTTCGTGGCCGGGCACAGCCTCGGCGGCACCGTCGCGCCGCGGGTCGCCGCGGCCGAGCCCTCGGTCGCCGGGC
>DATCGA010000101.1:0-2403 GCA_036509215.1 Trebonia sp.
GGCCTCGGTCAGCTGGACGGAGAGCCCGTGCAGCTCCAGGTACTCGCGGTAGGCGTTCTTGGCGAACAGGTCGGCGGTGGCCCGGCTGATCGCCGGGCCCACGGTGACCAGCTGGAAGCCGACCACGTCGGTGTCGCCGGAGCCGGCCGGGCGGAAGAAGTCGGCCAGGCACAGGTGCCGGTCGTGGCGCTGCCGCGGGAACGTGAACCGTTCCCGCTCAGCCCCGTCGCCGTCTAGGACAATCAGGTCGTTGCCGTCGCTGACCGCCCGGAAGTAGCCGTAGACCACCCCGGCCTGGAGCAGCCCCTCGCTCTGCACCCGGTCCAGCAGCATCCGCAGCCGCGGCCGCCCTTCCGTCTCGACGAGTTCCGCGTAGGACGGGCCGTCCGGGCCGCGGCCGGGCTTCAGGCCCCACTGGCCCATGAACGTGGCCCGCTCGTCGAGGAACGCCGCGTACTCGGCCAGCGGGACGCCCCTGACGATCCGGTCGCCGAAGAACGGCGGGGCGGGCACCGGGGTGTCGGTGGCTACGTCCGACCGGGCGGGCATCGCATCCGGCTCGGTGACCTGGAGCCGCGCGCCGGTGGCGACCCGGCGCTCGCGCATGGGCGGCAGCTCGGCGCCGGCCTCGCCCCGCTTGACGGCCATGAAGGCATCCATGAGGCGGAGCCCCTCGAAGGCGTCGCGGGCGTACCGCACCTCGCCGTCGAACAAGGAGGCCAGGTCCTGTTCTACGTAGGCCCGGGTGAGCGCGGCCCCGCCGAGCAGCACCGGCCACCGGCCCGCGAGGGCCCGGGAGTTCAGCTCGGACAGGTTGTCCCGCATCACGACGGTGGACTTGACCAGCAGGCCGGACATGCCCACGACATCCGCGCCGTGCTCGGTCGCCGCGTCCACGATGGCCGATACCGGCTGCTTGATGCCGATGTTGACCACGTCGTAGCCGTTGTTGGTCAGGATGATGTCGACCAGGTTCTTCCCGATGTCGTGCACATCGCCCTTGACCGTGGCCAGCACGATGCGGCCCTTGCCCGCCTCGCCGGATCGCTCCATGTGCGGCTCGAGGTAGCCGACGGCGAGCTTCATGATCTCGGCCGACTGGAGCACGAAGGGCAGCTGCATCTGCCCGGTGCCAAATAGCTCGCCGACCGTCTTCATCCCGTCCAGCAGGACGTCGTTGACAATCTCCAGCGCCGGCCGCTGAGCCAGCCCCTCGTCCAGGTCGGCCTCGAGGCCGTTACGCTCCCCGTCGATGATCCGCCGCTTGAGGCGCTCCCACAGCGGCAGCCCGGCGAGTTCCGCGGCCCGGCTGGCCTTGACCGCAGCCGCGTCCACCCCCTCGAACAGCTCGAGCAGCCGGGACAGCGGGTCGTAGCCTTCCCGGCGGCGATCGTAGACCAGGTCCAGCGCGACCTGCAGCTGCTCATCAGGGATCCGGGCGATCGGCATGATCCTCGAGGCGTGCACGATCGCGGAGTCCAGCCCCGCCCGGATGCACTCGTCGAGGAACACCGAGTTGAGCACGGCCCGGGCTGCGGGATTCAGGCCGAACGAGACGTTGGACACGCCCAGCGTGGTCTGGACCTCCGGGTAGCGCTGCTTGAGCTGGCGGATGGCCTCGATCGTCTCGATCGCGTCGCGCCGGGTCTCCTCCTGGCCGGTGGCGATGGGGAACGTGAGGCAGTCCACGATGATGTCGGAGAGGCGCATGCCCCAGTTCCCGGTCAGGTCCTCGATCAGCCGGGTGGCCACGGCGAGCTTCCAGTCGGCGGTGCGGGCCTGGCCCTGCTCATCGATGGTCAGCGCGATCACCGCGGCGCCATGCTCTGCGACCAGCGGCATGACCTTCGCCAGCCGCGAGTCCGGGCCGTCGCCGTCCTCGTAGTTGACCGAGTTGACCACGGCGCGGCCGGCCAGCAGTTCCAGTCCGGTCTGGATCACGCCGGGCTCGGTGGAGTCGATCACCAGCGGCAGCGTGGCGGCCGTGGCCAGCCGGCCGGCGACCTCGGTCATGTCGGCGGGGCCGTCCCGGCCGACATAGTCGATGCACAGGTCGAGCAGGTGCGCGCCGTCCCGGGTCTGTGCCCGGGCGATCTCCACGCAGTCGTCGTAGCGGCCTGCGACGAGGGCTTCCCGGAACGCCTTCGAGCCGTTGGCGTTGGTCCGCTCCCCGATGGCCAGGAACGACGTGTCCTGCCGGAACGCCACGTGCTGGTAGAGCGAGGCCACCCCCGGCTCGGGCCTGGGCTTGCGCGGCGCCACCGGGCGCCCCTGCAGCCGCTCCACCACGGCGGCCAGGTGCTCGGGCGTGGTGCCGCAGCAGCCGCCGACCAGGGCCAGGCCGAACTGCTCGGTGAACATGGCGTGCGCGTCGGCCAGCTGGGCCGGGCTCAGCGGGTACCG
>DATCGA010000102.1:0-15082 GCA_036509215.1 Trebonia sp.
CACGGGAAGAACGCGGGTCAAGCCAGCCGCCCTGGCGGTCGGCTCCGTGAGCCTCTTGTCGGCGGCGTCGACCGCCGCCTCGACGAGAGCATTCGCGTGGCGCGAGATGGCGTGACCCCCCAACCGGATGGAGGCCGCAAGCTTGACCAGCGATTCGATATCGGGCGCGGTCAGGCGATCGGGGTGGAGTCGTTTCATGATGACGACGATGATGGGCGTCGCGAGATCGACGGCATTAGCCTCGGCCAACTGGGCCACGGCGTCGGCCCCGCCCGTGAGGTCCACACCCTGGCCGTCGACGATGGTCCTGGCGATCCGATTGACGATATCGGGAATCAGCCGACTCTTCGGATCGCGCGCCACGACCCCGGCCAGCATGCCGAGGGCCTGCGCCCGGAGTCTGTCATCGAGAAGCCGGTCGCAGAGGTCGAGAGCCATTACGCCGTCGTCTGCGTAGCCGGCGGCGACTGCCAGATTCGCGAACGACGCCTCGGGACCTCGCCGGTCGCGGTCGACAAAACGGCGGATGTAGAGCACGAGGGAACGGGCGGATTCGCGTGACAGGCGCGTGAGGATATCGCGGAGGATGCCGGATGCCACGCGTGGCGCTCCGTGAGAGGCGATCAGCCGGATAGAGGATTCCAACACCGTGTCAGGCAACTCGTCGAGGTGCCGCAGCACTATCCGTTGCAACTGCGCCGGCCTTGCCGCCGCGAGGAATTCCTGCAGCTCGGCCCAGGCATGCCGGCTGATCAGCTGCTCGGACGGGTCGACCGGCTTCAGCGAAGGCGATCCGGATTCGGCGCCGGGCACGTACGCGCGTACCGTGTCGGCGCCGGCCAGTTCGATGAGTCGGTTCAGCAGCGAACGTCGCAGCGCGGATGCGTCGACCTGGCTGATGGCTTCAGCCGCCGCCTTAATTACGTTCTCCCAGGCACGGGTGTCCGTGGCGGCCGCAGAAAGCATCCCAACAAGGCTCGTCAGTATTTCGGCCGCGTCTTCCCGTCGGCTTGCCATGGGAACAGGCCTGCGAACACACCAGCCAAGTTGCTCGCATCTCGCGAGAAAGGCCTGTCGATCAAGGCGATCGTCCGGAAACCCGGCCCGATTCGCCAGCTCATCGGTCCAGATCGGCGGCAGCGCGAGCCAGGCTAGCGCACTGAGGCCGAGTTCCTGGACAGTCGCCTGTCGCCTTGCCGAAATTGCATCCTCGAAATATCGTACGAGGGCCGCCTCGTTGCCAAGTTCTGCTTCCTGAAGGGTCACTGCACCAACTCCGACCGAATGTCTTCGTCGGCGCGCTTCAGCATCTCAAAACGCACGGCAGCCTGCAGATACGTATCGAATACGTCTGCATTGGTAAGGGACGTTGGCAGTCCTTTGAGTATCGTCCTGGTAAGATTTACATTTCTCAACCATTCGTCGGGCTGCAGATCGCGGTTGAATACCCATGGTGTTTGCATGATTCCGCTACCGCTCTTAAATGGATTCAGCAGGACACGTTCGTATGCGAGCATGTCCTCGCCGCGTTCATCAAAGGGCAGGAGCTTCTTCGTGACCAACCAATCACGCTTTATGTCGCCTCCGTCAAGCTGTTTGCGAATTCCTTTCCTTCCATCGGTCAGGACGACAAGCGCTACGGGAACTGGATTTTCCTTCGAGACCCCGAATCCATAATCAATGAGCCCTCTCCCGACTCCTCGAAATTCAGCGAAGAGCGCTTCGAGTAGCGGCTCGCTCTCGAGATCGAGGTTATCGATCAAGACCACGACCCGGCTTGCTTCTGAGAAAAGCGAACCATACTCCCGGATGGCCTCGGCGCGAAGTTCATCCGAGTCGCGCGCTAGCGCATCGGCTAGATAAGCCACTGCTTGGCTGGACGGCGGGGGATCATTGCTAAATAGTGCTCTCAGGCCGCTGCCAAAATCCTCACCTACGCCGAGCACGGTAAAGGCGAGAGATTCCATGGCCTCGCCCATCGCTTTGGCGAGTTCTCCCACATTGCACGGTCCTTTGTCCATGCCGATCATGAGCGGCAGGTGGCCGTTCTGCAGGGCCTCCTTGGCCATCTGTTGAAGCAGTCTCGTTTTACCCACCCCGGCCTGACCGGAGTCTGCTAGCGCGACGAGGACTGATGGATGGTTTCCCCGTTGTGGCTCCCAGCCAGTCCGGCCCGATTCGCCTGCCCGGTCGCCGAGCATGGCCCAGAATGCCTGCAAGAAGTGTTCCCTCGCGCAGAACACCGGGCCGATGTCCAATGTCGCCGTAGCCATCAGGTGATTGATAGCCTCTGCGGCCGGATCAGAATCGCGCGTTACCTGCTGAGGTTCTACTGCGGCTGAAAAAAAGATGGCGGGCAGCGCCCAGTCGGAGTCGTCAGGCTCGCCTTCCGTGAACGCGAACCTGCGTGCCTGCGCGGTGGCGGTGACAAGCGACTCGCCCGCCGCGAGCTCGCGGGCGAAGTAGCGACTGAATATGCGGGCGGCCCGGTCCGAGATCTTTCCTGCCATGGCGACGACGACCGGGATCCCGCCGTGAACGAGCTCGGCTGCTAGGGGAGCCGTTCGGGCCGGCCCGAGAAGCACCTCACCCGCAGTGTCGCACGCGCTCAGGACGACCACTGACGGCAGCGAATGATCTGCCCCGAGAGCCTCAAGCAGCTGACCAGCGTCCATCCATGTATCGCGTTTGCCCTCGTCCGCCTTCAGCTTGATGCGTCCCCGTCCGTACTGGTCGAGGTCGCCGTGGCCGATGAAGTGCACTATTTCCGGCTTGAACGTCCGCATCGCCTCGCTCAGCATCCACGGTTCGGCGTTCTGCAGAATGCGATGCTGGATTCGGCAGCCCGCCCTCCGGAACTCACGCACCAGGGCAAGCATCTCGGCGCCGGCTCGTACCGCCGGATCGGCTACGTGAGCGCCCACAACAAACAGCACGCGGGGCGGAACGGGCAGCCTCCGCATCTCGGCCGTCGTGCCTGCGACGACCCGGGTGACCGCCACGCTCAGTCCATGCTCGCTTGGGCACAGGCAGCGGTTGCTGCCGTTTCGCATCAGCTCCCAGGGGAGCTGTGACAGCGGCCATCCAGTCGATGGGTCCGGCTCGCCCGACGCATCGTAATAAGGCCACGTCAACGCCACTTCGATAACCTCGCGTTGGAGGCGTACGCTCATTTCTACGATGGCAGTCCAGTCGGCGCTTAGCAAGATGTCGAACAGATACCTCCCAATGGCATCGCCGGCCACCCCACCGCCGTCGGCCCGGGAGTCGAGCAGGTCGAGCAGGTCGACGACGGCGTTTGGCGGGGACTGCGCGCATAGCCGATGCTCGCATCCCGGTCCACAGGCCCTGCGCGGTATGGGATAGCGCGCCCATCCGGGCTCTGAGAATGCCCGAACTTCACGCACGCTGTGCAAGCGCCCTTCCGGGCAATCCAAGGTGAAGAGCCAACCGGTCTCGGTGGCCGCCGGGGTGACCTGGACTCGGATTGAGTCTGTCATCCGGTGTGACCTCGTGGGACGAGCGCCGTCTCGGGCCTTGGTGGTTCCGCAGAGCGCCGCCAGCTCGAATAAGGCCGGAACCTGGGTTTCAGCGATTTAAAAGTTTCGCCGAGAAGGTTTTCGATTCCGTCCCGCGACCTCTTTGCACGCAGAATAGACACAACCATTGGCTCCCCCCAACTTCCCCCCATTATGGCATGAAAAGACGTCAGGTACAGCCTCTGGCAAACAACATCATAACGGTCTGATAGCCGACCCGCAGATCATGCGCTCGCTATATACTCGTACGCTGATGTAGCTTCAGCGAGCGTTACGGTCCGTAGGTAAGAGGCCGCGCGGATGTTCTCCGATGCAATTGCGGCGGCCGAAGGGCAATCAACTCCTTAATACGCTGGAGTTCCCGTCGCTGGCCGGCGACCGTCACACCCAGATATTGTCGTGGCGCAGCGCCACTGCCAGCCGCTCCGCGTCGCTCAGCGGGTTGTCGGCCAGCTGCGCCAGCGTCTCGAAGTACTCCTCGCGCGGCGCTCCAGGGGCGAAGAGGATCAGCATCGACGCCTCCAGCCCGGACTCGTTGCGGAACGCGTGAATGCCGCCCTCGGGGACGTAGGAGAAGTCGCCCGCGGTGGCGTCCACCCATTCCCTGCCGTCGTAGAGGCGCACGGTACCGGAGAGGATGAAGAACGACTCCGAGATCGTGCGGTGGAAGTGCGGCGAGGGCCCGCTCGGCTGGGCGCTGAAGTCCCAGCGGTAGAGGCCGAAGCGCCCCTCGGTGCTGGCTCCGGTCGCCAGGTAGTGCACCGCGTTTCCGGAGCGGTAGGGCAGCTCGGCCGGCTGGCCGGCGCGCCGGAAGGTGGCGCTGACCTCGCCGGTCTCGCCGGTGTAGCGGGGTTCTGGATAGGACATGTACGGCCTCTTTCTCGGTGGTCCCGCGCCTAGGCCAGCGGCCACGGACGGGCGATGGCCCGGAGCAGCTGCGGCTCGATCGCCAGCGTCGGAAGGTCGGGGAACAGCCGGGTGTAGCGCCCGCCCGCCAGGGGCGCGCCGTCGGTCCGCGCCGGGGCCAGGCAATGGTCGCGCACCTGCCGCATCGCGCAGCCTCCTCGTCAGCGGTTCACTCTTCCGTAGGATTATCGCCCAGCGGCGAATCCCGTTTGGAATGGGCCGATTGAGGCAGTTATGTTCAGGAGGGCTAACTGGCCTCGATGGAGCGAGTGTCTGCCGGGAGGTGGATGGCATGGAGATCCAGATGGCCCTTCACCTGCCCCGCGATGCGGTCAGCGTGCCAGTCGGGCGCCAGGTTCTCGACAGCTGCCTGGCGACGCTCGGAGTCGCGCCGGATACCCGCGCCGACATCGCGCTGGCGCTCAGCGAGGCCTGCGCCAACGTCATTCAGCACGCGGGCCCCGGCGAGGAGTACGAGGTGCAGGTGAGCGCCAGGAACCGCCGCTGCACGATCGAGGTCGTCAATGCCGGCAGCGGGAACGGCGAGCCGGCGCCCGGCGGGTTCGCCGTCGGCGGCGAGCTGCCGCCTGCGACGGCCGAGCACGGCCGCGGGCTGAGGATCATCGAGGCGGTGGTCGACAACCTGCAACTGACGGGCAACGGGCGCCAGGGCACGACCGTGCACTTCGAGAAGACCCTCCAGTGGGTGCCGGGAGCGCCTGGCCAGCACCTGTTCAGCGCCAGCGTCGACGGAAGCGATCCCGCCGTCCCTCTCGCCCCATCAGCCTTCGGGTGTCGGGATGGTGGCTCTGGGTAAGGTCGCACCGTGCGATCTGACGTCATTCCCGGTGGTACCTTCCCGGACTACGCGCTTCCCGACCAGACCGGCACCGTCCGAAGGCTGAGTGAGCTGCAGGGGCGAGATCCGCTGGTCCTCACGCTGGCGCGCGGCAACTACTGCCCCAAAGAGCACCAGCAGCATCTGGAGTTGGCGGCCAACTACTCGAAGATCGCGGTGGCGTACACCCAGGTCGCCACCATCGCCACCGACGACCACCACACCCTGCAGGAGTTCCGCGCGTCGGTCGGCGCCCAGTGGACGTTCATGGCCGATCCCGGTCGCACCGTCCAGCAGGACCTGGACATCCAGGAGTACACCGACCCCGAGCACAACCCGATGATCCCGCACACGCTGGTGCTCAAGCCCGGGCTGATCGTGCACAGCGTCTACAACGGCTACTGGTTCTGGGGCCGCCCGTCGTTCGCCGAACTCTGGCGTGACCTGCGCGAGGCGACCAAGGAGATCCGCCCGGACTGGGATCTGAGCGCCCCCGGGCTCCGCCAGGAATGGGAGAAAGGCGACTTCTCGCGCTTCCACGGCTGGGACCGGAAGGCTCCCGGGTCGATGCCGAACTCGTATGTCGAGCCGGGCAAGAGCGCTGGATGAGCGCGGTCCGCACACCGGTGTGCGAGCTGCTCGGGATCGACCAGCCGATCGTGCTGGCCGCCATGGTCTCGATTCCCGAGCTCGCGGCGGCGGTCTCGAATGCCGGCGGGCTCGGCATGCTGACGCTGACGTGGTCCGACGACGTGGGGGCGGTGGTCCGCGAGACGGCGGAGCTGACCTCGAAGCCGTTCTGCGGCAACCTGGTGCTCACCGAGGATCGTCACCATCGGCTTGACCAGGCACTTGAGGCCGGGTTGCGCATTGTCTCGTTCTTCATGGGCGATCCGAGCGGCTACGTCGATCGCGTGCACGACGCCGGGGGGATCGTCCTGCACACGGTCGGCACGGCCGAGGAGGCGCGGCGGTCGGTCGACTCCGGCGTGGACGTGATCGTCGCCCAGGGCTGGGAGGCGGGCGGCCACGTGTGGGGCAACATCGCGACGCTGCCGCTGGTGCCCGCGGTGGTCGACGCGGTGGCGCCGGTGCCGGTGATCGCGGCCGGCGGGATCGGCGACGCGCGCGGGGTGGCCGCCGTGCTCGCCCTGGGCGCCCAGGCCGCCTGGCTGGGCACCCGGTTCCTGCTGGCCGACGAGATGCCGATCCACGAGGACTACCGGCGCCGTCTGATCGCGGCGGCCGAGACCGATCCGCAGCGGTACCCCAACCTGTACTCCTACGGGTGGCCCGACTCGCCCCACCGCGCGCTCCGCAACTCGACCGCCGACGCCTGGGAGGCCGCGGGCCGGCCCCAGCTCGCACAGCGGCCGGGTGCGGGCGACGTGATCGCGCACCTCGCCTCCGGCGAGGCCATCGTCCGCTACGAGCCGGCCCCGCCGATGATCGGGACCACCGGCGACATCGAAGCGCTCTCGATGTGGGCCGGGCAGAGCGTTGCCCTGGCCAGGAAGTTGCAGCCGGCGGCGGAGATCGTCGCCGAGCTCACCTCGCGCTTGTAACACGGTCGTCCGGCGGTCGCCGGAGGCCGGCTTTCCGAGGGGAGTAGACGACCGGTCGTACACTAGCCGTATGGGACGTACCAGCGATGCCAGGGAGAAGATCCTCAGCGCCGCGCAATCGCTCATCGAGCTGCGCGGCTACTCGGCCCTGGGCGTGGCCGAGATCTGCAAGGCCGCGGATGTGCCCAAGGGCAGCTTCTACTACTTCTTCGAATCCAAGGAAGCGCTGGCGCTGGCCGTCATCGACGAGCGCTGGGCCGACCAGGAGCGCACCTGGTCCCGGATCCTGACCGGCGAGCCGGAGCCACTGCAGCGGCTGCGCCAGCTGTTCGAGGCGACCGAGGCGGCCCAGCTGGCCGGCCAGCAGAGCTCCGGCACGGTCTCCGGCTGCCTGTTCGGGAACCTCACGCTGGAGATGAGCAACCACACCGAGGCGGTGCGCAAGCGGCTCCAGGAGATCTTCGAGGCACAGGTCGACATGGTCGCCCCGGTCATCGAGGCGGCCCTGGCGCGTAAGGAGATCTCTGTCGCCGACCTCCGGGAAGCCGCGCGGTCGGTCGTGGCCCAGTTGGAGGGGCAGGTGCTGTTCGCCAAGCTCTACAACAACACGCAACTGCTCGGTCCCCTGTGGGCGAACTGCCTGGCGCTGCTCGGGGCCCATGCCCCGAGTGAGGCTCTAGCGGGCTGACCCGCGCCCGCCCGGCCGGCGTTCTTCCTGGTGGCGGGCCCGGCGCGGCATCGACGTAGCATGACCAGGGTGGAACTGCGCCAGCTGCGGTACTTCGTCGCGGTGGCCGAGGAGCTGAGCTTCGGCCGCGCCGCGGAGCGTCTGCTGATCGCCGGCCCTTCGCTGTCCCAGCAGATCAAGGCGCTCGAGCGTGACCTCGGCGTGCGCCTGTTCGACCGGGACCGCCGCTCGGTGGCCCTCACCCCGGCCGGCTCCGCCCTTCTCGCCGACGCCCGCGCCCTGCTCGAACGGGCCGACGACCTGCAGCGGCGTGCCCGCCGGCTGGCCGGCTCGGAACCGGTCCGGCTGGGCTACGTCAACTGGCTCCCGGCCGACCTGGGCGCCCGCACCGCCGCGGTCGCCCCGGTCCGGGTCGACACGTGGGTCGCGCCCTCGCACGTCCAGGCCGCCCGGGTCGCCGACGGCAGCCTCGACCTCGCGGTGTGCTGGGTGACCGCCGGCGACCTCGAGCAGCACGGCCTTGACGCCTGCCTGCTCGGGGCCGACCGCCTGTACGCCGTCGCGGTCGGGGACAACGGCGGCGAGGTGGCCGCCGGGGACACTGTCGTCCTGCTCGACGAGGACGCGACCTCGTGGTCGTCGTGGAACGCCTACGCCGAAGAACTGGCCCGCGAGACCGGGGCCCGCGCGGTCCGCATCTCCGATGGCGGCATCACCGGCCCGGCGTTCTTCGACCACGTCCGCCGGAGCCAGCGCGCGCTCGTCAACTCGCCCAAGGGCCAGACCGCCCCGCTGCCGCCGGACCTCGTCACGCGCCCGGTCATCAGGCCGGAGATCTACTGGACGTGGTCGCTGGTGTGGCACCGCAGCGAAGCGCGCGACTCCGTCCTGGCCGTCGTCGGCGCCCTCCGTGACGACGGCCGCGACCATGGGATCCACGGTCCGGAGGTATGGCTGCCGGAGGGCGACCCGTACCGCCGTTAGCCCGGCGGCGCCTCCGCGCCTCGCCGTCGCCACTCCCGGGCTGACCTGGGCTGACTAGGGCTGACCTGGGCTGACTCGGGCTGACCTGCGGTGAGAGCCTGCGTCTACCAGCTGCGAGAGAGCCCGTCCCGGCCGGAGACGCCCCGGCCGTTGACTTCACCGCGGGTGGCGACCTAATGTCCTTATCAAGTAGTTGACCGGTCGGCTAGTAACTGATCGGACGAGATAATCGATCCTCACGGAAAAGGTCATCATGAACACTCGGTACCAGAAGGTCGCAGTCGTCACCGGTGCCTCTCAGGGCCTCGGCGCCGGCATCGTCAACGCCTACCGCAAGCTGGGCTACGCCGTCGTCGCCACTTCGCGCACTATTACCCCCGCCGGCGACCCGGGGATCCTCACCGTCCAGGGCGACATCGCCGACCCCGCCACCGCCGAGCGCGTGATCGCGGCCGGGGTCGCCGAGTTCGGCCGGATCGACACCCTGGTCAACAACGCGGGCATCTTCGTGGCCAAGCCGTTCACCGACTACACGCAGGACGACTACGCCGCCACGATCGGAGTGAACCTGGCCGGCTTCTTCCGCATCACCCAGCTCGCGATCGAGCAGATGCTCGTCCACGGCGGCGGCCACGTTGTGAACGTGACCACCAGCCTGGTCGATCACGCCAACTCCCAGGTTCCGTCGGCGCTGGCCTCGCTGACCAAGGGCGGCCTGCAGTCCGCCACCAAGTCGCTCGCGATCGAGTACGCCACCCGCGGCATCCGCGTGAACGCGGTCTCGCCGGGCATCATCAAGACCCCGATGCACCCCGAGGAGACCCATGAGTTCCTCGCGGCCCTGCACCCGGTCGGCCGGATGGGCGAGTCCAGCGACATCGCCGAGGCGGTCGTCTACCTGGAGAACGCCTCCTTCATCACCGGCGAGATCCTGCACGTGGACGGCGGCGTGAGCGCCGGTCACTGACCCGCAGATCCGCTGCCCCCCTCGTCACGGCTGCCGGCCTCGCCGGCAGCCGTGACGCAGTCGCGGGCCGCCCGGCTTCAGGCGTTGAGATAGGTGAGCACCGCGAGGACACGGCGGTTGGCGTCCTCGGCCTGGTACAGGTCGAGCTTGATGAAGATGCTGCCGATGTGCTTGCTGACGGCCTTCTCCGTGATCACCAGCCGGGCCGCGATGCCGGCGTTGCTGTGTCCCTCGGCCATCAGCGCGAGCACCTCGCGTTCCCGCGCGGTGAGCCGGCCGAGCCGCTCATCCCGGTCGTGGCGGGCCAGCAGCTGCGACACGACCTCGGGGTCCATGGCGGTGCCGCCGCCGGCCACGGTGCGGACCGCATCGATGAACCCGAGCACGTCAGAGACCCGGTCCTTGAGCAGGTAACCGAGGCCCCCCGTCCCGGCCGAGAGCAGCTCCCTCGCGTAAAGCTGCTCGACGTGCTGGGACAGGACGAGCACGGGCAGGTCGGGCAGTCGCGTGCGCGCCTGGATCGCCGCCCGCAGCCCCTCGTCGGTGAAGGTGGGCGGCAGCCGCACATCCACTACCGCCACATCCGGACGGTGGAGCATCAGCGCCCGCAGCAGTTCCGGCCCGTTGTCCACGGCCGCCACGACCTCCATGTCGTACGCGGTGAGCAGCCGGATCAGGCCGTCCCTGAGGAGGGTCAGGTCCTCGCCAAGGACAACTCGCACGGCAGCTCCATGGTCACCTGGGTCGGCCCGCCGGGCGGGCTGGTCACGGCGACCATACCGTCGAAGGCCTTCAGCCGCCGCTCGATGCCCTGCAGCCCGCCGCCTGCGCGCGGGTGCGCGCCGCCCGCGCCGTTGTCGCCGACGATCGCGACCAGCCGGCCGTCGTCGTACTCGAGCTGGGCCCAGGCCCGGCTCGCGCCGCTGTGCTTGACCACGTTGGCGAGCGCCTCGGCGATGGCGAAGTAGGCAGCGGACTCGACCGGGGCGGAAGGGCGGTCGGGCAGCTCGATGTGCACGTCGACCGGGAGCGGCAGGCTCAGGGCGAGCGCGCGCACGGCCCCGTCGAGACCGCGTTCCGCCAGCGCCGGCGGGTGGATGCCGCGCACCAGCGCCCGCAGCTCGGACAGCGCCTGGCCGCTGGACTCGCGCGCCTCGGCCAGCAGCGTCAGCGCCAGGTCTGGGTTCTCCCTGACCATCTGCTCGGCGAAGCCGATGTTCATGCCGAGGGCGACCAGCCGCGCCTGCGCTCCGTCGTGCAGGTCGCGTTCGATCCGGCGTAGCTCCGCCGCCGACGCGTCCACCGCATCCCAGCGGGACTCGGTCAGCTCGCCAACTCTCGCCGCCATCTCCTTCCTGGTCGGCGCCAGCAGCGACGACGAGGCGAGGGCGCGGATCTTCAGCAGCCACGGCCCGGCGATGGCGCAGGCCGGGAACATGGCAAGCAGGAACAGCTGGAGCAGGAACCCGTGCGGCGCGACGCCCGTCCAGCCGTCGACCAGCGTCCCGTAGTCGTCGATCACGGTCCAGGTGAAGGCGACCAGCATGAACGCGGGCAGCAGCCCCAGCACCGCGCTGACCGGGACGTTGACCAGCGTCCAGAGCAGATCCCGCCAGGTCGCGGGGTCGCCGAGCACCCAGCCGCAGCGGCGGAACACCCGAAACAGCCGGTTGGTGGGCTTGGTCGACCCGGTCCGGTAGGGCGCCGCGATCGTCACCCCCGACCACTCGCGCGCCCAGCGGCGCTGCCGCTCGGCCTGCCGGCGCACCGCCAGCAGGCTCTTGGGCGCGAGCAGCACCCCGAGCCCGGTCGGCAGCAGCAGAATGCAGATCACGGAGGCGACGAGCAACGGGAGCCCGGCGACGGCGGTGACCGCCAGCGCCATCCCCCGAAGGCACGTCCGCAGGGTGTGCCGGACACCCCACACCATGGCCTCGCCAACGTCCATCATCGCCACCTCCGCACCCCTCGGCACCGGTCCCGTCGCGGCGGCAGCCTCACCGGGGCGAGGCTCCCGCTCCGCTCTCCCTATTGTGGAGACGGCGGCGGACGTACTCAGTGGTGCTAGCCCCCCTCTTCGACCCAGCGGCGCAGCATCGCCAGGTGCTGGGGGAGCGCCACCTCGGGGGCGGCGATCTCGGGGTGCCAGCGCTTCTCCCACTCCACCGACACCCAGCCCCGGTAACCGCCGGCAGACAGCAGGCCGAGCATGTCGCGGACGGGCACCTCGCCGTCGCCGAGCAGCACGAGCTGCCAGCCGTCGTCCCGGCCGGGGTCGGGCCGGGCGTCTTTGACCTGGGCGAGCAGAATACGCGGGCCGAGATTGGCCCAGACGTCGGCCGCCGCCTCGCCCATCCGGTGCGGGTGATGGCTGTCCCACACGGCGCCGACGGCGGCGGAGTCGACCAGCGCCAGCAGCTCGGCCACCACGGCCGAGGCCGAGAACGCGTCGTGGGTCTCCACGCCGATGGCCACGCCGAGCCGCTCGGCGGCCGGCGCCGCCTCCTCGAGGACCCGCATCGCCGCCTCCAGCCGAGCCCGGCGGCCGGGGCCGTCACCGGGCAGCGCGCCGCCGAAGACGCGGACCAGCGGCGCCTCCCAGTCGCTGGCGAGCTCGAGGAACCGGCGCAGCTCGGCGGCCGGGCGCTCGCCGGTGAGCCGGATGGAGCTGTCGACCGCCACCGCCGGGAGGCCGGCCGAGGCCAGCGTCCGCTTGACCAGGGCGCGGGCTGCGGCGGGCATCGCCGGGTCGATCAGCTCGCCGTCGATGAGCCGCAGCTCGACGCCGGCGTAGCCCCACGAGCGGCCGAGCGACACGGCCGTGGCCAGGTCGGCGTCCGGGAACGCCAGGGTGCTGAAGGCGATGCGGGGGGTGGTGATCGGGGCCTCCTCTGACGCGGGCCGCGCTGGCGGGAGGGACAGGCCTTGCCCGCGCCGACAGGGCAAGGCTAACGGGCCAGCGGCCATGGGCCGCTGGCCCGTCTGGGGGAAGGCGCCTAGCGGGCGGCTAATCGCCCGGTTCTAGCCGATGGCGCCGGTCAGCAGCCGTCGTAGGCCGACCAGTTGGACTGGCCTCCGGCCGCGATCGCGCTGTCGAACACCTGGTTCTGCTCGGCCACGCTGGCGTGACCGAAGTCGGCCGGGTTCCCGCCGTAGGCGGCCCAGGTCGAGGAGCTGAACTGATACAGGCCGTAGTGGCCGCTAGAGTTCATGACCTGGCTGTTGCCGCCGGACTCGCTCGAGATCACGCACTCCTGGAAGGAGCCTGAGCCGGTGTAGGTGCTCGCGCTCTGCGCGGGCGCGGCGACCTCGGAGGACGCCTGCGGCGCCGTTGCCGCCTGCTCCGTGCTGGCCTGCGCGGGGACCGGGGCGGGGGCCGGCGCCGGCCCCAGCTGCGACGGGGCGGCCGGGATCCTCGCGGGCTTGACCGGAACGGTCAGCACCTGCCCGACGTCGACGCTGTCGGCCCAGTGGATCTTGTCCCGGTTGGCCCAGTAAAGGACGGGCCACGCGTCCGCATCGTGGTAGACCTTCCCGGCGATCGCGCTGAGGGTGTCGCCCGATCGGACGCTGTACTTGGCGGGCCGGCTCGCCGCCGCGCTGCGCGCGGTCGCCGTCTGCTGCGCCGCCACCGGGTGGATCGCCGCCAGCAGCTGGGCGTTGGCGACCTTCCACGATTGCCCGGCCGACTCGGTGTGGCGGCCAATTGTGCTCGCGAAGGCGGGGCTCGGGGTCATCTGGGCTGACAAAGTAATCGCCGCGGCCACCCCGAGGAGGGCGGGCGCGGCGGCGAATGGCAGCCGGTTGTAAATGCGCGAATTCGTTGGTTTCCTGCGTGCGGTGCCCAAAGGGCTCCTTCTCGCGAAGTGCGCGCTCACTAGGAAGGGTGGACGGGTACATGGTGCTTAGCTCGCCCCCGTCGCCTTCGGAGCGCCTGACATCACGGAAGCGTAAATGCACAATGCGCTTATTCGCAAAGAATTGGGCAAAATGGTTTTTTCTTGCTACTTCACGATTTTTGCCCGCCATGTGCCTCTGACCAGGGTATTTATCGCTGATCAGATTGGCCAGCGGCCGCAATTTGTTATCTTAATCACGGCTTTTTGGCGACCCCGCCGTAGCAGTTCACCTCGGCCGGCGCGGGGCGGGGGCCGTCGCCCGCGGGGCGCCACTCCGAGACCAGCACCACGCCCGGGGGCACCAGTTCGAGGCCGGCGAACGCAAGCCGGGCGAACTCGTCGGAGTTGCGGGCCTGGGCCGACAGGCCGGCTCCGCGCATGGTGCTCTGCCCGGCCGCGATCGCGTCGGCGGCGTGCTCCATCGTGATGTGGGAGGCGACGAAGTAGCTGCCGATCGGCAGCGCGTTCAGCAGGGCGGCGATGATTTCCGCGGGCTTGTCGTCATCCGTGATGAGGTGCAGGGTCGCTAGCATGACGAGTGCGGTCGGCTGGCTGAGGTCAAGCACCTCGCGGATGGCCGGATCGTCGAGGATCTTCCGCGGTTCCCGCAGGTCGGCGTGGATGTAGGCGGTGCGGCCCTCGGGGGCGGAGTTGAGCAGGGCCCGGGCGTGCGCGAGGACCAGCGGGTCGTTGTCGACGTAGACAACACGGGACGCGGGCGCGACCGCCTGCGCGACCTCGTGCACGTTGTTCGTGGTCGGCAGCCCGGTGCCGATGTCAAGGAACTGCCGAATGCCCGCCTCGGCCGCCAGGTACCTGACCGAGCGGCCGAGGAACGCCCGGTTCTCCCGCGCGGCGATGCGGATGGCCGGGTTGCTCTGCAGGATCTTCTCCGCGGTCTCGCGGTCGGCGGCGAAGTGATTCTTGCCGCCGAGGAAGTAGTCGTAGATTCGCGCCATGTGCGGGCGTGAGATGTCGACTTCCGGCACCATCGGGGGGTTCTCCATCCCGGGAGTCCCTTTCAAGCGAGCCTCGCGGGCGCTGCCCGCCTCCATCCCCCCGGGATGAGACTAGCGGTCGTCGGGCAGCAGTTGCTCGGCCGAGCACCACCAACTGGTCCGCCCGTCGACCGGGGCGGTGCGCATCGGCGCATGATCGCGCGGGCACAGGGCGCCCCGGCGCCGGTAGGGGATGATCATCAGGGCGTGCACCCCTCCGTCGCGGAGGGCGGCCCTGATCGCGTCGCGGGTGGCCCGCAGCAGGCGGCTCTGCTCGGCCGCGGCCAGGCTGCTGACCGCCCGCGCGGGGTGAATCCGGGCGCGCCACAGGATCTCGTCGGCCAGCAGGTTGCCGATGCCCGCGATCCGATGCTGGTCCATGATCCGCGCCTTGACCGGCGCCGAGCCGCCCGCCGCGAGCATCGCCCGGAACTGGGCGGGCGTGATCACCTGGGCGTCAGGCCCGAGTTGCTCGATCGGCGGGTTGAGCCTGATGCGGCCCAGACGCCGAGGGTCGACCAGCATGAGGCGCCCGCCGTCGGCGAACGTCACCGTGAAACGAGCCCACCGGTAGTCGCCCGGCTGGCGGCGGCCCTCCCAGTAGTCCCCGCCGTCGACCTCGGCCCCGCTCGCGTCGGCGACCACGATCTTGCCCGACATGCCGAGGTGAATGCCCAGCGTGACGTCGTCGGTCGAGG
>DATCGA010000103.1:0-19584 GCA_036509215.1 Trebonia sp.
CCGACGTCGGCCGCTCAGGGCAGCTTCCAGTCGACCGGCGCGGCGCCGCCGGCTTCGAGCAGCTGGTTGGCCCGGCTGAACGGTCGCGTGCCGAAGAATCCGTTATGCGCGGACATCGGGCTGGGGTGCGCGGACTCGATGATCGGGGCGGCTCCAAGCATCGGCGCCAGGTTCCTGGCGTCGCGTCCCCACAAGATCGCGACCAGTGGCTTATCCCGCCTCACGAGGGCGCGGATCGCCTGCTCGGTGACCTCCTCCCAGCCCTTGCCGCGGTGGCTCGCGGGCTTGCCCGGCTCGACCGTCAGCACCCGGTTGAGCAGCAGCACGCCGCGCTCGGCCCAGGGGGTCAGATCGCCGTTGGCCGGCGTCGGGTAGCCCAGATCCTGCGAGTACTCGCGGAAGATGTTCAGCAGCGAGCCCGGCAGCCGCCTGACGCCCGGGTCGACCGAGAAGCTGAGGCCGACCGGGTGACCCGGCGTCGGGTACGGGTCCTGGCCCATGATCAGCACCCGCACGTCCTCAAACGGCTGGGTGAAGGCCCGGAGCACGTTCTCTCCGGCCGGAAGGTACTTCCTTCCCGCGGCGATCTCCGCGCGCAGGAAGGCGCCCATCCGGGTGATCTGATCCGCGACTGGCTCGAGGGCGTCCGCCCAGCCCGCCTCGACGACATTGTTCAACGGCTCCGGCATGGACAGAACTCTAGTGCGCGCGAGGCGTCCGCCAGGGTGGTTGGCGGGCGCCTCAATGGCTTCCGGTCTATCCGCTGGCTACCAGCCCTGACCCTGACCCTGACCCTGGCTCATGCCCTGGCCCTGGCCCTGGTCCTGCCCGCCGCCCTGCTGGCCGATCGTGTCCCGCGCGGTCTGCATGCCGCCCTGCTGGCCGTCCTGCATGTCGTCCTGCTGGCCCAAGTTCTGCTGCTCGTTCTCGGCCTCGGTCTTGCCCTTGTTGAAGATGCCCATGATTCCCCCGTTGCGTTCCCTGATTGCCAGCCGTATGCCGGTAATAACATTTTTCCGCAATTGCGGCCGTCGCCCACCTACCCGCGACCGTGCTACCTACCCCCGCCGCCCCGCTGCAACCGATAGGTTGTCTCTGGCAATCAGGGTTGGCTCACGGGCTGCCTTATGCCGCCAAGCAGGCCAGTTGACCAGCTATGATGCGTTTTTCTTGCTGTTTCAGTCGGTTAGCATATTATGAACCGTAGTGATTGCGTTAAATGGTCGCAATAATGCTATTCGGCCCATAGGAGTTAATATCCGAATATGTCCGAGTCTGCCCGGCGGCGGGACGGGAAGCGCCGCCTAGCCAGCCGTGGTCCGGTCCGGCCTCTCGCGGGGCGGGCCGGGGGCCGCAGCCGCGTACCCTCAAACGGGCTCGCCGGTGGTGCGGAGCTGGTAAAAAGGGGTTAACCTGCGCATGGTTGTGGCGGGTCAAGCGGCGGGCAGGACCGTCTGCCGCCGTGAGCGCTCGCTTGGAGCAATACACATGGAACGATGGGGCCCATGAAGGGACGCGTGCTAGTCGTCGATGACGACGCGGCGCTTGCGGAGATGCTCGGCATCGTCCTCCGCGGTGAGGGATTCGAACCGACGTTCGTCGCCGACGGGGATAAGGCGCTTGAGGCCTTCCGCGACACCCGGCCGGATCTGGTGCTGCTTGACCTGATGCTGCCGGGGACCGACGGCATCGACGTCTGCCGTCAGATCAGAGGCGAGTCGGGCGTGCCGATCGTCATGCTGACCGCCAAGACCGACACCGTGGACGTGGTCGTCGGGCTCGAGTCGGGCGCGGACGACTACATACTGAAGCCGTTCAAGTCGAGGGAGCTCGTCGCCAGGATCAAGGCGCGGCTGCGGCGGACCGACGACCCGGCGCCGGAGATGCTGCAGATCGGCGACGTGGCGATCGACGTTGCGGGCCATTCGGTCAAGCGCAGCGGCGAGACGCTGAGCCTCACGCCGCTCGAGTTCGATCTGCTGGTCGCGCTCGCCCGCAAGCCGCGCCAGGTGTTCACCCGCGAGGTGCTGCTCGAGCAGGTCTGGGGCTACCGCCACGCGGCCGACACGCGGCTGGTGAACGTGCACGTGCAGCGCCTGCGAGCCAAGATCGAAAAGGACCCCGAGCACCCCGAGATCGTGGTCACGGTGCGCGGCGTCGGATACAAGGCGGGACCTGGCTGATCGGCGGATGGAGTGGTCTGCGGTTAACTCCGACGCGGTCGGCCCGCCGCCCGCGCCGGATATCGTCGTGCCCGATTCCGCTTCTGAACCCGCATCCGAGCCCGCTCCGTCCCCGCCCGCGCCCGCCGCGCAATCGCGCCGAGAGCGGCGAGACGTGCGCGAGGCGTGGGAGATGGCGCTGCGCCGCCGGAAGTGGGTGCGCTGGATCGTCAGCTGGCTCCCGCACCGGCTGACGATCCTCATCCGGTCGCTGCTGCGCGTCCAGCACCTGGTCGTTTCCAAGGTCAGATACCGCTGGCATCGGTCCCTGCAGCTGCGGGTGGTGGGGACCACGCTGGTGATCTCGGCCGCGATGATCGCGGTCCTCGGCTTCTTCCTCACCGAGCAGATCGCCCAGGGCCTGGTGCTCAACGCCGAGAGCTCGGCCAAGACCCAGATGCTGGCCGGGCTGAACACGGCCCGCGGGCAGTCCGACGTGAACACCGAGCCGACCAGCGGGTCCGATGCCGAGACGGTCATGAGCCAGCTCAGCGGCGTGCTGCAGCCAAGCAACAGCGGTTCGATCAGGTACTACGTGGCCATCGGCCCCAGCGCCAGCCTTCAGGCCAGGCCGGGGTTCGGGGCGGAGTGGGACACCAACGTCTCGCCGGCCTCGCTGCCGCCGACGCTGCTTAACAACGTCGAGGCGGAGCAGGAGGCGGTCACGCCCGACGGCAAGCCGGAGACGCTGCTCTACTACGCGCCGACCGCGCTCACGCTCGCCTTCGACGGGCAGACCAAGCCGGCCATCGTCGTCGGCGCGCCGCTCGGCAACTGGTACCAGCTCTACTACTTCTTCCCCCTCGACAACGAGCAGCAGACGCTGCAGCTGGTCCAGACGACGCTGATCGGGGCCGGGATCGCGCTGGTGCTGCTCCTGGCGGCGATCGCCTCGCTGGTGACCCGGTGGGTGGTGCTCCCGATCAGGCACGCGGCGCGGGCGGCGCAGCGGGTGGCGGCGGGCCGGCTCGAGGAACGGATGGCGGTCGGCGGCAAGGACGACCTCGGCTCGCTCGCCTCGTCCTTCAATGACATGGCGGCCAGCCTGCAGGAGAAGCTGCAGGAGCTCGAGGAGCTCTCCAAGGCGCAGCGGCAGTTCGTCTCCGACGTCTCGCACGAGCTGAGAACGCCGATGACCACGATCAGGATGGCGGCCGAGGTCCTCTTCGATTCCAGGGAGCAGCTCGATCCGGCCGCGGCCCGCTCGGCCGAGCTGCTGCAGAGCCAGATCGAGCGGTTCGAGACCCTGCTGACTGACCTGCTGGAGATGAGCAGGCACGACGCCAACGTGGCCATCCTCGACTCCGAGGTGGCCGACATCTCCGACATCGTGCGCAGAAGCGCCGACGACGCGCAGCAGCTGGCGGAGCGCCGCGGCTGCCGGATCGAGTTCCGGCTCCCCGCGCAGGCCTGCATGGCCGAGGTCGACCGCCGCCGGATGGAGCGGATCCTGCGCAACCTGCTGGTCAACGCCGTCGAGCACGGCGAGGGACGGGACGTCGTGGTCACCGTGGCGGCGGACCGGGACACGGTCGCGATCGCGGTGCGGGACCATGGCGTCGGGCTCGGCCGGGGCGAGGAGCAGCTGGTCTTCGAGCGCTTCTGGCGAGCCGACCCCTCGCGGGCGCGCACGGTCGGCGGGACCGGGCTGGGCCTCGCGATCTCGCTCGAGGACGCGCGACTGCACGGCGGATGGCTTCAGGCCTGGGGAGAGAAGGGCCGGGGCTCGGTGTTCCGGCTGACCGTGCCCAGGGAGGCGGGGCAGCCGCTGGCGGGGTCGCCGCTCCCGCTCGGCCCGGACGAGGCGGAGATCGTCACCAGCATCGTCACCGTGCTCGAGACCGACCTGGCCGGCGGCGGGCATGCGTAGCCGCGCCCGGCGGCCGCTGCTCGCGCTGCTGGCCGCGGTCGCGGCCGCGCTCGCCGTCACCGGGTGCGTGTCGATGCCGAGCGCGGGCCCGGTGCTCTCCTACCCGGTAACTCAGGAGACCGGGGGTCAGAACGGGCAGAACATGCAGTTCATCGCGCAGCCCCCGGGCGATGGCTGGGATCCGCAGCAGATCGTGAACGGCTTCCTGCTCGCCGCCGCAGCCTTCGGCAACCAGTCGCAGGTGGCCAAGCAGTACCTGACGCCTAGCGAGAGTAAGACCTGGAACCCGTCCTGGAGTGCGTACGTCTACCAGACCAGCCCGAGCGTCGGGAACCCGGTGTACCAGGCGGCCGGGCCCAAGCAGGGCGCCAAGAACGGCAAGAGCGGCAAGGCCAGCAAGGCCGGCAAGCAGGCGCCCAAGGCGGCGACGGTCGCGGTCAACGGCAAGATCCAGGCGATCGTGTCCTCAGACAACGGAACCTACGCGGTCCCCTCGGCGTCCGGGTCCGACGGCTCCAGTCCGCTGCCCTTCGAGCTGGTGAATACCGGCGGCCAGTGGCGAATCTCCTGGGCGCCACAGGACCTGCTCCTTACCCCGACCCAGTTCGCGGACGACTACGAGCTGAGGAACCTCTACTTCTTCGATCCGAACTACCACTACCTTGTCCCCGACCCGGTGTACGTGCCGCTGCAGGCCTCGGCCAGCACGCTGACGACCACCCTGGTCGGCTATCTGCAGAAGCAGCCTGCGGACTGGCTGGCCTTCGGCGCGAGCCAGACCGCCTTTCCCGCCTCCACCAAGGTGGTGTCGGCCACGCTGGCCGACAACGTGGCCACGGTCACCCTCACCGGGAAGATCAGCAAGGTCCAGCTCGCCCAGGTGGCCTCGCAGCTGCTGTGGACGCTGGTCGGCTCGGGCCAGGGCAGCTCCCAGGTGGAGTCGCTCCAGCTGATCGTGAACGGCAAGCCCTACTATCCGGCCGGCACCGCGGCCAACCCGGTACAGAACAAGTCCCAGGCCAGCTACGGGCCGGCCACCGGCGCCAGCGCGGCGGGCGCCAGCGCGACCACCGCCAGCCCCCCGTTCTACTACCTGGACAGCGCCGGCGACGTGTACAGCCGGGCCGGCGTGGGCGCGACGGGCAAGCAGACGCTCATCACCAAGCTAGGCGCCGGGTACCAGCAGATCGCGGTGTCCAAGGACGGGAAGTACCTGGCCGCGCTGAGCCACGGCGCGCTGTTCATCGGCCCGATCGGCCGCCCGCTGGTGCCCGAGCCTGGCGCGGGCTACGCGACGCTGAGCTGGGATCCCACCGACAACCTGTGGACGACGACGGGCAGCAACGACGAGATCTACGTGTTCCGCACCGGAGTGAGTCCGGGCACTCGCCAGGCGAAGCCGATCTTGGTCACCGTGACCTCCGATTACGGCACCCCCACCGGCCAGCTGTACAACGCGCTGCAGATCGCGCCCGACGGCGTGCGGGTGGCCATGATCACCGACGCCGACGAGCTGGCGTTCGGCGCGATCGACTGGTCGGCGGCGACCGGTCCCGGTCTCGGGTCGGTCAAGATCTCGCTCTCCCTCTCGCCCTTCTACGTCTCCAACCTCACCAGCGGATTCGAAGCGGTGACGTGGTACGGGCCGGACAACGTCATCACGCTGGGCGGACCGGGGTCCACCCTGACCGAGTACCCGGTGAACGGCGGCACGCCGACCTCGCAGATGCTCGACCAGACCGTCGAGTCCATCACCGCTATCCCGGACGAGGCGCTGATCGCCGGGGTCTACAAGGGCCAGATGATCGAGGCCCTGACCCTGACCGGCGCCTGGGCGTCGATCGTGACCGGCGGCGGCAGCCCGGTCAAGGGCATCTCACCGACCTACCCAGGCTGAATCGCTCAAGAACCTCGAGGGCGAAACGTCATGCCGTGCGGCCCATGTGACATTTTGCAACCAATGTCCCTCCTGACATTTAGGCTCCGGAGGACTAGCGTTCACCTATGGCACTCGCCCGGGTCCGTGGTTGCGCCGGGCAGGCCCTCGATGCGGTAGCCGCATCCGCAGGGCCTATCAGGCAAGCCGACGCCAGCCGCAGGCAAAACGGTCCACGTAAGACGACTTCTCGTCGATCGATCACGGTGCGGCTTAGTAGTAAGTCCTGCCCCGCCGGGGGATACAGAGTTCCCCGATACGGGAGAAGGGCAGTAGTGGCCACAGAAGGCCGCGAACCTCTCAGCAGGCGGATGTGGGGTCGAAGACCAGGTCGGCCGGGCGAGTGTCTACCACCGGTTATCTCACTCCGTAGGGGGATCGAGATGGAAATTACCTTCAAGGGCAGGCGCACCAGTGTCCCCGAGCGCTTCCGCAGGCACGCGAGCGCAAAGCTGGCAAAGCTCGAGAAGCTCGATCACAACGCGATTCGGGTCGACGTCGAGGTATCGACGGAACGCAATCCCAGGCAGGCTGACCGTAGCGAGCGCGTGGAGCTGACGGTCAGGTCCCGGGGGCCCGCCATCAGGGCGGAGGCGGCCGCCGACGACAGGTACGCGGCCCTCGATCTCGCCTTCATCAAGCTCGAAGGCCGGCTGCGCAAGGCGGCCGAGCGGCGGAAGGTCCGCAAGGGAGACCTGACCGTGCGGTCCACCGACGCGCTGGCGGCGGTGGCGTCCGCCCCGGCCGAGGCGAGCGCGATGGCGGCCAATGCGGTGGTGCTGTCCGACGTCGCCATCCCGGCCATCCCCGGACCCGACGCCGCCGCCATGCTCAAGGGCACGCCGGTCGGGCGCAAGGCCAACGACCGGGCGAACGGCCGCGCGAACGGGCATCATCGCCGCTCGGAGACCGTGGTGCCGCTGCCCGCGCTGCCGGAGGACGACGGCGACGACTATGACTTCGTCGGCTTCCGCAACGGGGCCGAGGCCGAGGCGGCCGTCTCCGGCCTGCTGCCGATCCAGATGGAGGGCGACGGCCCCCTGGTCGTGCGGGAGAAGTTCCACGCCTCGCAGGCGATGACGATCGACCAGGCGCTGTTCGAGATGGAGCTGGTCGGCCACGCGTTCTTCGCCTACCACGACAGCGATTGCGGCAAGTTCAGCGTGGTCTACCGCCGCCGGGGCTACGACTACGGTGTCATCCGCCTGGTCGACGAATAGTCACAGGCACTAGCTCAGAGCACCCCCGACAAGTAACCTCAAGCAGAGAGAAACTAACCTTAAGTGGCTGCAAGATAACCCGAGCCGATCTTTTGCAACACAAGTGCACGGCAACCACAGGCTCTAACCCCAGCCACAGGGGAGCTCTAACCCGAGCCAAGGCAACGCTCTAACCCCAGCCACAGCGTGGAGGGTGCCCGCACTTCGGGTGCCCTCCCGCCGGGGGGTGCAGGGGCAACACGAAGGAGTCTCTCCCGTGACTGACGGGTCTTTTAGGAAGACGGCGCTAGGAAGCGTCAGTCTCTCCACCCCCCCGACGGTGCCGGCGCCTTCACCGGCGCCGCAGGCAGCTCCCGCCCGGGCGGCGGCGGAAGCGGAGTCCGTGCGCGGCGGCGACCCGATCCGGGTGCTGATCGCGGACGACCATGCCCTCTTCCGCCGTGGCCTGGAGATGGTGCTGGGCGAGGACCCGGGCATTGAGCTCGTCGGCCAGGCCTCCGACGGCGCCGAGGCGGTCCAGTTGGCCGGCGAGGCGCTGCCCGACGTGGTGCTGATGGACATCCGGATGCCCAAGATCACCGGCATCGAGGCCGCCAGGCAGATGAAGGACATCGCCCCGTCGGCCAAGATCATCATCCTGACGATCAGCGACGAGGAGGAGGACCTGTTCGAGGCGATCAGGTCCGGGGCGAGCGGCTACCTGCTCAAGGACATCCCGCTCGACGAGCTGGCCGACTCGGTCCGCGCCGTGCACGGGGGCCAGTCGCTCATAAACCCTTCGATGGCGGGCAAGCTGCTCAGTGAGTTCGCCACCCTCGCCCGCCGGGACGCGGAAGAAGAGCCCGCCAAGCACGCGCCCGCGCCGAAGCTCACCGATCGCGAGATGGAGGTGCTCCGGCTGGTCGCGCGCGGCATGAACAACCGCGACATCGCCAAGGAGCTGTTCATCTCCGAGAACACGGTCAAGAACCACGTGCGCAACATCCTCGAGAAGCTCCAGATCCACTCCCGGATGGAAGCTGTGATGATCGCGGTGCGCGAGAAGCTGATCGAGATCAGCTAGCGCCGGGCATCAGCTAGCGCCGAGCGTCGTCAACGCCGCCGCGAGCGGCTGAGCGTAGGCAGTCGGCGAGGTCCGTTCGACCCGAATATCCGAGCAGCCGACCCACCGAGCCGCCTCCGCCAGAGCTCGGGCCATCGGCGCGACGGCTGCGGGCTTTTCCAGCAGCAGATTCCTGGCCACGAGCGTCTTGCCCTCGCGGGCCGGGTCCACCCAGCCGACGATCTGGCCGCCGGCCAGCAGCGGCATCGTGAAGTAGCCGCGCTCGCGCTTCTCCTTGGGCACGTACGGTTCGAACAGGTGGTGATAGCCGAACATTCGCCGCGTGCGCTTCCGATCCCAGATCAGCGAGTCGAACGGGGAGAGCAGGGTGGTGCGGTGGGTGCCGCGGCCGCCGCCCGACAGCCACGCCAGCGCCGCCGGGTCGGCCCAGGCCGCGAGCGGCTTCTTCGCGCCGGGGACCGTGACCGGGGTAAGGCCGGCCGCCTCGGCCGCCTCCTCGAGGGCGGCGCCGCCGCGGATGTGCAGCGCCTGCCCGTTGAACCGCTGGTACTCGATGAGGTCGGCCTGGGTGGCCACCCCGAGCGCGCGGGCGGTCGCCCCGACCAGGTAGGCCAGGCACTCCGCGTCGGTCGGCTGGTGCTCGAGCAACGGCGCCGGGAGGGCGCGCTCGGGCAGGTCGTAGACCCGCCGCCAGCCGACGCGGCGCACGCAGACGGCCCGGCCGGTGTCGAGCAGCCACTCGGCCGCGATCTTCACCTCGGACCAGTCCCACCACGGCCCGCCCGCCTTGGCCCCGCCGAGCTGGGTCGCCGTCAGCGGTCCCTCGTCGCGCAGCCGCGCGAGAACCTCGTCGCAGGCCCGCTCGCTGACCTGGTGCCAGCGCTGGCCCCGGGCGGCGATGGCGCGCCGGCGCCAGGCGGAGTAGGGCCAGTCCTCGATCGGCAGGATGCAGGCGGCGTGCGACCAGTACTCGAACGTCTTGGGCCTGCTCGCGGGCCAATAGACGGCCTCGACCGCGTCCCGGCCGATCGGCCCGAGCCGCGCGTAGGCGACGAGCTCGTGCGACCGCGCGAGGACCGAGATCGTGTCGAGCTGGACCGCCCCGATCCGCCGCAGCATCCCGGTCACCCCGCCGCGCTTCGCCGCGGCGCCCAGAAAACCCTGAGAATAGAGGGTTAGCCGCCGGACCTCGTCCGCGCTCAGCGTAAGGCCACCCAGGGCTGATGTCTCATGCTCATATCGAACGGACCCGGCCGACTCTGCCACGCCAGTGACTCTAGCGGCAGGGGCCGACATTCCGGCGGGCGTCCCGCCGGAGCTGGAAACTTGTCAGTACCAGTCTTCGTTCATCGTCTTGGTGAACAGGAGCGAGAGGCAGCCGACGATCGCGACGGCCGTCCCGATCCAGAAGATCGTCCAGTGGGGAGCGGGGAAGAACGCGATGCCGCCGATGATGAAGCCGATGACGACGATCGCGACCCCGACCCAGGACATGGGCCTGCCCGGGTTGTGCTCCTCGTGGGAGGATCCGTGCGCCAGCGTGCCAGCGGGATCGGTGCTCTCCACGGTGCCTGTTGCCTGGTCGGCCACGACTCCTCCTCCGAACTCGGGCCGCTCTAGCTCAGCGCCCGCCCCTGATGCAGTGTCACGAAAATACCCCAACCGGGTTGGCGACTCGGAAGCCGGCCCCCATTTCGCCTACGATGGTGAGCGAGGCATGTTTAATTCTGCCGAAGCCGATCCGCAAGTCCGCAAGGAGCACGACGACAAGTGCCTTCGATCCTAGACAGCATCCTTCGCGCAGGCGAAGGGAAGATCCTGCGCCAACTCAAGCGGATCAGCGAGCAGATCAACTCCATCGAGGAGGAGTTCGTCGCGATGAGCGACGCCGATCTGCGGGCGATGACCGGCGAGTTCCGGCAGCGGCTTGAAGACGGCGAGACCCTCGACGACATCCTCCCCGAGGCGTTCGCCACCGTCCGCGAGGCGGCCCGGCGCACCCTCGGGCAGCGCGCGTTCGACGTCCAGCTGATGGGCGGGGCGGCGCTGCACCTGGGCAACATCTCCGAGATGCGCACCGGTGAGGGCAAGACGCTCACCGGCGTGTTCCCCGCCTACCTGAACGCGCTGGCGGGCAAGGGCGTGCACGTCGTCACGACCAACGACTACCTGGCCAAGCGCGACTCCGAGTGGATGGGCCGGGTGCACCGCTTCCTCGGCCTCGAGGTCGGCGCGATCCTGGCCGAGATGACGCCGCAGGAGCGGCAGCAGTCGTACGCGGCCGACGTCACCTACGGGACGAACAACGAGTTCGGCTTCGACTACCTGCGCGACAACATGGCCTGGTCGATCGACGAGTGCGTGCAGCGCGGCCACAGCTTCGCGATCGTCGACGAGGTCGACTCGATCCTGGTCGACGAGGCGCGGACGCCGCTGATCATCTCCGGCCCGGCCGAGCAGAACTCGCGCTGGTACCAGGAGTTCGCCAAGATCGCCCCCCGGCTGCGGCGCGGCGAGGACGGCGAGGGCGACTACGACGTCGACGAGAAGAAGCGGACCGTCGGCATCACCGAGACCGGCGTCGAGAAGGTCGAGGACTGGCTCGGCATCGACAACCTCTACGACCCGGTCAACACGCCGCTAGTGTCCTTCCTCAACAACGCGCTCAAGGCCAAGGAGCTGTTCAAGAAGGACAAGGACTACGTCGTAGTCAACGGCGAGGTCCTGATCGTGGACGAGTTCACCGGCCGCATGCTGCACGGCCGCCGGTACAACGAGGGCATGCACCAGGCCATCGAGGCCAAGGAAGGCGTGCAGATCCAGAACGAGAACCAGACGTTCGCCACGATCACCCTGCAGAACTACTTCCGGCTGTACAGCAAGCTCGCGGGCATGACCGGCACGGCGTTGACCGAGGCCAACGAGTTCATGCAGATCTACAAGCTCGGCGTGGTCCAGATCCCCACCAACCGGCCGATGGTGCGCGCCGACGAGACCGACGTGATCTACCAGACCCAGCAGGCCAAGTTCGACTCGGTCGTCGAGGACATCGTCGAGCGCCGCGAGGCCGGCCAGCCGGTCCTGGTCGGCACCGTGAGCGTGGAGAAGTCCGAGATCCTGTCGGTCATGCTCAAGCGCCGCGGCGTGCCGCACCACGTGCTGAACGCCAAGTACCACGAGCAAGAGGCGACGATCATCGCCCAGTCCGGGCGGCTCGGCGCGGTGACGGTGGCGACCAACATGGCCGGCCGCGGCACCGACATCATGCTCGGCGGCAACCCCGAGTTCATCGCCGACGCCGAGCTGCACCAGCGCGGCCTGTCGCCGGTGGACACCCCGGAGGACTACGAGGCGGCGTGGCCCGAGGCGGTCGCCAAGGCGAAGGCCGCCGTCGCGGCCGAGCACGAGGAGGTCGTGCAGGCCGGCGGCCTGTACGTGCTCGGCACCGAGCGGCACGAGTCGCGCCGCATCGACAACCAGCTCCGCGGCCGGTCCGGTCGTCAGGGCGACCCGGGCAAGTCCCGGTTCTACCTGTCGCTCGAAGACGACCTGATGCGGATGTTCAACTCCGACCGGGTCGGGGCGATCATGGACCGGCTGAACATCCCGGCCGACGTCCCGGTCGAGAACTCCGTGGTCTCCCGCGCCATCCGGTCGGCCCAGACCCAGGTCGAGTCGCAGAACTTCGAGATCCGCAAGGACGTCCTGAAGTACGACGACGTGCTCAACCGGCAGCGCACCGTCGTCTACGCCGAGCGGCATGAGGTCCTCGAGGGCGCCGACCTGCACGAGCAGATCCGCTCCATGATCGACGAGGTGACCGCCTCGTACGTGACCGCCGCGACCGCCGACGGGTACCCGGAGGAATGGGACCTGGAGAAGCTCTGGAAGGCGTTCAAGCAGCTGTTCCCGATCACGCTGACCACCGACGAGGTCATCGAGGAGGCAGGCGGCGAAAAGGGGAACCTGACGGCCGATCTGCTCACCGAGATGGTCCAGGAGAACGCCCAGGCGGCCTACGACCGGCGCGAGGAGGAGTACACGCCGGATCTGATGCGCCAGATCGAGCGGCTGGTGGTGCTCTCGGTCCTCGACCAGAAGTGGCGCGAGCACCTCTACGAGATGGACTACCTTCGCGAGGGCATCGGCCTGCGGGCGATGGCGCAGCGCGACCCGCTGGTGGAGTACCAGCGCGAGGGCTTCGACATGTTCAACGCGATGATGGACGGGATCAAGGAAGAGTCGGTCGGGAACCTGTTCAACCGGCAGTTCGAGATCCAGGAGAACCCGATCGTCGAGGAGGTCGGCGCCGGGGCTCAGCTCGGGTTCGGCGGCACCCTGCCCGGCGTCACGGCCGGCCCGGCGCCTGCCGCTGGGACGCCCGCCGCCCCCGCTGCCGCCGCGCCCGCGGCGGCGACGCCTGCCGCGGCCAGGAGGCGGCAGCCGCCGCCCCCGCCGAGCATCCCCGAGCCCGCCGCGCCGCCCGCGGCGTTCGGCAAGCGGGCAGCCGGGAGCCAGCCGAGGAGCGAACAGCCGGCTCAGCAGCAGGACGTCCAGCAGCCGGGCGGGCGCGCTCGCGGCCGGCACGCGGCCAACGACGGCCGGGGCCACGCCACGGCGGCGGGCCGGGGCCAGGCGGCCACCCGCAGCGGCGGAACGCACGCCACGTCAGAAGCCGCGACCGAGGATCTCGGGCCGGACGTGACCGACTCGCCGGAGACCGCGGACGCCCAGGCATCCGGTCCCCAGGTGGTGGCGCCCAAGGGGCTCGAGCCGCGCCGTCCGAGCCAGCTCCAGTACTCGGCCCCGGCCGATGGCGGCGGCGTGGAGACCCACGGTGACGCCTCGCTCGACCCGTACGCCAGCGTCGGCCGCAACGACATGTGCCCGTGCGGCTCCGGCCGCAAGTTCAAGCGCTGCCACGGCGGCGCCGGGCGTTCCTAGCGGCGTAAGCCAGCCCGGCCGGGGTCTTCCCGGCCGGGATTAAGGGCGCTAGGCCGCCTCGATGTCGGTGCAGATCCAGCCCGGCGACAGGCCGGGCGGCGGGGCCGGCGTGCGCGTCGGCAGCTTCTCCCGCCATCCGGGCGGCTGCTCCGGCGGGGCGAGCGCCAGCCGCACCGCCAGCGCCCTGATCCGCGGGCCGACCGCCACGATCAGCGTCATCTCGATGACGTCCGGCGTCGGCTGCGTGGTCATCACCCGCTGCACCCGGGCGCCCTGGCCGCCGCCGAAGAGCGGCAGCAGCCGGTGCAGGTGCACGCTGCCGCGCTGGGACAGCCACGGCCGGATCTGCCGTAGCGGCCGGTCGCCGGCCAGCGCCTCGGCCAGCAGCACCGCGAACTGCCGCGGCCACGCCTGGCCGTCGTCGGCGGCATCGCCGGCCCGGCCGCCGATGCCGCCGACGGCGAACCCGGCCGGCGGCTGATAGCGAAGACCGACCGCCGGCGGGCAGTCGATCGGCGGCCACACGTCGGGCACATTCAGGATCTGCATCGCGGACAGGTCGTCAGGCGTCAGTGCTTGCTCGATAGGCATGAGATCGTCCAAGGGGGCCGGGCCGACCGCGGAAACGCGGCAACTGCTTGCGCATCCACTTCTACCCGCCCCCACCGACATTCCGGGTTCTTCTCGGCCCGGACGTACAACTGACGGCGCCAGTACTAGGCTCTGCCGGGTGGCGCAGGACATAGCGCAAAGCGTTGCCAGTGAGTCCGCGGGCACGGGGGCCAAGCCGTACCCGTTCCCGACGTCTGCTGGCGTCACCGCGAACATGAAGGCCAACCGGCGCACCGATACCAAGCCGGAGCTCGCGCTCCGCGCCGCGCTGCACGCCCTGGGGTACCGGTACCGCAAGGATTTCCGGCTTGACCTGCCGCTGCGCCGGGTCCGCCCGGACGTCGCGTTCACCCGGCGCAAGGTCGCGGTGTTCGTCGACGGGTGCTTCTGGCACGCCTGCCCTGAGCACGGCTCCAAGCCCAAGAGCAACGAGTGGTACTGGTCGCCCAAGCTGGCCAGGAACGTCGAGCGCGATCGCGCCGCCGACGAGGCCCTCGCCCATGCGGGCTGGGCGGTCGTCCGGCTGTGGGAGCACATCCCGCTGGCCGACGCCGTCGCCCTGGTGGTGGACGCCGTGGGCGAGCCAAAGTCGCTACGATGATCGGTCATGCGGGTTTACCTGGCGTCCACGCTGCCTGGCCTGGCCGATATCGTCGCGGGCGGTCAGGCCGGCCCGGCTCCGCTGCGCGCCTTCGCGGTCACCCCGGCCCTGCGCGAGGCGTACGCGAGCGGTGACGACGAGGAGCTCGAGTACGTGGCGATGCTGGCGGCCGCGCGCCAGTCGCTCCGGCTGCTCGACGCGGACCCGGACGCGCCGCGCCGCCGCGTGGTGCTCGCGGCCGACGTCCCCGACGGCGGCGTGAGCTGGCAGGCGTACGACGACGAGTCGGCCGAGGTCGTGGTCGACTCCGTGATCCCGGTCGCGGCGCTGGCGGCCGGGCACGTCGACGACCTCGGGTCGGCGGCGGACGTGGCCGCCGCCGCTGACGCGATCGCCGCCGCCGACGCGGGCGATGAGGACGCGTCCTTCACCGTCGACTCGGCCGAGGCCCACGAGCTGGCCTGGTACGCCACCCAGGAACTCCAGTACCTGTATTAGCGGCCGCGCCACCGGCTACCGTTACCCCCATATGGGCTGATTTCGCGGCGGCCGGCTGGCCGCGCGGGCGGCGATTACGGAGGCGTGCGATTCATCGGCTTGTGCTGTGGAATATCGACCAGACGCTGGTTGACGTCACCAAGGTCACCCGGGCGGCCTACGCCGAGGCGTTCGCCGAGGTCACCGGCCGGCCGCTGGTTCAACTGCCGCAGATGGTCGGGTACACCGAACCGGAGATCTTCTTCGACGCGCTCGGCCGCAACGGCGTGAGCCTGCGCGCGGACGGGGACTCGGAACGGCTGCTGGCCCCGTTCGGCTCGGAGTTCGCGACCCGGCTGGCCGCCCGCAAGAAGCTGCTCACCGAGGAGGGCACCCTGATGCCGGGCGCGGCCGAGGCGGTCACGGCCGTCGGCGCCCTCGCCAACGTTGTCCAGTCGGTGCTCACCGGGTCGAGCCGCCCGAACGCGATGCTCAAGCTCCGCGCGTTCGGCCTGGACCGGCACCTCGACCTGGCCATCGGCGGCTTCGCGGGCTCCGAGGTCTACCCGAAGGGCGCGCTGCTGCGGGCCGCCCGGCTGCGGGCCGAGGAGAAGTACCGGGCCGACTTCGCCGAGCGGGCGACCGTCTACATCGCCGACTCGCCCCGCGACGTGGAGGCGGCCAGGATCGGCGGCGCCACCTCGATCGCGGTGGCGAGCGGGCGCGCGTCCTCGGCCGAGCTCCGCGATGCCGGCGCCGACGCGGTTCTGCGCGATCTGACCGACCTCGAAGCCCTTGTCGCGTTCGTCACCTCGGCCGGTTCATGAAAGACCTGTGTCCCGGAAGTGTCTTCGGCGTCCGTTTCGCGTTCTAGTCTGTAGGTAGGAGGACATCGAAGTGCGTTTGAGGATCACCTCAACGTGCGCTCGTCGTGACTGATGGTGATCAGTAGCTCATGTTATCGATCGCCGCGGTAACACGTGGCGAGGCGCCGCATGCCTATGTGCACCAACCCCAGCCCCCCGGTACAACGACGTGCCGCTGCGGCCACCACAAAGGAGTGGACGAGTAATGCCGGAAAGCGCGGACGAGGCGATGATGGCCTCGGACGACATCAGGGACGATGCGTTGGCGCTGCTCGCGAAGGCGGCCGCCCTGTGGGCGGACGGCGGGGTGGAAGGCGGCTCGATCGCGCCTCCCGGTGCGCCGGGCGCCCCCGCCGCGCCCGGCCAGGAGGTCGGCGACCGGATCGCCTTCGTCGCCGCGTACTACGGGCGCGTCGCGCCCGAGGACCTGATCGCGGCCGGCCCCGATCGGCTGGCCGAGACGGTCGCCAGGCACGCCGCGCTCGGCGCCAGCCGCCCGCAGGGCCGCCCGGCCGTGGGCGTCCGCCCGGCCCAGTCAAGCGGCGGGGCCGTTGGCGCCCTCACCAGCGCCGGGACCATCGTCGACATCGTCACCGACGACATGCCGTACCTGGTCGACTCGGTGACGATGGAGCTCAACCGGCACGCCGCCGACATCCGGCTGATCGTGCACCCGGTGCTGACCGTGCGCAGGGACGTGGCCGGCACGGCGCACGGGATCGCCCTGGCGGGCGACGGGTCGGTCAGTGAGTCGTGGATCCACGTTGAACTCGGCCAGGTAGCCGACGAGCAGCGGCTGGCCGAGGATCTGCGCCGCGTCCTCGATGACCTGCGGGTCGCGATGGAAGACCAGCGGCGGATGCGCGGCGCCGCCAGGGAACTGGTGGCGGTGCTGACCGACGAGGGCGGCTCGGAGGAGGCGGAGGCGGGCGAGCTGCTCGCCTGGCTGTCGGCCGGCCACTTCACCTTCCTCGGCTACCGCAAGTACGCCCTCGTCAAGTCAGCCGAGGGCGACAAGGCGGAGGAGGCCGAGCTCCGGCCGGTCCCCGGCACCGGACTTGGCATCCTCCGGCATGACGGCCTCGACTCGTTCGCCGTCACCCCGCCCAAGAACCGGGCCGGGCAGCGCCGGGCGCGGCTGCTGGTGATGGCCAAGTCGTCCATCCGGTCCACCGTCTACCGCCCGAAGTACCTGGACTACGTGGCGGTTCGCACGTTCAGCCCGCAGACCGGTGAAGTGACCGGCGAGTACCGGTTCCTCGGCCTGTACACCCAGGCCGCCTTCACCGAGTCGATCACCCGCATCCCGGTGCTCCGCCGCAAGCTGGACGGCGTGCTCGCCGCGGCCGGGCTGCCCGAGGACAGCCACGACGGCAAGGCGCTGACCGAGATCCTCGAGGGATACCCGCTCGAGGAGCTGTTCGAGATCAGCACGGAGCAGCTCGCACCGATCGCCCGGGGGGTGCTCGGGCTCGGCGAGCGCAAGCAGGTCCGCCTGTTCCTGCGCCCGGATGCCTACGGCCGGTACGTGTCCTGTCTGGTCTATCTGCCCAGGGACCGGTACACCACCAAGGCCAGGCTGCGCGTCCAGGAGATCCTGCGCACCGCCCTCGGCGGCGAATCGGTCGACTACGGCGCCATGATCGGCAACTCGGCCCTGGCTCGGCTGCACGTGGTGGTGTACGGCGCCCCCGGCCGCCCGCTGGCCGTGGTCGACCAGGCCGCGCTGCAGGCGCGGATCGCGGCCGCGGTCCGTTCGTGGGACGAGGACCTCGCGGCCGAGGCCGAGCGCCAGCTCGGCCCCGCGCGCGCGGCCGCGCTGCTGCGGCTGTCGGACGGCATCCCCGAGACCTATAAGACCGACATCACCCCCGTCCAGGCGGTCGAGGATCTTGCGGTGGTGCTGCGGTTGCAGGAGGGTGCCGGCCAGTTCGACATCCGTCTTTCGATTAGCCCGAACGGACCGTGGCGACTGCGGCTCTTCCGCCTCACCCCGATCACGCTGTCCGACGTGCTGCCGCAGCTGCAGCACATGGGGCTCGAGGTGCTCGACGAGCACCCTTACGAGTTCGCGGGCGGCGACCGCCCGTTCTGGATCTACGACTTCGGCCTCAAGCGGACGCGGAGCGGGCGGCTGACCGCGGCCGAGGTCACCGCGGCCTGCACCGGCTTCGAGTCCACGCTCGGGTCGGTCTGGCGCGGCCAGACCGAGGACGATGATTTCAACGGCCTGGTGCTCGACGCCGGGCTGACCTGGCGGCAGGTCGTGCTGCTGCGCGCGTACGCGCGCTACCTGCGCCAGGCGGGTACCCAGTTCAGCCAGGCCTACCTGCAGCGGGTGCTGCGTTCCAACCCGGCGATCACCCGGCTGCTGGTCCGCTTCTTCGAGTCCCGCTTCGACCCGGTCTGGCAGGACGGCGCCGAGGAGCGCTGCACGGCGATCGGCGAGGAGCTCAGGGGCTCGCTCGATGACGTGATGATCCTCGACCACGACCGGATCCTCCGCTCCTACCTCGCGCTGATCGAGGCGACCCTGCGCACCAACTACTTCCAGCTCCTCGGAGACGGCGAGCGCGCGCCCTACCTGGTGCTCAAGCTCGCGCCCGGCAGCGTGCCGGGGGTGCCGGAGCCGAGGCCGAAGTTCGAGATCTTCGTGTACTCGCCCCGGCTCGAGGCGGTCCACCTGCGTTTCGGCGCGGTCGCGCGCGGCGGTCTGCGCTGGTCGGAGCGGCCCGAGGACTTCCGCACGGAGGTGCTCGGCCTGGTCAAGGCGCAGGAGGTGAAGAACTCGGTCATCGTGCCGTCGGGCGCCAAGGGCGGGTTCGTCTGCAAGCGGCTGCCCGATCCGGCTGACCGCGACGCCTACCAGGGCGAGGTGCTGGCCTGCTACCAGATGTTCATCAGCGCCATGCTCGACATCACCGACAACATCGTCGGCGACCTGGTCGTCCCGCCGGTGGGCGTGGTCCGTCTCGACGGCGACGACCCGTACCTGGTGGTGGCGGCGGACAAGGGAACGGCGACGTTCTCCGACGTCGCCAACGAGATCGCCCTCCGGTACCAGTACTGGCTGGGCGACGCGTTCGCCTCCGGCGGCTCGGAGGGCTACGACCACAAGAAGATGGGCATCACCGCCCGCGGTGCCTGGGAATCGGTCCGCTGGCACTTCGCCGCGCTGCGGCTCAACCCCGATACCGACGAGTTCACCACGGTCGGGGTCGGGGACATGTCAGGCGACGTGTTCGGCAACGGGATGCTGCTGTCGCGGCACCTGAAGCTGCTGGCCGCGTTCGACCACCGGCACGTGTTCGTCGACCCGGACCCGGACCCGGCCGTCAGCTTCGCCGAGCGGCAGCGGCTGTTCGACCTGCCCAGGTCATCGTGGGCCGACTACGACTCGTCGCTGATCTCGGCCGGCGGCGGCGTATGGGCCCGGTCGGCCAAGTCAGTGCCGATCTCGGCCCAGGCCCGGGCCGCGCTCGGCCTCGACGCGGGCGTGTCCGCGCTCTCCCCTGACGAGCTGATCTCGGCCATCCTGCGCGCCCCGGTCGACCTGCTCTGGAACGGCGGCATCGGTACCTACGTGAAGGCCTCGAGCCAGACCGACGCCCAGGTGGGGGACCGGTCCAACGACGCCGTGCGCGTCTCCGCGCCGGAGCTGCGGGCGCGGGTCGTCGCCGAGGGCGGCAACCTGGGCCTGACCCAGGCAGCGCGGATCGAGTACGCGCTCGGCGGCGGTCTGATCGACACCGACTTCATCGACAACTCGGCCG
>DATCGA010000104.1:0-2482 GCA_036509215.1 Trebonia sp.
CAGCGCCTGCCGCACAGCGACGGCGACATCGCGGACATCGACGAACTGGCCGTACTCCCAGGTCGGCGTCCATTCCGAGCCGGGATTGGCCTGCCACTGCGCCGCGACCCGCCGGTGCATGCCCGGATCCCAGACCCAGCAGGGCCGCAATGCCACGCTGGCGATGCCGGTCCGGGCCGTGAATCCCGCGCACAGGTCCTCGGCTAGGCACTTGGACAGCCCGTAAGGACGCATCGCCCGCCGCGGGTGGGCGTCATCGACCGGGAAGTAATCGGGTAGCCGCTCGCCCTCCGCCAGCCCGAACACCTGGCCGCTGGAGAAGTAGACCACCCGGCCCGCGCCGGCTTCCTCGGCCGCCAGCAGCACGTGCCAGGTCCCCAGCACGTTGACCGCCATGATGTCCTCCGGGCGGCCGGCGGTGTCATGGGCGAGCGCCGCGGCCGGGGCGCCCACATGACCGCGATGCCCGGTGACCAGAATGCGCATGGCCCCATCATCGGCCAAGGCGCTCGCGAGTTGGCCGACGGCGGCCGGGGCGTCGGCGACAACGTCCTCACCCTCACCACGTGCAACGCGTCGGCCGGGCAATGGGCTCATCGTGTGAAGTTCAGGTCGCGGAGTGCCCCCAACGGAACTCGATGACCCCTGCAGCCGCGAATACGCGGCCCAAACGGAACACGATCACGGTGCCCGTGCCGGGCCAGCCAATGGGGGACGCGCTTAGTCGGTCCGAGCCTCGGCGGCCGGGATGTTAGAGGAGGACGCTGCCGGAGATGAGCGTGTGGGTGCCGCCGCCGATCCAGACCGCGCCGTCGGCGTCGGCGGTGACGTGCACCCGGCCGCGGCGGCCGAGGACGGTGCCCTGGCTGGGGGTGTAGGGGGCGGTGAGCTTGCCGCTGGCCAGCAGCCACTGGGCCAGGGCGGCGTTCAGCGAGCCGGTCACCGGGTCCTCGGTGGTCCCCGCGCCGGACGGGAAGAAGGCGCGGACCTCGATCGCCTCGGGCGACCCGGCCGGGTGGCGGCCGAACAGGCCGATCTTCAGGTTCGTCGCGCCCGGCCTGACCGCCAGCACCGCCTCGGCGCTGGCCAGTTCCACCGCGACCCAGCCGGGGCCGTTGTCGGCCCACTGGGCGTCGACGAACTCCGACCGGTCGACGCCGAGCACGGCCGCGACCTCCTGCTGGGTCGACTCGTCGACCGGGCCGCTGCGCAGCGTCGACGGCGCCCGGAAGGCCAGGCCCTGCGAGGTGCGCCGGAGCGTTATCAGGCCGGCCGGGCATTCCTGCACGATCACGTCCCGCCGGGCGGGCGGGCCGCCGGCCTCCAGCCAGGCGTGCGCGGTGCCGAGGGTGGGATGCCCGGCGAACGGCAGTTCCTGCATCGGGGTGAAGATCCGCACCCGGTAGTCGGCCCGCTCGTCGGCCGGCGGCAGCAGGAAGGTGGTCTCCGACAGGTTGGTCCAGCGGGCGAACAGCCGCATCTCGTCATCGGTGAGCCCGTCCGCCCCATGGACGACCGCAACCGGGTTGCCAACGAATGGCTGTTCGGCGAATACGTCAACCTGCCGGAATTGCCGATGCACGCCGCCCATCATAGGCCGTCGCCCCCGGTTGCGGTGATTGACGCCGGGGCGCGTCAGTCAAGACGGCGTAGCATTATGGCGGCAGCATAAGGGCATGATCAGCAGCGTGGAGGCGTGCGGGAGGTACGAGCGGGCGTGGACCTGAACGCCGTCACCGGCTACGCGCCGGCCCCCGCCGCGACGTGGCGCGACGGCGACGCGTGGCTCGCCGGCGGCACCTGGCTGTTCTCCCAGCCCCAGCCTCGGCTGCGACGCCTGCTTGACCTGCACGCCTTCGGCTGGCCGCCGCTGACCGAGACCGACGACGGACTGAGCATCGCCGCGACCTGCACGCTGGCGCAGCTCGCGCGGTGGCGGCCCGCGCGGCCGTCCCTGGCCCCGGCGGCGGACCTCGCCCGGCGGTGCTGCGACGCGCTACTGGGCTCGTTCAAGGTCCAGAACGTGGCCACGGTGGGCGGGAACATCTGCCTGTCGCTGCCGGCCGGCCCGATGACCTCGCTGACCGCCGCCCTCGACGGGATCGCCGTGATCGCCCGGCCGGGCGGCGAGGCCCGCCGTCTCGGGGTCGCCGACCTGGTGACCGGCGACGGCACCAACGCGCTGGCCCCGGGCGAGCTGCTCACCCGGGTCGACCTCCCCGCCGCCGCGCTGACCGCGCGGGCCGCGTTCCGGCAGGTCTCGCTGTCGGCCGTCGGGCGCTCGGCCGTCCTCGTCATCGCCCGCCGCTCCCCCGGCGAGCCCGACAAGCCCGGCGAGCCCGGCGAAACGGTGATCACGGTGACCGCCGCGACGCCGCGCCCGCTCCAGCTCCGCTTCGCCGGCCACCCCGCGCCCGACGACGCGCTGGCCGCCCTCGACAGCGCGGTCCCGCAGTACCTGGACGACGTGCACGGCGGCGCC
>DATCGA010000105.1:0-8297 GCA_036509215.1 Trebonia sp.
ATGGCAGACCAGCAAAATGATTAAGTCCCAGCTCCTACCATGGCGGGGTGACGATGGAGACAGCCGCGGGCGCGCCCGGGCGCCGCTCGTACCCGAAGGGGGTGCGGCGCCGGCAGCAGATCCTGGACAGCGTGATCGCCCTGCTCGCGCAGCGCGGCGTGGACCGGGCGTCGCTGCGCACGGTGGGCGAGGCGATCGGGGTGTCGCACACGGCGCTGCGGCACTACTTCTCCTCGCGCGACGAGCTGCTGGTCGAGGCCTACCGGGCTCATGAGGCCCGGGCGGCCGGGGACGGGCCGCCGGCCGACTCCTCGGCCGTGAGCGTGATCATCGAGGCGGCGGAGCGGAACCGCTCCATTCCCGGCCTGGTCGAGCTGTACGCCACCCTCAGCACCGACGCCCTGCAGGAACAGCACGGGCTGACGCGGGAGTTCGTGCGCGGCCGGTTCCGGTCGCTGCGCGCGACCCTGGCCGAGCGGATCGCCGAAGAGCAGCGCGCCCGGGCCGAGGAGACGGGATCGACCGGGGAGGACGGCTCGGCCGGCATCGACCCGATGGACGCGGCCGCACTGGTGATCGCCGCGTCCGACGGGCTGCAGATCCAGTGGCTCCTCGACCACGACGCGGTCGACGTCGGCCGCTCGCTGGCCATTCTCGACCGTCTGCTGCCACGAAGTCCCAGGCCAGAGGCGGTCTAGGGCTTTTAAGGGGGATTGGGATATATCCCGCCGACGTGATACCTTCCAGCGGAAGGTTTTTGAACGGAGGCACCGTGGACGGTCATCCCGCGCCCGCCGCCGACGGCCGGGCGCTGGCCCGCTGGCGCTGGGCGATCACCGCCGCGTTCGCGCTGGGCGGGATCACGCTGTCCGCCTGGGGACCGCGGCTGCCCGCCATCAAATCGGAGCTCGGCATCGGCACCGGCACGATCGGGCTGCTGCTGGCGGGCGTGACCATCGGGGCGATCGGCGGGCTGCTCGGGTCCACCCCGGTCCTGCACTGGCTGGGCGCGCGCCGGGCCCTGGCGGGGGCGCTGTGGCTGATCGCCGCCGCGATCACCGTGATGGCGCTCGCGCTCATCCTGAAGTCGGTCCCGCTGGTGGCGGCCGCCCTGGTGATCACCGGCGCGGGCATCGGCACCCTCGACGTGCTCATCAACGTCGAGGGCTCGGCCGTCGAGCGGACCGCCGGCCGCACCCTGCTGCCGAGCATGCACGCGGCCTGGTCCATCGGCGCCGCCGTCGGGTCGGGGATCGGCGCGGCCTGCGCGGCCCTCAGCATCACCCCGGCCACCCAGCTGATCGGCGAGGCGGTCCTCATCGTGGCCGCCTCTTTCTGGGTGGCGGCCGGGATCCCGGCCGGGCAGCACGGGCCGGCCGCCGGGCCGCCGCAGGACCGGGCGGCGCGGCTGCGCCAGTGGCTGCGCGGCTGGCTCGACTGGCGGCTGCTGCTCATCGGCGTCGTCATGCTCGGGTGCGAGCTCGGCGAGGGCTCCGCCAACAGCTGGCTCACCCTGGCCGCGCACACCAACCACGGCCAGAGCGCGGCCGTCGCGGCGCTGTTCTTCACCGTCTTCGCCGCCTGCGAGGGAATCACCCGGCTGTTCGCCGGCCCGGTTGTCGACCGGCTGGGGCGCGTCCGCACCGTCCGTCTCACCACCGCGCTCGGGGTCATCGGGATCGCGCTGTTCATCGTGGCCGGGAACCCGTGGATCATCCTCATCGGGGTGGCCCTGTGGGCGATCGGCGTCTCGATGGGCTTCCCCCTCGGCATGTCCGCCGCCGCCGAGAGCGGGCCCGACCCGGCCGCCCGGATCAGCGTGGTCGCCTCCATCGGCTATTTCGCCAACCTGGCGGGGCCGCCCGCCATCGGCGCCCTCGCCCAGTCGGTGAGCCTGCTGAGCGCCTTGTGGGTCATCGCCGCCCTGTTCATCGCCGCCTTCGCGGTGGCCGGCTCGCTCGGCCCCCATCGCGGCGCTGGCGTCGCCGAACCGGTGAGCCTGCTTGACCAGAACTCGTCCGGTCACCAGTAGCCGGGGTCCCTCGGCGGGTACCGCTCGCCGGTGGGCTCGGCGCGTCGATGGGCGCGGCGCGGCCAGAGGTGCGGCGCAGCCGCTTCTTGCTGTTATCCGTTTCAGCGCCAAGCCCAGGCGACGTTGGGGGTACCTAGCGTTGCTATGTGGCGATAACTACCCCCAATCTTCGCGGCCATGGCGCTTCTTGCTGTTATCTCAGGTGGGGCGGACCTGGCGGAGCAGGGCGGGGAGGTCAAGGTCCTCGCCGGCGACCAGGCGGAACTGCTCGGCGACGATCCGGGTGTCGTCGTCGACCGTGAACGCGGAGTCGCCGAGGTCGGCCCGCATCTCATCGGAGTGCCAGAAGGCCTCGTGGCCGGCCCGCCACTCGGCGACGCTGCCGAAGCCCTCGCCCTCGCCGACGGCGTGCGCCAGATCGACGTCGGCCAGCCTCATCACGCGGACCGCGATCAGCGCGATCAGCGCGACCGGCTCGCCGGCGGAGTCGATCACGACCCAGCGGTCGCCGGGGCGCGGCAGCGGCTCGCCGTCGCGCTCGTAGCCCAGGAGCAAGCCCGAGGTCGTGGTCTTGGCGCCGGAGAGGATCGCCGCCACGAGCTGGTCGCGCAGCGGCCCGGGAAACCCGAACTCGCCCACGCTCAGTCGACTGGACGTCATTGGCCCCAGGGTAACGGACGGTGTTAGCCTGCCCGCCGTGGGAAGCATCCGAATGATCAGGCATTGTCCGGGCGGCCGGCGGGCCGGTGGCTGAGGTCCCGCTGGCCGAGGCGTTCCGCTACCCCGGGGTGGCGAGCGCCTACCGGCACCGGCCTCCGTACCCGGACCAGGTGTTCTCCATCTTGACCGGGCTCATCACCGACACGCCGCGCACCGTGCTCGACCTCGGGGCGGGCGAGGGCGCCCTCGCCCGGCCGCTGGCGGCGCTGGTCGACCACGTCGACGCGGTCGACATCTCGGCCGCGATGGTCGAGGAGGGCCGACGGCAGCCGGGCGGCGACGCGGCGAACCTGCGCTGGATCATCGGCCCGGTCGAGACCGCGCCCCTCGGCGGCCCCTACGCGCTGGTGACGGCCGGGGCGTCGATGCACTGGATGCGGTGGCAGCAGACGTTCGAGCGGCTGGCAGCGGTGATGACCGACGGCGCGCTGCTTGCCATCGGCGGTCACGGCCACGACGACCCGCCTGGGCTCGCGGAGATCATCGTCCGGTACTCGCGCAGCCCGGACTACGACCCGGACGTCCGGCTGGTGGACGCGCTGGCCACGGCCGGCCTGTTCGAGCCGGTGGGCGAGGCCGCGACCGAGCCGACCCCGTTCCGCCAGCGGACCGCGGACTACATCGAGTACCTGCACTCCACGTCGAGCCTGGCCCGCGAGTGGATGGAGCCCGCCGAGGCGGCGGCTTTCGACCGCGAGGTGGCCGAGGCCATCGCCCCGTTCGCGACCGATGGCTGGCTCGACCTGCCGGTCACCGCCAGCTTTAGCTGGGGAACAGTGAACGCAGGCGCAGCAGCGTCGCCCGCAGCCGGATGAGGAGCTCGTCGAGCTCTTCGTCGGTCGCGGTGAGCGGCGGGGCGACGATGAACGCGTCGCCGCGGGTGCCGTCGATGCAGCAGCGGGCCGGGTAGACGATCAACCCGCTGTCGGCCGCGGCGGCGACCGCCTGGGCGGTCACATCGAGGGCGGGGTCGGGCGGCGCGGCCGTAGCCGGGTCGGCGACAAGCTCTAGGCCCCACATGTAGCCCACGCCGCGGACGTCGCCGACGAACGCGAAGTCGTCCTGCAGCGCCCGGAGCTGCTCCCCCAGCCGGCCGCCGCGTCCGGCCACCCTCGGCAGCACGCGTTCCTGCTCGAGCACCTCGATGGTGGCGATGCCGACCGCGCACGCCAGCGGCGCGTTGGTGAACGTGTGGCCGGCCGGCATGGCCGGGTGGACGCGGCTGATCCGCTCCCAGACTCGACCCGAGAGCGCGGCCCCGCCGAGCGGCATCGCGCCGCCGCCGGCCCCCTTGGCGAACGTGACGATGTCGGGGACCGCGTTCGCGTGCTGGAACGCGAACCAGGCGCCGGTGCGGCCGAACCCGGACATGACCTCGTCGCAGATCCAGAGGATGTCGCTGGCGTCGCACAGGCGACGGAGCTCTTCGAGGTAGCCGCGCGGCGGGACGAGCACGCCGCTGCCGGAACCGCCGACCCCCTCGAGCAGGACGGCGGCGGTGCGGCGGGTGTCCAGGCGGGCGAAGTCGTCACGGAGCCGGGCGACGCACTCGGCCTCGGCGGTGCTGCCCGTCGGGACCTCCAGCCGGTAGACCTGGGGGGCGGTGAGGCGCTCGCCCGGCTGGACCAGCGGGCGGTAGGCGGCGGCGTACCGGGGCTGGCCGGACGCGCCGAGGGCGCCGACGGTGTTGCCGTGATAGCTGACCGAGCTCGACGCGAACCGGTGCTTGTCGGGCTGGCCAAGCGCCGCCCAGTACATGTGCGCGGCCTTCATCGCGACCTCGTTCGCCTCCGAGCCGCTGCCGACGAACAGCACGTGGTCGAGGCCGCCGCCCAGCCGGTCGGTGACCAGGCCCGCCAGGCGCTCGGCGGCCTCGTTCCTGAACTGGGTGCGGTGCACGTAGTCGACGGCCTCGAATTGCCGCCGAAGGGCCGCGAGCACCGTCGGATGGCCGTGTCCCAGGCTGACCGCCAGCGGTCCCGATGAGGCGTCGATGTAGTCGCGGCCGGACTCGTCGAAGATCCGGGCGCCGTGGGCGGCCACCGCGAGGGGCAGCGGCCGCGTCGCGGTCGGGATCAGCGCGGACGACCTGGTTGCAGGGGGCATCTGACTCCAGCCGGGCAGAGATTGCGGCCCGTCAACGATACGTCCGGCCCGGTGGCCGGGGACATGGGCGCGACGCGGGAACTCGCGGTCCGTTCACTAGGATCGATTTTCTGATCTGCTTTTTCATCCGCTTTCTCATCCGCGCAGGCGAGGAGACCCCCATGATGGCGATTGGATCGGCGCTGGTGCTCGGCGGCGGCGGGGTGGCCGAGATCGCGTGGATCACCGGGGTGCTGGCCGGGCTGGCCGAGGCCGGGCACGATGTGACCGGGGTGGACCAGGTCATCGGCACCTCGTCCGGGGCGACGGTGGCGGCGCAGCTGGGCGGCGGCCTCGGTCTTGACGAGCTGTTCGCGCGCCAGGTCGAGCCGGCCCGCCAGTCGCCGGAGCCGATGGTGCAGCTCGACATGAAGAAGTTCGCCGCCGATATCCAGCCCTATATGGCTCGGGTCACGTCGCCCGACGACCTGTTCAGGCAGTTCGGCCGGTTCGCGCTCGACGCGCGGACCGTGCCCGAGGCGGAGCGGCGGGCGGTGATCGAGGGCCGGCTGCCGTCGGCCGCCTGGCCGGCCACCCCGACCAAGCTGATCGCCCTCGACTGCGGTTCGGGGACGATGGCCGCCTTCGACGCGACCTCCGGCGTCAGCCTGATCGACGCGGTCGCCGCGAGCTGCGCGGTGCCCGGCGTCTGGCCGCCGGTCACGATCGACGGCCGGCGGTACATGGACGGCGGGGTCCGCTCGACCGACAACGCCGACCTCGCGGCCGGCGCGGAGCGGATCACGGTGATCTCCCCCCGGGGCATGGACTCCGCGACCCCCACGCTGCTGCCGTTGCGCGAGGCGATGGCGGCGCTGTCGGCCGGCGGCGCCTCGGTGACCGTGGTCTGGCCCGACGCGGCGTCGGCGGCGGCGATCGGGACCAATCCACTCGACCCGGCGACCCGGGCCCCCGCTGCCGCCGCCGGGCGGGCGCAGGGGCGGGCCGGGCTGCCGAAGCCGCTCGAGGCGCGCTTATCCGGGGGTGTCTGCGCGGCGGTCTTGGCGCGACCGTCTCGCTACGAGGTCAGTCGCGCGAGCGTGTCCTGGTCGGGCTGGCCGTCGAAGTACCGCGTGAGCACCGCGCTGAAGCCCGGCTCGGCCGACGCGGCGGCGGCGAAGAGCGTCATGCAGGAGCGGAGCTTCATCGCGTCGACCGGGCCGAGGATCCGGTCCGCGGCGGCTTCCTCGCTGGCGGCGACGACCCCGGCGCATTCGCGCAGCCTCGGTCCGAGCACCGGGTGGCCGAGGTAGGCGCGCGCCTCGGCCAGACCGGAGATCGCGTACCGCTGCGCCATGTGGCTCAGCCCGAGCCCGGCGACCTGAGGGAACACGAACCACATCCAGTGGCTGGTCTTGCGGCCCGCGCGCAGCTCGGCCAGCGCCCGCTGGTAGATCCCGGCTGCGTCCTGCGCGGTGACGAACCGCTCGAGGCGGTAGGGATCGTCGGTGCCGGATCGCTGCGGGCGGCTCATCAGGCGGCGCCCAGGTAGCGCAGGACGGCGAGGACGCGGCGGTGGCCGCTGTCGCTGGGGTGCAGCCCGAGCTTGGCGAAGATCGAGTTGATGTGCTTGGAGACCGCGCTGTCGGTGATCACGAGGGAGTCGCCGATCTCGGCGTTGGACCGGCCCTCGGCCATCAGCGCGAGGACGTCGCGTTCCCGCTGGGTCAGCGCCTCCATCGGATCGGCGCCCCGGCGGAGCAGCAGCTGGGCGACGACCTCGGGGTCGAGCGCGGTCCCGCCGGCCGCGACCCGGCGCAGCGCCTCGAGGAACTGGGTCACGTCGGCGACCCGGTCCTTCAGCAGGTAGCCGACGCTGCTGGTGTTGGCGGAGAGCAGATCGGCGGCGTACCGCTCCTCCACGTACTGCGACAGGACGAGGATGGCGATGTCCGGCCACCGGCCGCGGATGGCGAGCGCGGCCCTGATGCCCTCGTCGGTGTGGGTCGGGGGCATCCGCACGTCGGCGATCACCAGGTCGGGCTGCTCCCGCTCGACCGCCTCGACCAGCGCGGTGCCGTCGCCGGCGGTGGCGACGACCTGGAATCCGGCGCTGTCGAGGAGCTTGACCAGGCCGGCCAGGAGCAGCACCGAGTCCTCGCCGATGACCACCCGCAGCGGCGTGCCCCCGGCCGTCTCCGGCCCGGTCGTGTCCCGTTCGACTGTCACGGTTCCCACCGTACGGCCTTCCATCCGGGCGAACCCGGCATCCGGGCGCTTGCCGCCTGCCGGATGCCGGGTTCACGGGTCATTCGGCCCGCAGGGCGGTGGCCGGGCGGGTGCGGGCGGCCCAGACGGCGGGCAGCAGCGCCCCGGCGACCGCGATGGCCACCGCCGCCAGCGAGAGCAGCGCCAGCCTGGCCGGGCCGAACACGTCGGCGAAGCTGGCCGGGACCCCGGTGTGCGAGGCGGCGCCCATGGCGTGCAAGGTGGCGCCGTTCAGCGCGACCGCTGCGGGTGCCGCCATCGCGGCGGCCACGATCGCGGGGACGGCGATCCAGCAGATGACCATGATGACGATCTGGCCGGGGCGCATGCCGAGCGCCTTGAAGACGCCCAGGTCGTGCACCCGGTCCCTGGTCGTCATCAGGACCGTGTTGAGCACGCCCAGCCCGGCCGCGATCGCGACCATCAGCGCCAGGAAGCCGATCAGGGCGCTGGCGATCACGTAGAACTGGCCGCCGTCGGGCGGCACCGCGGAGAACGTGCCGTTCGCGCCGAACTTGGCGTTCACCGCCTGCCGATAGGCGGTGGCGCTGGTGCCCGGGCGCAGCCCCACGTCGACCTGCGAGAAGTTCTGGCCGCTGGCCATGCCGGGCAGAGTCTGGGTGGCGCCGTACAGGTGCGGATCGTGGGACGGGGCGAACACCTCCCCCACGATCCGGACGGTGACCTGGGCGGTCCCGGTGTCCACGGTGGTGCTGTCGCCGATCGCGAGGCCGCTCGCGTCGAGGAACGAGGTGTTGACGTCGACCTGGCCTGGCCCGTCGTACCAGTGGCCGGCGATGAGGGCGTAGCCGGTCCAGGCGGACGGCCCGTCGAAGGCAAGCGCCTGGACCTGCTGGGAGATCCCCGCGACGGCGACCTGGTTTTCATAGAGCGTGGCCTGGTGAGCGGTGCCCGGCTGAGCCTGCAGCAGGGCACTGAGCCTGGCGAGCTGCGCGCCGGTGGGCGTCTGGTTCGGGCCGGGGCCGTAGTTGGACTGCTGGATCTGCACCGGCACGGTTGCGGACTGCGATTGGGCGGCGGCCGCGCGGCTGAGCGAGGCGTTCAGCCCGACCGCGAAGATGACCGCGGTGGCGCCGAACGCGACCGCCGCCAGCGTCACCAGCGTGCGGGCGGGCCGGGCGAACGGCGCGGCGACGCCGAGGCCGACCGGGCGCGGCAGGCGGAGCCTGGC
>DATCGA010000106.1:0-23169 GCA_036509215.1 Trebonia sp.
CCCCGGATGCCGGCACCGATCGCGCGGCTCAGCGACGCGTGGTCCAGGCGTTCTTCGCCGCCGCCAGGGACGGGGACCTGGGCGCGCTGGTCGCCGTGCTCGACCCCGACGCTGTGCTCCGCGCCGACGGCGGTGCCTCCCGGCCCGAGGTCTCGGCGGTGCTGCGCGGGGCGGCCGATGTCGCCAGGCGCGCGGCGATGTTCCGTCAGCCGGGCGTCGCGGTCCACCCCGTGCTGGTCAACGGCGCCGCGGGCGCGGTCGTGACCAGCGACGGCCGGCCGGTTTCTGTCATGGGCTTCACGATCTCGGGCGGAAGGATCACCGAGATCGAGATCCTCCTCGATCCCGCGCGGCTGTCCCGGCTCGACCTCGCCGGGTGCCTGTTAGCGCAGGCCGAGGCCGGTCGTGCCGTCCAGCAGCTCGCGGGCGATCTCCAGATGACCCGAGTGGGTCGCGGTCTCCTCAATGAGGTGCAGGACCACCACGCGGACGTTGGGCGTCTCGTCATCGCCGTGCCTGCCGCGCGGCGCGTCGGACAGGCTGACGCCGGCCAGGATCTGGTCGGACCGGTCGCACTGGGCGCGGTAGTAGCCGAGCGCCTCCGCCGACGGGCGATCACAGGTGAAGGCCCTCGCCGGGTCGTACGGCGGCCGTCCCTCGTCCCACGGATGGTCCTCCTGCAGCCCCGCGACGACCTCCTGGAACCAGTGCCGCTCGGCCCCACCGAGGTGCTCCACCATGCCCGCGATCGTCCAGCCCGACGCGACGATCGGCGTGTGCCAGGCGGCCTCGTTCAGCCCCTCGACGATCGAGCGCACCGAGGCCCGCTGGTACTCCAGGTACTCAAGCAGCTCTCGCCTGACGTCGGTGTCGCTGTCGTTCGGCGTTACGATTTCCGTCCGTCCTTCCTCAGGTCCGTCTCAGGAGCCGTCGCGGAGAACAGCGAGGCGCGCGGGCAGAAACCGGATCTCATCGAAGGTCACGCTGCAGCCGTCGCCGGTCGGCGACTGGCCCTCGAAGCCGATCCGGTCGCGTGACGTCTGGCCGGTGAGCGCGAACACGCGGATCATCTGCCAGGTCTTGCCGTCGAGCGAGGCGTGGTAGGCGTAGGCCCGGTCGATGCGCGAGACTCTCAGCCATGCCGAGCGGCCGGGCACCGTGAAGGCGTTCGCGTCATCGGAGACGCCGCGGCAGACCACGGAGACGATCATGGGCTCGCCCGCCGGCGAGAATTCGAAGCACAGCTTGGCCCAGTGCCGTTCGTCCAGCCAGAGCAGGAAGACGCCGGCGTCGAAGGTGGCGGCGAAGTCCACGGTGACGCGGGCGCTGAGCTGAAAGTCGCCGTCGGGCGCATCGCCCAGCAATGTCGCCGCGTTGAGCATTGACTCCGCGTTGAGCATTGACTCCGCGTTCAGCGCGGAGTTCACGTTTCCGCCTGCCGAGCTGTCGCTCGGGTCAATGAAGATGTCAGTATGCGGCCCGGCCGACACCAGCACTGTGCCAGCCGTCTCATCGACCCGCCAGAGCTTCGCCGATGACGGCGTGAATGGAAACGGCACACCAGGAACCTGCAGCAGTTGATCGGACACGGCACAGAACACTACGCCGGCTGCTTCGGCCTAGGAGCGGGAGATGGGGCCTGGACAGCGCCGAGGCCGTCCTGCCCGGATCCGTATCTGGACCGACGGATTCCGGCAAATCATCTCACAAAGGGCGAGCACCTCAAGACCCCGAACGGAACGCTGGCAACCGCCGACGGCGGCTCGGTTCCCGCCGACCACGTAGGCTGGGTGTGGGACCTTACCGTCCCCGGGAACAACGACCACGACTTCTATATCGAGACTGTTACTGGGGCCGTTCTTGTCCACAATGCATCGAGTGCGTATGTTCCCCCGCCGGATGGGAAAGTACTCCCAGGGTTTTCCGGATGCAAAATACGGAACGCATCTCGGAGAGTTCGATCCAAATGATGGAAGTCAAAATAAGCCGGGCGAGCCAGGCAGAAGTCCCTCTGGCTGCTGATCATGTGGATTATTAACGGGGTCGAGGCCGGCACACGTAGGGTCAGGCAGCAGTCGGATCTGTCATATTGGATGTCGGATTGGGAGATTTCGACAGCTCTCAATATTGGCGCGCAACCGGATGACGGACTGTGGCCCGCTAATGCAGAGATAGAGAGCTTCATCCGCGCCAGACGTGGGATTTCTAGTCTTCGATCCAATATCGACGAGAAGTTCGGTGCTCTTTATTTCGTCGTCGAGCACAGAGGCGACTGGGAGTCGCTCTTGGCTGCAACATGGTCAGACGACAAAGCTGAGTCTCCCAGTGACCCGCAGGCGGCAGCCCGTGCTCATGGGCGGGATTCTATGTGGTGTGCTGAAGGATTTGATTTGGATCGGCGGTTCATGGTGGAAGAATTCGAACTTTCGCATCGGATTTCTGAACATGAAATCATTGCGGCGCTTGGCAATCCCCCTGAACCTTATTTTGGCGGATTGCCGCCGACCGAGGAACTTCTCGAGTTGATGTCTGCAAGGATTAACCTTGACCTTCGGATTGAAGATGTCGAGTATCAAATTAACTTGAGTTCTCGTTACGGGTCGTACTTTCCGTTACAGGTCTCTGGAGGCGCCGGGTTGGCCCGGCGCTGCCGCCGGGCGGGCGGGGTTATCTAGCGGTGATATGAGCCTCGGCCTGGGGCGTGCCCGTCGAGGGGGCGGCCGAGGCCGGGGCCCAGCGCCAGGGCGCGGGATCCCCGGGGGCCGAGTGCGGTGGTCGTCGTGATTGCCCGGCGGGTCGGCTGAGGTCGCGTCCCCAGTCTGTGGCCTGGTCATTGACGTTGCGGGCCCCGGCGCGGCGCGGCGAGACAAGGACGCCGGCCCTCGTCGTCGTCGACCGCTGCGCGCCCTCGGATGAGGCCGTACCGCCCCCGCCCGCCGCATCTGCCGAGAAAACCATTTCCGGTTGCCGCCGCACGGTGGTAAAAAGTCGCCGTGCAAAACACTCTTGAGTTCCCCGAGCTGCTGCGTCTGATCGACGAACAGTCGATCGCCTTCCGCGCCACGGTCATGTCCGCGCCCGACCTCGAGCAGAAGGTGCCGACCTGCCCCGATTGGACGCTGTTGGGTCTGGCGCAGCACCTGGGTGCGGTGCATACGCGCTGGGCCGGCATCGTCACCGCCGGGCCGGTCGACGTTCCCCCGGGCCCGTCCGCGCCGGAGATCGTCGCGGCCGCGCCTCAGGAGCGCGAGGCCCTGCTGGCCTGGTCGGCCGCGGCGACGCAGCAGTTCCTGGCTGCGCTGCGCGAGGTCGGCCCGGATCGCGGTTGCTGGGCGTGGTGGGATGAGTCGCAGTCGCCGCTGACCACCGGCGCTGTCGCCCGGCACCAGGTGCACGAGGCCGTGCTGCACACCTACGACGCTCAGTTCGCTGTGGGCGCGCTGCAGCCGGTGCCCGACGAGGTGGCGCTTGACGGCGTCGACGAGTTCCTGTTCACCGTCTCCTCAACGACAGTCGCCTGGCCGTACGAGCCCGCCGTCATCGACGTCCACGCCACCGAGGGCCGCTCCTGGCGCATCTCGCTCACCGCCGACGGCGTACGTCTCACCCGCCTGCCCGCGCCCGACGCGACAACCGCCACCGCTGTCGGTGAGAGCCCGGACGTGGCCTTCGCCTCCATCAGTGGCACGGCCGCTGAGCTGCTCCTCATGCTGTACGACCGGACCTCGATCGACACCCTGACGATCGACGGCGACCGGCGCCAGCTCGAACTTCTCCGCGACTGGGACCCGCGCGAGTAGGACGTGACGACGCGCCGCCTTGCCCGTCAGGACCCGTCCCCCTCGGTCAGGAAGAAGGCATCCTGGTACGGCCCGGGCGGGACCATCTACCGCCGCACGCAGCCGCGCCACGCGTAGCGGCGCTCGGCTGAGACGGCGGGCGGTGACGTTCGCCGGGGCCATCCCGGCGTACCGTGTCCGCATGGTTCGCTATCGGGTGCTGGTCTCGGGGCTCGTGCAGGGGGTAGCCTTCCGCGCTACGTGCCGCCGGACGGCCGAGCGGCAGGGCGTCAGCGGCTGGGTGCGGAACCTCCCCGACGGCAGCGTCGAGGCCGTCTTCGAAGGGTCCGCCGAGGCGGTCGACGCCCTGGTCGAATGGTCGCGCCATGGACCCCGCTTGGCCGAGGTGAAGGAGGTCCGCGTGCAGGCCGAACCGCCCGAGGGGATCAGCGGGTTCCAGATCAGGTAGCGGCCTCAGCCGTCGCCGAACGTGTGCTCGGCGAAGACCGCGCGTCCGATGGCGGGGTCGATGCCCCAGGAGGCGGCGAGCCGCTCGTGCACCTGCGGCCAGGCCGCCAGCGAGTCGTCGTAGCTCATGGTCTGGCCGGCCACCACGGCGTCGAGGCGGGCGAAGCAGCGGTCCCAGCCTGCCCCGGTCAGCGCGGCCTGGTCGCGGTCGGTGAACGCGTGGGTGAAGGTGAGGACGCATCCCCCGCCGTCGGGCCGCAGCTCGAAGCGGAGCGTGCCGTCGCCCTGCCAGGTGCCGGTCAGCACGTGCGGCGGGTCGCTGTGGCTGATTTCAAGCTCGCCAGGGAACCAGCGGCTCAACTCGTCGGGCTCGGTCAGCGCGCGCCAGACCCGGTCGGCAGGCTGATCGTAGCGCCGCTCGAGGCGCAGCGTGGGGCCGCCGGAGAGGGTGAGCCCGCGAAAGCCCAGTCCGGCGATGAATGCCCGGCCGGGGGCGGGGTCGAGCCCGAAGCGGGCGGCGTAGCGCTCGTGCCGCTCCCCGACTGGCTGGTGGGCCTGTTCCTCGGACAGGTCCTGGCCGGCCAGCTGCGCGTCGAGCCGATCGAGGTAGCACTCCCATCCGGCGGCGGTCTGCGCGGCCGGGGCGGCGTCGTTGAAGACGTGGGTGAACTCGAGCGCGCAGCCGTCGCCCTTGGGCTGCAGCGTGAACCGGAACCGGTCGTTGCCGAACGTCCAACCGATCACGTGCGGCGGGTCGAGCTCGGTGATCTGCCCCTGCTGCCCTCCCAGCTCGAACTCGGCGCCCGGCGTGAGGGTCCAGTCGGCGGCGGCCGGCATCCAGCGGCGAACCTCGGCCGGCTCGGTGACGGCGCGCCAGACGCGCTCGACCGGGTGGCCGAGGTAGCGCTCGAACCGGAGCGCGGGGCGGCCGTCGATGGTCTGCAGGTCAGCGTTCATTCCGGATTCGCCTCCAGGTGGCGGGCAAGGGCGTCGAGCCGTTCGGACCAGAAGGCGCGATACGGTGCGAGCCAGGCATCGATCTCGGCCAGCGGCTCCGGGCACAGCCCGTACCAGCGTCGCTGGGCCTCATGGCGCACCGTGACCAGCCCCGCCTCCCGCAGCACGCGCAGGTGCTTGGACACCCCGGGCTGGCTCAGCCCGAGCTGGTCGACGAGCTCGCCGACCGGCCGCTCGCCGACCCGCAGCAGGTCGAGCAGCTGGCGGCGGCGGGGATCGGCGAGGACCTCGAAGGCAGTGGCCATGCCATCGAGTATGCACTTCCGGTTATATAACTGTCAAGGAAATTATGTTCTTCGGAGACCCGTCTGGTCCGCATCCGATCGGCCGCCGAGGCACCCGTATGATCGCGGTGAGGGGCCTGAGAACGCGCCACCCGGCGCCCGGATTCCTAGCGGAGCGAACATGCTCGAGGCAAGGCAGCCAAGGCACTGCCGGCACTGCTGGGGCAACTGCGGCGACTACTGCCTGCTCGACGACGGCACGTGCATCCACGGCTGGAACGGTCGTCGCCCTCGGATTACCGTGCGGGCGCTGCTGACCCGCCGATGGTGGAATCGGGTGTTCTGGGGCGAGTATGGGAGACACTGACGGCGCGGCTGGGCTCGCGAAAAAACCGATGGTGGTCACGCAGCCGGCCGCCTAGGGTGTGCACCGTGACGGACCCGATACAGCTGGAGTCCTTTGACGAAGACTCCTACTACCAGGATCCGCTCGGGCTCTTCGCCCGGCTGCGCGAGTCCCGGCCAGTCGCCCCGGTGCGCATGCCGGGCTACGGGCGGGCGTGGATCGTCACCCGCTACGCGGACGTGCGGACGGTCCTGACCGACCCCCGGCTGGCGAAGGACGTCCGCCGGCGGCCGGGCGGCGGCTGGTCCCGGCCGAGCGAGGCGACGGGCGTCTACGCGCACATGCTGCACGCCGACCCGCCTGACCACACCCGGCTGCGCCGCTTGGTGCAGAAGGCGTTCGCGCCTCGCCGCGCGGCGCTGCGACCACGGGCCGAGGAGATCGCCGCGGGCCTGCTGAACGAGATGGCGGCCGGCGGCGACGTCACCGACCTGCTCGACGCGTACGCCCGCCCGCTGCCGATCGCGGTGCTGTGCGAGCTGCTCGGCATCCCGGCGGCGGACCGCGGGTGGATCGGGGTCACGGTGGCCGCCTACGATGAGCGCGCGCAGCACGATCGCCTGGAGCGTGAGCTGGCCGCCTACTTCGCGGAGCTGATCGCCGTCAGGCGAGCCGAGCCCGGCGACGACCTGGTGTCGGCGCTCGTCGTCGCCTGCGGTGACGGCGACGCCGAGGAGGGGCTGTCCGGCGACGAGCTCCTGGCCACGATCTTCCTGCTGGTCATGGCGGGCTTCGACACGACCGTCAACCTGATCGCCTCCGGCACCCTGGCCCTGCTGACCCGCCCCGAGGAGCAGCCCCGGCTGCGGCGGCACCCGTCGCTGCTCACGGCGGCCGTCGAGGAGCTGCTCCGGTTCACGAGCCCGGTGAACCACGCGAACGACCGGTTCAGCACCGAGGACGTGCCCGTCGGCGACGTGGTGATCCCGGCCGGGGAGTGGGTTCTGCCCGCGACCAGTTCCGCCAACCGGGACCCCGCCCAGTTCCCCGACCCGGACCGCCTCGACCTCAACCGCGACACCAGCGGCCACGTCGCGTTCGGCCACGGGGTTCATCACTGCCTGGGCGCGCCCCTGGCCCGGATGGAGGCCGAGGTCGCCCTCGGCGCCCTGCTGGACCGCTTCCCGCGGATCTCGCTCGCGGTCCCCGAGCCGGAACTGCGCTGGCGTCCCGTCAGCCTGATGAACGGCCTGGAGTCCCTCCCGGTCCGCCTCACCTGACGCGGGCAACCGATGACCAGAACTTCTGGCAGTCTGGTGAGCCGAGTTTCTTACCCCAAGGAAGCGAGTCGCGCGGATGCCCGTTTCTGACAGCGCCTGGACCGTCGAGTGGTTCGGGACCACGACCTTCCGGGTCGCCCGGCCGGGACTCGACCTATTCTTCGACGGCTATCTTGACCGGGTGCCCGGCCTGGAGCCGGTCGGCCTGAGCGTCGCCGAGGTCACCAGGGCCGACTTCGTGTTCGTCAGCCACGCCCACTTCGACCACCTCTACGGCGTCGCCCCCATCGCCCGTTCGACCGGCGCCACCGTGGTCGCCTCCCCCGAGAGCGCCCGCATCCTGCGCCGGGACGGGGTTCCCGACGAGCAGCTGCTCATGGTCACCGGGGGCGAGACCGTGCGCTGCGGGCAGGGGGCGTCCGTCCGGGTGCTGCCCGCGCTGCACTCCTGCCTGTTCGCGGCGTCCGACCCCGACTCAGCGGTTGAGTGCCTCGGTGATCTCGGGATCAGCGCGCAGGCCCGGCGGCACGCCGTCCAGAGCACGTTGTCCGGCGGCTTCGCGTGGGCGCCCGCTCCCGTCGCCGAGGCCATGACGATCATGCTTGACCACAGCTCGATGCACGACGGCGGCCAGCTCGCCCTTCCTGCTGCAGACCGAGGACGGCTCAGCGCTGTTCAGCGGCAGCTCCGGCTACTGGCCCGGCATCTTCGCCGGCCTGGGACCCGATGCCGCCTTCCTCGCCCTGGCCGGACGGCCCAACGTGTCTGGCGAGCCCTACCAGGGGTCGTCGGCCCGCTTCATGCTGGAGCAGGTGGAGGCCCTGGTGCCGGGAAGGGTCAGCTTCTGCCACCACGACCCGCTGATACCGGGGATGCCGGGGACCGACGTCGCCGAGGCGGCCGCCCTGCTCGAGGCGCGCAAGCCCGGAGGCTACTGCGCGCTCGAATACGCGACGGCACTGCCGCTCTTCCCCTAGAGCCCGGTACAGGCGGGTCCGACGGCGGGCCGGAGGCCGAGAATGAACCGGGCGTCGCGGGTGTTGGCACCGACATGCAGACCTGGGAAGCCATCGAGTCACGCCGCAACGTGCGGTCCTTTTCCGATCTACCGATCCCGGCCCAGGATCTGGATCAGATCCTCGAGGCGGGCCGCCGGTCCCCGTCCTCACAGAACTGGCAACCGTGGGACTTCATCCTCGTCACCGATCGCGAGCAGCTGCGCGAACTGGCGAAGGTCTGGCAGGGAGCCGGCCACGTGGCCGGGTCAGCGGCGACGATCGTGGTCATCGGCCCGGCCGACGACAACGAATTCCACCGCGGCCAGTTCGACCTGGGACAGGCGACCATGGCCATGACGCTCGCGGCCACCGACCTGGGAATCGGCAGCTGCCACGCGGGCGTCGCCGACCTGCAGCTCGCCCGCGACCTGCTCGGCTTTCCCGCCGACCGCGACTGGGCCTTCCTCATCTCGCTCGGCTACCCGGCCGACCGGCCGCTCACGCCGATCAGAAATCCCAAGCGACGGCCGTTCGACGAGGTCGTGCACCGCGGCCGCTGGTAGGCCGCCGCACCAACGACCGGACGCGGCCGGGTTACCGGAACCTCACCTGGAGGACCGGAAACACCGGTAGTCCGTACCGCACCCTCCGCGGCAGGCGGCGAACCGCCCGGAGGGTAACGGGCACCACTCCCAGGGCGCGCGGCGGCACCAGGTCGGCAACCTCCGCGACGCCGGGGATCTTGCCGATCGCCGCGCGCTCCTGGGCGCTGAACACCCACGACCACAACTCCACTGCCTGATCACGTTCACGGCCGCGCGTCTTCCGCACGAGCTCGAGCATTTTCTCCGGCACCACGTCGAAGACCAGCAGCGAGCCGGGAAGCCGTTCGGCGATCGCCGCGATCAGCTCGTGAACCTCGGTGCACTGGAAGTACATGAGCAGCCCCTGCGCGGTGACCAGCACCGGCGCCGCCGGGTCGAGCTGGCCGAGCCAGTTCAGGTCGAGGGCCGACCCCGCCCAGCTGCTCTGCCGCGGTCCGTCCGGGAGAACCTGCCGGCGCAGGTCCAACGTCGTCTGAAGGTCGACCGTCAGCCAGCGCACGCGGCCGTTGTCCACCCGCCAGAACTGGGTCTCGAGGCCCTCGCCGAGCGCCACCACCGTGCCGGCCGGGTGCGTGCTCAGGAAACGACGGACCGCGTCATCGAAGGTGGCCACCCGGACCGCATGCCAGGTGGCGCCCCGGGAGGAGTCCGTGAAGTCGTACTGAAGCCGGTCGCAGACCTCGACCGCGAGCGGGTCATCGAGCAGCGAACCAGCGGCGCGCGCGGCGGCGGCGCGTCGGCCGAGATTCCACAGCAGCGTCTCCGGCACTCCGGACAGATCAACGGCTATCGGTTCCATCCACGCGATCGTAACGGGCGCCGCTGATTTTGGCGCAGTGCGTCCGTCCGGAGCCTTACGGCACGGGCACGCTCTCGGCCGCGCGGATACGCTGGGCGTCCTGGCCGGGCGGAGCGCCGAACAGGCGGCGGTACTCCCGGCTGAACTGGGATGCGCTGTCATAGCCGACCGCGTGCGCGACTTCCGCGACGTCGCGGCCGCCGGAGACCAGCGCGAGCCGGGCCTGCTGGAGACGGACCGCCTTCTGGTACTGGATCGGGGTCATCCGGGTGACCGCCCGGAAGTGCCGGTGGAAGGTCGATTCGCTCATGTCGGCGAGCGCGGCGAGCTGCCCGATCCTGATCGAGTCGTCATGATGATCGCGGATCCACTGCACGGTCCGGGTGATGGGGGCGAGATTCCCGTCCGCCAGCCCGATCTGGCGGACGACCGCGCCCTGCGGCCCGGTCATCAGCCGCCAGAGCACCTCGCGCCGGTAGAGGGGCGCGAGGACCGGCACGTCCCGCGGAGCGTCGAGAAGGCCCGCCAGGCGCGCCAGCGCGTCCAGGAGGGGAGCGTCGGCGCCGGCAACCGCGATGCCGGGCGCGCGGGCAGAGGTGCCGCCGAGGGTGATTGCCGATTCCAGCAGGATGGCGGCGATCTCGGAGGGCTTGAGGCGGAGACCGATCCCGAGGAAGGGGCGCTCGGCCGACGCCGCCGTCACCTGGCCGACGACGGGAAGATCGAGCTGGGAGACCAGGAACTCGCCGGCCGCGTAGTCGAACACCCGGTCGCCGGACATTGTGCGCTTGCGGCCCTGGATGACGAGCCCCATGGACGGCTCGGCGACGGCCGCGAGCGGCGCGGTCGGCGCGTCGGTCGCGGTGACCATCAGGCCTTCGATCGCGCTGGCCCCGTGGCTGTTGTGCGCATGATGGCCGATGAGCTCCCGCAGGGTCTCCAGTCCCGACATGGCACTCCCCCGTGGACGACACGCTCGGCTGCCACAGCCTCGTTATCGATGGTAGTCGCAGCGGAGCGCACCTGCTTCCCTTCTAGCGTCACGATTGACGGGATCGTGCATTCATCGGGCGGGAATGGGCTTGGTCGCGACTGGTCCGCCGGCCGATGATGGACAGGTAGAGCGCACAGGCTCGCTCCGTGCGGCCAGGTCGGCGTCACCGACCACTGCCAGTATCAGGCAGCAGGCTCCGCCGGATTCCGATGTGAAGGGGCGTCATGACGACCACGACCAATGCCGGGCAGATCACGATCGGCGGCGAGCTGAGCGTTCATCGCATCGGCTACGGGGCGATGAAGCTGACCGGCGACCAGGTGTGGGGGCCTTATCCCGACCACGACCATGCGATCCGGGTGCTGCGCGGTGTGGTCGAGGCCGGCATCAACCTAATCGACACCGCCGACGTGTACGGCCCGCACGAGAACGAGCTCCTGATCAAGGACGCGCTCCACCCCTATCCCGAAGGCCTGGTCATCGCCACCAAGGGCGGCTTCGTCAGGGGCGGGTACGACTACAGCACCCTCGACGCGGTCGGCAACCCGAACTACCTGCGGCAGAGCGCCCGGCTGAGCGCGCGCCGACTGGGCCTGGACGCCATCGACCTGTACTACCTGCACAGCGGGCGCGCGCTCGACGCGCCGTTCGAAGACCAGGTCGGCGTGCTGGCCGAGCTGCGCCAGGCTGGGCTCATCCGCCACGTCGGCCTGTCCAACGTCACCCTTGAGCAGCTGCGGGCGGCGCAGTCGATCGTGCCGATCGCGGCGGTGACGGCGCTTTACAACGTCACCGCGCGGGCGGGCGCGGACCTGCTGGCCGCGGCCGAGGCAGACCGGATCGTCTTCTCCCCGTGGCACCCGGTCACGATCACGGACGGGCCGCTCGCCGCGCGGGCCGCCTCGGTGCTGCCGCCGATCGCGGCCGAGCACGACGCCACCCTCCAGCAGATCGCGCTGGCCTGGCAGCTGCAGGGATCGCCGCAGGCCCTGCCGATCCCGGGTACGACCTCGCTCGCGCACCTGCACGAGAATCTCCGGGCGCAGTCGATCGTGCTCAGCGCGCAGGAGATGCGGGCCATCGATGACATCACCGCGGGTGGGAACGACGATGGGTCGTGAGCTAACGAGGTTCCGTCGCCGCGCTAGAGGCTGCCCTGGGCCGGGGCGGGCAGCGGCTTTACGCCGGCCCGGCGCGCCGCCTCGTTCACGGTGGTCAGGTTCTTGTGCAGTTCCTCGAGGTCGCCGAGGCTCATCCCCAGCTTGGCCACGATCGACGGCGGAATGCGCAGCGCGTCTTCGCGCAGCGCGCGCCCTCGCGGGGTCAGGTCAACGCGCAACTGCCGCTCGTCTTGCGGGTCGCGGGTCCTGGTCACCAGGCCGGCCGCCTCGAGCCGCTTCAGCAGCGGCGACAGCGTGGGGCCGTCGAGCTGGAGCATCTCGATCAGGTCCTTGACCGGCAGCGGCGAGCGCCCCCACAGCGCCAGCATCACCAGGTACTGCGGATGAGTCAGGCCCATCGGCTCGAGCAGCGGACGGTAGACGCTGAGCACGCTGCGCGTGGCGATCGACAGGGCGAAGCACACCTGGCGCTCAAGGGCCAGCGGGTCGCCCGGTATCTCCTGGCCAGGCGCCCCGGCGGTGTCCGCTGTGATGTCCATCCCACTCATGGTAGCCCCGATCCGCGTCGGTCTAGAGTTCGCTGAAACGATCGATCGTCAGCCGGTACATCGGTTGACGATACACCGCTTGCCGAACTAGCATGCCGCATGATCGAAGAGGGAATCCCGCTGAGCGCGGACGCCGGCCGGAGACACCGGATCCCGACGCAGGTGCTCACGGTGGCACTGCTCGCTGGGTTCCTCGGCATCCTGCTGTTCCTGGCACTGGTGGTCGCACCGTGGGCGGCGGCAGCCGGCGGCTGCGGGGGCGGCTGACATGCGGGCGGCTGACGTGCGGGCACCTGCCCAGGCTGGTCGGGCATGGCTATGGGTGACGGTCGCGCTCACGGCTGGAGCGTTCGCGGTGGCGGTCGTGCTGGCGCCGCCGGCCTCCGCCGCTCCAGATCGAGGCCTCGGCTGGATGCTCTTCCTCGGCTCATCGGTGCACGTGGCCTCCACCGGGTGGTTCTACACGCTGGACGACATCCGGTCGTATGCGGCCAGCCGTCCCTGGCGCTTTCGCCGGGTGCCGATCGCTCTCGTGCTCGCGGGCGCGGCGACCGCGGCGCTGCTAACCCCGTCAGTTGTCAGCTGGCTGCTCCTGCCGTTCTTCGGATGGCAGTTTTTCCACTTCCAGAAGCAGAACCTGGGCATCGTCGCCCTCGCCGCATCGTCTGGCGGGACGCCGACGCTGCGGCCGGCCGAGCGCCGCGCGCTTGGCGCCTGCGGCGTAGCGGGCATCTGCGCGCTCCTGGCACATCCGGCGCTGCTTCAACTGCGGGTGGATCCCCGGCTGGAGCTGCTGTTTCCGCTATCCGCGGCGGCCTTCGGCCTGGCCGTCTGCGCGGGACTCGCGCTGCTCGCACGGCGGCCTCCCGGGGACAGGCCGGCCGGGTTCTGCGTCGCCTACCTGGTTGCGCTTCTCTTCTCCCTGCCGGTATTCGTCTTCGCCTCGCCGTATGCGGCCGTCGGCGGGATGACGATCGCCCACGGGCTGCAGTACCTGCTCCTGGTGGGGCTAGTCGCCGCGGGCGATCCGCGGGCCACGAGCCGGATGTTCCGGCTGGCGGCCCTGGGCAACATCGCCGTGGCGGGCGGGGCGGTTCTCGAGGCAACGTCCCACCTGCACGGCGCCGCCCCGGTCGGACGGCTGCTGTTCGGCGCCTACCTCGGCGCGGTCATGGCACACTTCGTGATCGACGCCGGGCTATGGCGGCTCAGCGATCCGTTCCCGCGGGCGTTCCTGGCCGAACGCGTCCCCTACCTTGTTCCTGCTGGCCTCATCCCCGGCGGTCGTGACCCGGACGGGCCCGGACTAGCGGCAAGGACGCAGACCACCGGCGGGTTGAGAGGGAGCGTCTCGGTGGCTAGATGGGTGAAGCCGGCGTCGTGCAGCTGGTTCTCGATTCCGCCGGCTGCGCGACGGGACGTGGTCGCCGTGGCCCCGGGGCAGCGCGGCTGGGACGCGATGGCGATGCGGCCGCCCGGGACAAGTCGCCGTCGCAGCTCGGCCAGCCGCTCGGCCGGCGCCGACCAGAACCCGAGGGAGTTGACGGCGAGGATCGTGTCGAACGGTCCGTCGAGGGCTGGCGGAAGGTGATCGACTGACACGTTGACCAGGGTGACCCGGCCGGCCCTGATGGCTGCGGCGTTGCGCTTGGACGCGTGCCGTAGCATCACCTCGGAATGGTCGACGCCGTATACGTGACCGGCCCCGGCGCGGGCGAGTTCGGCGATCGCGACCCCGGGGCCGAAGCCGATCTCAAGGACGCGGTCGGCCGGATCCACGTCGAGCAGTGAGACCGCCCAGCGGCTGCGCTGCCGGTTGGACGGGCGGTGGGCCATCTCCCACGCGGTCACCCGCCCGGCCGCGCCCCGAGGGTGATGAGCCTGGCCGATGACGTCGCGGTCCAGCACCCGCACGGCGGCGATCGCGGCCCGCGGGATCCAGTACTCGGCCGCCGCCGTCATCGCACGCCTCGCTGCCCGTGGAATGCTTGCCTCATGTCGTGTTCTCATGGCAGGCAGCCAATGCCCTCAAGCGCACCTGAAGTCAAGCCGCTCGGCGAACTGCTGACAATCGGCGAACTGGCCCGGCGAACCGACGTCGCCGCCTCGGCCCTGCGCTACTACGAGGAAGTCGGATTGCTTCCGGCGCCGGCCAGAGTCTCCGGGCAGCGCCGCTATCCGGAATCGGCGGTGACGATCGTCGCCGTCATCCGGCTGCATAGCGACGCCGGGTTCACCCTCGCCGAGCAGAGGGCCCTGATGGCACCCGGCGACGACGCGCCCGACTGGCGCGAGCTCGCGCAGCGCAAGCTCGCGGAACTCGATGAGCAGATCGCCCGCGCGCAGGCCGCCCGTGAAGCCATCAGTCACGGGCTGCGCTGCCCCCGTCGGGACACGGCCCAACGCCCCGACTTCCACGCCATCTGCCCTGACTTCCAGGCCCGCATCACCACCCGGCGCGCCGGCCAGCCGGCGTCGCAATCCCGCCGCACCAGCACGTCGCCGGGTCCGCGCTAGGTCGCCAGGAACGATCGCCGCCGGACGACGAAGGTGACGGCAGGCAGCGTCGCAGTGAGAGCGGCGGCGACGAGGAAGCCAAGCCGCCAGCCGCCGATCTGGACGGCCAGTCCCGTCAGCGGGGCGGCCACGGCGATGCCGGCCGCGCTGGCCGAGTTCATCCAGGTGTTGGCCTGGGTGTAGACGCGCGGGTCGGTGGTGCGCTGGAGCAGGACGGCGGATGGGATCAGAATCGGCGCGATCGCTCCTCCCACCACCGCGTAGCCGATGAACATCGCCGGCAGGTCCGGCACGATGCTCAAGCCTGCCGTTCCGAGCACGAGGAGACTCGAGACGACGAGGATGACCGTCACCGGCTGCCACCGCCCCGCTCGCGCGCCGTAGACGAGACCGGCCGACAGGCTCGTCAGGCTGCTGACCGCGGCTATCGGCCCGGCCAGGGCCGACGCGTGGTGCGCGAACGCGAACGCCGTAATCGCGACGGGGGCCGCGCCGAAGAAGAATCCCATCGACATGTTGACGGCGAACAGGAACGCGACGGCCGGCGTCAGCAGGCGACGGTCGACCAGCCGGCGATCGCCGCGCCCGTGCGCTGGCGGTTCGGACCGGCGCTGCCAGATGAACGCGGCCATCCCGGCCGCCACCAGTCCGCCGGCCGCCGTCAGTCCGGCGGCCGGGTACAGCACGGCGCTCAGCGTGCTCACGAGAATGGGACCGCACAGGTGGGTCACGTCGTTCAGCGCTGCTTCCAGCGACAGCGCCGCCGCGACCTGGTCCGGGGTGCGGACGGCGCGCCGCCACCGGGCCGCCGAGAACGATCCGACCTGCGGGACGCTGCCGCCCGCCGCCACCGCCAGCAGGGCGAGCGCGGCCAGCGGCAGGCGCAGACCAGCGCCGACGATCAGCCCGGAGACCGCGAAAACGAAGACCGCGACCGACCAGGGCAGGACGCGTCGTTGGCCGCGGTCCTCTACCAGTCGCGCGACCTGCGGGCCGGCCGTCGCGTCGGCCAGCGCGAAGACCGCGGTCGTGACCCCCGCCGAGGCGAATGATCCGGTGGCACCGCGGACCGCCCACAGCACGCCGAGAATCGTCATAGCGACGCCGAGCCTCGCGACGGCGGCCGCGGCGAAGAAACCCACTGCGCCGGGCAGACTCAGCACCGCGCGATAGCGCGCCAGCCCACCCTGGAAATGATCAAACAGACCTGTATTGCCACCTAGGCGTGGCATAGGAAGCCGATGCCTTCCCGTGCGAATCGGGTTCGGCGAGCCGCCAGACAGGTCGGACTGGGCCATCGGCTCGCGCCATGCACCCTCGGGGTGTCATCGCACGTCTTCCGGCGCCGCATGGACGCCTGGGCTCAGTATATCGGTTGCCGGAAATGCGAGGATAGTGAGATGAACACGCATCTCCTCGCGCTGTACGTGGCCGCCGTTTTCCTGGCCATGATCGCGCCAGGCCCGGACATGATGTTCATCCTCTCGACCGGCATGCGCGGCGGCGCCCGAGCGGGGCTGCTGGCCACGCTCGGTGTTGTCGCCAGCGAGATCGTGCAGATAGCGGCGGTGGCGGCCGGCCTGTCGGCGCTTTTCGCCGAGGCGCCGGTGGCGTTCACGGTGCTGCGGCTCGGCGGCGCCGCGTACCTGCTGTACCTCGGCGTGCAGGCGCTGCGCAGCGCGCGGCGCGGCAGCCCGCTGGAAGCCCCGGAGCCGAACGCGCGGGTGAGCGGACGGTACGCCTTCGCCCGCGGCCTGCTCACGAACCTGGCGAACCCCAAATCGGTCACCTTCGTGGTGGCGCTGCTCCCGCAGTTCGTTGACCGTGGCCTGGGCCATATCTCGCTGCAGTTCACGGTCCTGGGGGCAATCTTCGTCGCCTTCGAGGTCCTCATAGACGGCACGGTGGGGCTGGCCTCCGGCCGGATCGGCGGCTGGCTCTCGCGCCGGCGACGCGCCCGCCAGGCGCTGGACGCGGGATCGGGCACGATCATGGTCGCCTTGGCGGGGCGGCTGGCTATGGAGCGGTGACGCGGAAACCCGCGTGCGTGCCACCAGGGACGTCTGATGAGATGACGGGATGCGCCCGCTGCTGACTGTCCCGCCGAAGCTCCGCCCGGGTGACCGCGTCGCCGTGCTGTCGCCTTCGTTCGCCGCCCCGGGCGCCTTTCCTGTCGTCCACGAACTCGCCATGCGGCGACTGGCCGACGAGGTCGGGGTCGAGCCCGTCGAGTACCCCACGACCCGGCTGGTGGGAGCGCCGGCCCAGGCCAGGGCGGCGGACCTGATGGACGCGTTCGCCGACCCGGCAATTGCGGCCGTCCTCGCCTCGATCGGCGGAGACGACCAGCTCACCGTGCTGCCCCACCTCGACGCCGGGCTGCTGGCCGCGCACCCGAAGGCGTTCTGCGGCTACAGCGACAACACCAACCTGCTGAACTACCTGTGGAACCTCGGGATCGCCGGCTATTACGGTGGGTCAACCATGGTTCACCTCGGCGGCCGGGCAGGCGGGACGCACCCGGTCTCGGTCGCCTCGCTGCGGCAGGCCCTGTTCTCTGACGACGACCTCGAGCTGTTCCCGGCCGAGCGCTTCAGCGAGGACGAGGCCGACTGGGACCAGCCCGAGACGCTGGTCCGGGAGGGACCATCCGCAGCCGGCGCGGGCTGGACGTGGCATCAGCCCGACCGCGTCGTGTCCGGTCCGACGTGGGGCGGCGACCTTGAGATTCTGCACTGGAACCTGGCCGCGGGCCGGTGGATCCGGCCGCCGGAGGACTACGCGGGGTGCGTCTTGCTGCTGGAGACCGACGAGGAGCTGCCGAGCCCCGAGTACGTCTTCCGCATGCTGCGCAACATGGGCGAGCGAGGGCTGCTCGCCCAGTTCCCGGCCGTCCTGTTCGCGCGGGCGAAGGCGGCGCACTTCGGCGTGCCCGCCGCGGCTGGCGAGCGCGCCCGGTACCGGACCGAGCAGCGGGCGGCGGTGCTGCGGGCCATGGAGGCCTACAACCGCGACGCCATGGTGGTCTTCGACGTCGACTTCGGCCACACCGATCCCCAGTGGGTACTGCCGTACGGCGGCTGCGTCACCGTCGACGGCCCCGCCCGGACCATCACCGCCCGCTACCGGTCGGGCGCCGTCACCTGCTAGCCGCATGGACGGGACGCGGCTCCGGTTCATGGCTGGTGTCGGCGCGGCGGCGGCTGTCACGGATGGACAGCGCCGGGACCACCGCCAGCACGGCGGCGATGAAGGCAGGCGACACCCAGACCGGGACCTCGTACAGGTCGGCCGTCAGCATCTTCGCCGCGATGCCCGCGAGGATGACGGCCAGTCCGGGCTGCAGGTAGCGGAACTGGCCGGCCGCCCTCGCGAGCAGGAAGTACAGCGCGCGCATGCCCAGCAAGGCGAAGACGTTGGAGGTGTAGACGACGAACATGTCGGTGGTGACGGCGAGGATCGCCGGGATCGAGTCGATCGCGAAGATCACGTCGGTGGTCTCGATGACGATCAGGGCCAGCAGCAGCGGGGTGGCCAGCACGCGGCCCCGGTTCCTGACAAGGAACCGCTGACCGTGCAGCTCATCGGTGGCGGGCAGGATCCGCTTCAGCGCCCGCAGCGCCGGGTTGCGCTGGGGCTGGATATGTTCGCCGCGTGCCATCTTGACCGCGGCGAACAGCAGCACCGCGCCGAACAGGTAGCTGACCAGGTGGAAACTGTCGAGCAAGGCGGCCCCGCCGAAGATGAACGCGGCCCGCATGATCAGCGCCCCGAGGATGCCGAGCATGAGCACGCGGTGCTGGTAGCGCAGCGGGATCGCGAACGCCGAGAAGACGACCGCGAACACGAAGACGTTGTCCACTGACAGGCTCTTCTCGATCAGGTAGCCGGCCAGGTAGGCCTGGGCGGTACCGCCGCCGCGCCAGGCGCAGAGCAGACCGGCGAAGCCGAGCCCGATCGCAACCCAGACGGCGCTCCAGACGGCGGCTTCCTTCACCGATACCTCGCGGGCCCGCCGGTGCACCACCAACAGGTCCACCGCCAGCATCGTGACGACGAACGCGGCGAACGCGGCCCAGGCCCAGATCGGAACAGTCACGGTGCTAGCTCACCGATGCGGTCTGCAACTGCCGTGCTGCCTTGGTGAAGGACGTGTGGAGGGGCAGTCATCGACGTCTCCATCTGGCCGCCACACCGCCCACACGCGTCTTCCAGCCGGGGCGGCTTCTCTGGGCTCACAAGCGAAAAAGGAGACATGATGCCGAACACGCTCCCCCTGACCTGCGTGCTGTGCGGGCTGCGGTTCACGAGCGGGCCGCTACTGGAACTGCACATCCGCGAGGATCACGAACGCCGACGGGCACCGGAGGGCGACGATGATGACCGCTCCTTATGCCCTCGCCGCCGCGGCGCCGACGCCGGCCCTCCCGGCCCCGCCGACCCTGGCGGCTCTCCCTGTCTGGCACAGCCTGCTCGAGGAACGCTGGCAGCAGCGGCTCAGCACGCTGACGGAACTGTCGCTGGCCTACCACGACGCGGCGGAAAGCTGCGGCCACCCGGCCAGCGCCGCCGAGACCTCGCGGCTCCAGAAGCTGCTGCGGGAGGCCACGGCGGCGCGGCGCGCCCTCGGCGAGACCGAGGACTCGCTCGCGCGCCTGACAGACGGCAGCTTCGGCCGCTGCGATCAGTGCTCGAGGCCCATCCCGACCGCTGACCTGCTGGCGGACCCGGAAACCCGCTTCTGCACCGCCTGCATCGCGGTCTCGTGGGTGACCCTGGCTGGCTAGGCCGGCTCGTCCCAGTCGAAATCCGCGTGCGCGACGTCGAGTTCGACGCGGTCGGCGGCGAACCGGGTGATGCCCACCTGCAGCGGCGTGCCATCGGTCAGGGTGTCGAGCGAACGCGTGACCAGCACGACCGAGCCGAGCGGGAGCCCGAGATCGGCCGCCTCAGCGGCCGTGGCGTGGCGCGCGCCGACCGTGGTCGAGGCGCGCACGTAGTCGTCGATCCCGCCGGCCTTCAGGGCCGCGGTGATCGAGCCGGTGTCGCTGTAACGGCTCGCGAGGCCGGGCACCCGGTCGGCCTCGAACCAGTGTGTGGCCCGCGACAGCAGGCGTCCGTCAACGGCCAGCACGGTCTCCAGTCGCAGGGCCGCGCGCCCGCCCAGGATGAGCCGCTCGGCGACATCGGCGGGCGGCATCGGCTCGATCGCCGACTCGAGCAGCCGGCCTGAGGGGCGACCGCGACGGCCCAGGCTGTCGCTGAGGCGGGTGCGCGCTCCGATGCGGTGCACCAGCACCGTGTGCTCGGCGACGAACGTCCCGCTGCCGCGGCGGGAGAAGACGAGGTGCTCGGCTGCGAGCGCGGCGACCGCCTGCCGGACGGTGTTGCGGTGCACGCCGAAGCGCTCGGCGAGCTCGCCCTCGGCGGGCAGCTTCGTCCCCGGCGCCTTCGAGCCGATCACGATGTCGCGACGCAACTCCTCGGCGATGAGCCGCCAGGTGGAGTATCCGCTGCGCGCCCTGCCCTGTGTGGTCATCTGCCTAAGTCGCTTCCCTCGTCGCGGGTCATAGAGTAACGTCGAAGTTGTCTAGATCATTAGACAACTATAGACGGGGTGAGACGGGCATGATCGGGCGATACGCGATCTACGCAGCGCCCGGCGTCCGGTCGGCCGACCCGGTCGGCGTTCTGCTGCGCCGGAAGGCCGAGCAATGGCTCGGGCGGAGCGTTTCCCCGGACCCGGTGGATCCGGGAGCCCCCGTCGGCTGGGCGCGCACAGCCATCGACGCGATGACCGTCAACGCGCGCCGGTATGGGTTCCACGCCACCCTCAAGGCACCGTTCCGCCTCGCAGAAGGCCGCACGCCGGAGGAACTCGACGCCGCCGTGGCGCGGTTCGCGGCCGATCGCGCCGCCGCGGTGATCCCGCAGCTGACGCTCGCCCGCCTGGGCGGCTTCTTCGCCCTGGTGCCGGGGGCGGAAGCCCCTTCCCTGCAGGCGCTCGCGGACGAGGTAGTGACGGCGTTCGACGACTTCCGCGCCCCGGCGACCGAGGCCGAGCTCGCCCGCCGCCACCAGGCCTCGCTCACGCTGCGGCAGCGCGAACTACTCGACACCTGGGGCTATCCGTACGTGCTGGATGAGTTCCAGTGTCACCTGACCCTCACCGACCGGATACCGCGGGAGCAGCGTCCCCAGGTAGAACGCGTTCTGAGCGACTGGTTCGCGGAGTTGCTCGGGGCCGACGTGCCGGTCGACGCGCTGGCCTTGTTCGCGGAGGCCGAGCCCGGCGCCCCCTTCGAGCTTCACGCGGTGCACCACCTGCAGCCGTCCCCCGCGCAGCGGGGTCCCGCCGAAGCGACAGACAGCGAAGGAGTTCGATGAGCCGCGAAACGGTCCTCAGCAACGCCCGCATCGTCCTCGACGAGGAGGTCAGGCACGGCTGGGTCCTGATCCGCGACGGCCTGATCGCCGACATCGGGTCGGGCCCCCGTGCGGCGGGCGTGGACCTGGACGGCGACCACCTGCTGCCCGGCCTGGTCGAGCTGCACACCGACCATCTGGAGCGCCACTTCACTCCCCGCCCGGGTGTGCAGTGGGACCCGCTGCCCGCGGCGCTCGCCAGCGACGCGCAGCTGGCGGCGGCCGGCGCGACCACCGTGCTCGACGCGGTGCGGATCGGGTCGGCGTCCAACCAGAACGATGCCGCCGCCGAGGCCGCCCGCGCCCTGGCGGACTCCATCGAGCAGGCCGCCGACGCCGGCCTGCTCCGCGCCGACCACGCGATTCACGTCCGCTGCGAGGTCGCGGCCGAAGACTGCCTCGACGCGTTCAGCGAGTTCGCCGACGACCGGCACGTGCGGCTTGTCTCGCTGATGGACCACACCCCTGGCCAGCGCCAGTTCGCCGACATGGAGCTGTTCAAGCGCTACCACATCGGCAAGGGCAACGTCACCGAGTCCGGCTTCGCCGCTTACGTCGAGCCCATGATCGAACGGTCCGCGCGTTACGCCGACGTCCACCGCCGCGCGATCGCGGAGCTCGCGGCGCAGCGCGGCATCACCCTGGCCACCCACGATGACGCGACCCCGGAGCACGTGGCCGAGTCGGTCGAACTCGGGGTGCGTATCTCCGAGTTCCCCACCACCGTGCTCGCCGCCACCGCGGCCGACAAGCACGGCCAGCTCATCGTCATGGGGGCTCCCAACATCGTCCGCGGCGGTAGCCAGTCGGGCAACGTCGCCGCCGCCGAGTTGCTCGGTCTTGGGCTGCTGCACATCCTGTCCTCCGACTACGTGCCGTCAAGCCCGCTGCAGGCCGTCTTCCAGCTGTGGGCTGACGGCACGATCGGCCTCCCCGACGGCGCGAAGCTGGTCAGCGGAAACCCGGCCCGAGCGGTCGGCCTCACCGACCGCGGCGAGATCGCGATCGGCAAGCGCGCCGACCTGGTGCAGGTGCGCCCGCACGACCTGCCCGCCACCGAACGGCATCCGCGCGGGCGGCGCGTGCCCGTTGTCCGGAGCGTGTACCGGCAGGGAGCGAGGGTCTCGTGACGCGGGCCGTCAGGCCTGGATGAAGCCGCCCGTGATTAGGTCACGACATCCCAGCCGTCACCCCGCAGCGCGGTCCGGACGGCGATCCGCCCGAGGCTGCGGTCGATGAAGAATCTAGGCTGCCTGTCTCGCGGAGGCATGCAGGATGTCCTCTACCTCGTCACGGGACAGACCGAATTCCGCAGCGACGGCGTCGACCGGCTCGCCAGCCAGGAAAAGATCAATGATGTCATCGACTTCCGCGCCGCCACGATTCATTCGCGGCCGGCCGAAGGCGTGGTCCGGGTCCACCGTCACCTCGGCCACGCCGTATTGGGGCAGCCGGATGAGCCGCGCGTACCCGTCGTCCGCGAACTCGATTCGTCTCAGGTACTGATCCACGACCTCGGTGAAGACCCGCTGGTTGTTGCGAACCACCACGAGCTCGCGGGCGGAATCGCCTTCCGGGGTATCGCCGGCGTGCCGGGCGTAGTCGTAGAGGACCTCGACGCCATCGGTGTAGAGCCGTCGGCTCGCCAGCGCGTGCTCAAGGCCAAGTTCACGGGCAAGGACGTCGACAGCCGGGCGGATGCGCTGCATCGGCACCCCCGCCTTACGGAACGCCGCGAGCGCGTACGCCTCGGCGAGCCCGATGAACGGCATCGCCGCGTCATCCCTGCTCGCCGGCCGGACGGCCGTAATCACCGGCGCGGCCTGCGCGGTACCGCCGCCGTGAACACGGCGCTCGTAGCCGTAAGCCCAAGAGGTCAGCGTGGACGGCGGAATCGACAGGTAAGCGGCCGCTTCCCCTATCCCGTACAGCAGTGTCGCGAACCGGTCCACACTCATAACCCGCACCGCCCGCCTACCCTCCCACCCATCATCTTAGAATCCGGAACTGCCCGTCCTACGCAACGCCGCCGACGGTGGCGATTGCC
>DATCGA010000107.1:0-15686 GCA_036509215.1 Trebonia sp.
GGGTCATCCCGCTGGTCACCTACGTCGCCACCTGGTCCGGCTGGTTCGTCACCTCGACCGGTTACGACCGGAACTACGCCCAGCTCAACCGCTTCAACATCCCGATCCTGGCGCCGCTGTACTCGCTGTTCGCGTACCACAAGGAGATGTTCTCGTTCGGGGTGGCGCTGGACACGCGGCACCCGTACGAGTCCCAGCCGTGGGACTGGTTCGTGATCACCCGCCCGGTGGCGTTCTTCTGGCAGAGCTACACCAACGCGGCCGGCACGCAGCCCGCCAAGACGGGGACGACCGGGCCGTATGTGGCGGAGGTGCTGGCGATCGGCAACCCCGCGATCTGGTGGCTGTCGATCCCCGCGATCGTCTTCTGCCTGGCCTGGTGGCTCACCCGCAGGGACTGGCGGGCGGGGGCGGCCGTCCTCGGCGTGGCGGCCGGCTGGGTGAGCTGGCTGCCGTTCGTCTCGCGGACCAAGTTCTACTACTACGCGCTCGAGTTCGAGCCGTTCGTGATCATCTGCATCGTGCTCTGCCTGGGACTGATCCTCGGCTCGGCTCGGGGCGTGCCCTGGCGCCGATGGCTCGGGTCGGGCGTGATCGGCCTGTACCTGGTGACCGTGGTCATCCTGTTCTTCTACTTCTACCCGATCCTTTCTGCCAAGGTCATCCCGTATTCGGAGTGGTACTCCCATATGTGGTACAGCGGCTGGATTTAACCGGCAGGAACGGGGCAGTTGCCTCCCCGGGGGTGACGGCCCGCCTGGGCTTCTGAGCCGACTCTCAGGATCCGCTAAGCCTGCTCCCGGTCTCGCGACATATCTTGAAGTGATTTAGGTCACAGATTGGACCGCCGGCGCCCTTTCATACGTCTTAATGAGTGAGAAGGGACCGACCAACCCCCGGAGCCAGGTAATGAGCACGATGGAAGACGACGACGACAGCCGCGCCCGGTTCGAGCGCGACGTCCTACCCCAGCTCAGCCAGTTGTACCCGGCGGCGCTGCGGATGACCAGGAACCCCACCGACGCCGAGGACCTGGTCCAGGAGACGTCGGTGAAGGCGTACGCGGCCTTTCACCAGTTCCGTCCGGGCACGAACCTTCGCGCCTGGCTCAACCGGATCCTCACCACGACGTTCATCAACGTGTACAGGAAGCGGAAGCGCGAGCCGCAGCAGGCGCTCGGCGGCGATCTGCAGGAGTGGCAGATGTCGGCCGACCGGCTGGCGCCGCCGGTGCCGTCGGCCGAGGCGGAGGCGCTCGCCCACACCACCGACTCCGACCTCCTGCGCGCGCTGCGCGGGCTCCCGAACGAGTTCCGCACCACGGTCTACCTGGCCGACATCGAGGGCTACCCGTACCGCGAGATCGCGGAGATCATGGGCACCCCGGTCGGCACGGTCATGTCCCGCCTGCACCGCGGCCGCCGCAAGATCCGCGAGCAGCTGCTGGCGGCCGGGGTGCTGCCCCCCACCGCCACCCACACCCCCGGCGCCTAGCCTCGCCCGGGCGGTCAGCCGTCCGCGATTAAGTCGGCCGACGCGATCCCCCTGGGGGCCGGCCGGCTCTGCCCCCGGCCCCCAGCTTGCCAGCCCAGCGCCACCGGGTCGAAGACCCGCTCCACGTAGATCTGGTGCCAGAGCGAGAACACGACGAGCGTCCAGACCTGCCGCCACGGCACGCCCGCGTCGCCCGCCCGGAACCGGCGGAGCACGTCGATGACGGCCCGCTTGTCCAGCCACTCCTCGGTCCGCGCCTCACGGATCACCTGATCGGCGTAGCCGGAGAGCTCGCCGCGGAACCAGTGCCCGATCGGCACCGGGAACCCGAGCTTGCGGCGTTCGGTGGCCTCCTGCGGCAGCAGCGGGGCCACCGCCTCCCTGAGCGCGAACTTGGTGGTGGTCGCGGCGGTCTTCTCCGCCCGCGCCAGCCGGCTCGCCACCGCCATCACCTCCCGGTCGAGGAACGGCGTCCGCAGCTCGAGCCCGTGCGCCATCGCCGTGCGGTCGGCCTTGACCAGGATGTCGCCCGGCAGCCAGGTGTTGATGTCGATGAGCTGCATGGTGGCGACGTCGTCGAGCTCGCCACCGGCCGCCTGGTCGAAGATCGGGTCGGTCACATCGTGCACCGTGGCGCCGCCGTACCTGGTCAGCACCTCCACGTCCTCGCCGGGGAAGATGTTGGCGTTGCCGATGTACCTGCTCCGCAGCGGGGTGGCGATCCGCGCGAGCAGGCCCTTGCCCTTCTGCCCGGGCGGTATCCGGTCGGCCATCGCCTGGGCCGAGGACCGCCCCCAGCCCGGCAGCTTGGTCGCCGCCCTGACCACGCCCGGCTGGTAGTAAACGCCGTAGCCGCCGAACAGCTCGTCCGCGCCCTCGCCGGAGAGCACGACCTTCACCTGCCGTCGCGCCTCCCGGGCGACGAACCAGAGCCCGATCGCGGCCGCGTCGGCCATCGGATCGTCGAGGTGCCAGATGATCTGCGGCAGCTTCGCGGCGAACTCGTCCGGCCTGATCACATACGTGCTGGTGCGCAGGCCGAGTGCCTGCGCGGTCTCCTGCGCCTGCTCGATCTCGCTGTACCCGGGGCGGGCGAAGCCGGCCGTGAAGGTCTGCATGCCCGGCCTCGCCTGCGCGGCCAGCGCGCAGATCGCGGCCGAGTCCACCCCGCCGGACAGGAACGCCCCGACCGGGACGTCGCTGCGCAGGTGGGCGGCGACCGAATCCCGCAGCGCGGCCAGGATGCGCTCCGGGGTCTCCGGGGCCGGCGACTTGGCCGGGCGGAGCACCGGCCGCCAGTACCGGAACGACTCGACCGGACCGCCCGGCCGGGCGGTGAGGTAATGCCCGGGCGGCAGGCAGCGGACCGGCGGGGTCATCGTCGCGGGCGCGGGCACGTACTGGAACGACAGGTACAGGCGGAGCGCGTCGGGGTCGATGACCGAGACCTCGCCCGGGCCAAGCAGCGCCTTGCGCTCGGAGGCGAACCGCAGCTGCCGGCCGCCCTCGGCCTGCGTGTACTGCGTGTAGTACAGCGGCTTGATGCCGAACGGGTCCCTGGCGCAGAACAGCTCCCCGGTCTTGGTGTCCCAGACGGCGAAGGCGAACATCCCGCGCAGCCTGCGCAGCGCGTCCCTGCCCTCGACCGCGAACGTCTCGAGCAGGACCTCGGTGTCGGAACCGCCGCGGAGCGCCACCCCGCGATCGCGCAGCCGCTTGGCCAGCTCGGCGTAGTTGTAGATCTCGCCGTTGTAGACCATCAGGTAGCGGCCGTCGGCCGATCGCATGGGCTGGTGCCCGGCCGCCGACGGGTCGATGACCGCCAGCCGCCCGGCGCCGAGGGCGATGGCGCCGTCGGAGAACACCCCTTCGTCATCCGCCCCGCGATGCGCCATCCGCCTGACGGCGCGCATGGTCCAGTCAGCGTCTGGCTTGGCCCCCCCGGCCAGCGCGAGGCACCCCGCGATCCCCGACATACCGCCCCTATGCCACCCTAGCGCCAGGCAGCATCACTGCTATGCCAGGCAACCCCGCTGCCACGCCAGCCAACGTCACTTCGGCTGGAATCGGATTCCGCCGTCGAACCTGACGACTTCCGCGTTCATGTAGTCGTTCTCGATCAGCGAGCGGACCAGCTGACCGAACTCGTCGGCCCGCCCGAGCCGCTTCGGGAACACCACCGGCGCCGCCAGCTTAGCCAGAAACTCCTCGGCGTCCCTGCCGTCGCCCGCAATGGACTTGTAGATCGGCGTGTAGATGACGCCGGGGCAGATGGTGTTCACCCGCACGCCGATGACGGAAAGGTCGCGCGCGGCGGGCACGGTCATCCCGATGATGCCGCCCTTGGACGCCGAGTAGGCGATCTGCCCGGTCTGCCCCTCGATGCCCGCGACCGAGGAGGTGTTGATGATCACGCCGCGCTGGCCGTCGGCGTCGGCCGGCTCGGTCTTCGCCATCGCCGAGGCGGCGATCCGCAGCACGTTGAAGGTCCCGGTCAAGTTGACGGTGATGACCCGGGTGAAGCCGGCCAGGTCGTGCGGCGAGCCGTCCCTGTTCACCGTCCGGGCCGCGTAGCCGATCCCGGCGCAGTTGACCGCCACCCGCAGCGGGCGGCCGGCCGCCTGCGCGGCCGCCACCATCTCGCTCACCGAGTCCTCGTCGGCGACGTTGGTCTTCACGAAGTGCCCGCCGATGTCAGCGGCAACCTGCTTGCCCAGGTCCTCGTTGAGGTCGGCCACGATGACGTGCGCGCCCGCGCCCGCCAGTGTCCTCGCCGTGGCCTCGCCAAGCCCGCTCGCTCCGCCCGTGACAATCGCGGCAGTTCCGTTTAGTTCCATGGCCGGAGCATAGCCCGCCTCGCTGACAGGCGCACGAGCCAGTTTGGCGATAATGGCTGCGCAGGCCGTTTACGCTTGGCCACAGCAGAGGCCCAAGGGATCAAGGGAAAGGCCCGGGGGAGACACTACGTGAGCCATGTGCCGCCGGGCCGCGACGATGGCCGCGAACTGGCCTCGGCCCCGGACCTGATCGCCGGGCCGCTGGCCGAGCCGGTGATCGCGGTCGACGCGATGGGCGGCGACTACGCGCCGGACGAGATCGTCGCGGGCGCCCTCGCCTTCCAGCGCGAGCACGGGCTCACCACGCTCCTGACCGGGCCGCCGGCCCGGCTGCGCCCGGTCATCGCCAGGCTCGGGGCCGGCTCGGAGCTGCGGGTGGTGCCCGCCGAGGACGTGGTCCGGATGGACGAGGGCGCCCTGGCCGGCTTCCGGCGGCCCCGGTCAAGCCTCGCCATCGCCTGCCAGCTCGTCCGCCGCGGCCAGGCCTCGGCGGTCGTCTCGGCCGGGTCGACCGGCGCGATCGTGGCCAGCGCCAGGCACCGGCTGCTGCCGCTGCCAGGCGTCCCGCGGCCCGGCCTGGCGGTCGTGCTGCCGACCCATCCCACCCCGACGGTGCTCATCGACGCGGGCGCCACGGCCGACCCGAAGCCGGAGATGCTGGTCCAGTTCGGCCAGCTCGGCGTGGCCTACGCGCAGATCGCGCTGGGCACCGCGGTGCCACGGGTCGGGCTGCTCACGATCGGCGCCGAGCCCGGCAAGGGGAACGCGCTGACCCGCCGCGCCCACGAGCTGCTGGCCGCCGAGCCGATCGGCGGCGCGCTGCCCCTGCACTTCGAGGGCAACGTGGAGGGCGGCGACCTGATGGCGGGCGCGGTCGACGTGATCGTCACCGACGGTTTCACCGGCAACGTCGCGCTCAAGACGCTCGAGGGATCGATGCGGTTCGCGGCGGCGGAGCTGCGGGCCGCCCTCACCGGCACCCGCGCCGCCCGGGTGGGGGCGCTGCTGCAGCGTCGCGGGCTGCGCGAGCTCAGCGCCAGGCTCGACGCCGAGTCATACGGCGGCGCGGCGCTGCTCGGCCTCGGCGGCACCGTGGTGATCGCGCACGGAGCGTCCACCGCCCGCGCCGTCACCGCAGCCTGCGCGCTGGCCGCGAACCTGTCCAGGGGCGACATCACCGAGAAGATCCGGGGGCGGATCGGCCCCGCGGCCGAGCGCCGCGCCGCCCACTTCCTGCGCCGCGACCGCGAACGGTTACCGAACCGGCATGCCGCGGGCCGGGATATCGATTCCGAGATGCGCGGCCGTGAACACTAAACTTGCCCCATGGCAGATCCTCAGCAGGTTCTCGGCGCGCGGGTGCGCGACGCACTGGCGGCCGCGTACGGCGCGGACTACGCTGACGCGGACCCGCTGATCCGCCCGTCTTCGTTCGGCGACCTCCAGTCCAACGCCGCCCTTCCGCTGGCCAAGAAGCTCGGCCGGGCGCCGCGTGACATCGCCGCCGAGATCGTCGGCCACCTCGACGTGGCCGACGTCTGCGAGCCGCCCACGGTCAGCGGCCCCGGTTTCATCAACCTGACGCTGCGCCCGCAGTGGATCGCGGACGCGGCCACCGCCCTGCTGGCCGACCCCCGGCTCGGCGTCCCGGCGGCGGCCGAGCCGCAGACGGTCGTGGTGGACTACTCCTCGCCCAACATCGCCAAGGCGATGCACGTCGGCCACCTGCGCACCACGATCGTGGGCGACGCGATCGTCCGGGTGCTCGAGTTCGCCGGCCACCACGTGATCAGGGACAACCACGTGGGCGACTGGGGCACGCCGTTCGGCATGCTGCTCGAGCACCTGGTCGACGTCGGCGACGACTCGGCCGAGGCGGCGCTCCTGCGGTCCGACCCGAACGCCTTCTACCAGGCGGCCAGGGTCCAGTTCGACGCCGACCCGGCGTTCGCCGACCGGGCCAGGGAGCGGGTGGTCAAGCTCCAGTCGGGCGACGACCCGGCCACCCAGCGGCTGTGGGACGAGCTCATGGAGCTGTCCAAGGACTACCTGCGCGACACCTACGCGGTGCTGCGGGTCACGCTGGCCGACGACGACATCAGGGGCGAGTCGTTCTACAACGACATGCTCAGGGACGTGGCCGACGACCTGATCGCCAAGGGCCTGGCGACGATCAGCGACGGCGCCCTGTGCGCGTTCCCGGCCGGCTTCAAGAACCGGGACGGCAGCCCGCTGCCGCTCATCATCGTCAAGAGCGACGGCGGCTACAACTACGCCACCACCGACCTGGCCACGATCAGGTACCGGATCGACAAGCTCGACGCCGACCGGGCGCTCTACGTGGTCGGCACCGACCAGGCGCAGCACTTCAAGATGGTCTTCGAGGTCGCCAGGGAGGCCGGCTGGCTGCCGGACGGGGCCGACTTCGAGCACGCCCAGGTCGGCATGGTGCAGGGCAAGGACGGCCGCCGGCTGCGGACCCGGGCGGGCGACAACGTCGCGCTGAGCGAGCTCATCGCCGAGGGGCCGCAGCGGGCCCGGGCGCTCCTCGACGAGGTCGAGCGGGACGACGAGGGCCTCGACCTCGACGCGATCGCCCAGGACGTCGGCATCGGCGCGATCAAGTACGCCGACCTGTCCACCGCCCGCGAGAGCGCGTACATCTTCGACTGGGACCGGATGATCTCCTTCAAGGGGAACACCGGGCCCTACCTGCAGTACGCCACGGCCAGGATCAGGTCCATCTTCCGCCGGGCCCAGATCGACGAGGCCGCGCCGCACGGCCCGATCGCCATCACCGCGCCGGCCGAGCGCGAGCTGGCCAGGAAGCTGCTCGAGTTCGGCCCGGTCGTGACCCAGGTCGCCGAGACCGCCGAGCCGCACCGGCTCTGCGCCTACCTGTTCGAGGTCGCCAGCCTGTTCACCTCGTTCTACGAGCAGTGCCCGGTGCTCAAGGCCGACGACGAGGAGACCAGGACCTCCCGGCTGGCGCTCTGCGCCGCCGTCCTGCGCGTCCTCACCGTCGGCCTCGGCCTGCTCGGCGTTCCCATCCCCGACCGGATGTAAGTACCACTGCGAGTTGCAGGAACGGACAACGCAAGACTAATCGCCATCGTTGTCGTAGTCTCGAAGTGATACGTAGGACCGCGGGCCGGGAGCGCCCGCCAGATGCGCGAAAGGCGGCCACGTGAGTGGCATAGTCCTGCTGGTGCTCATCGGTGTCGTCGCTGCCTGGCTGTTCACCGGCGGCCGGAAGAAGCTGAAGCTGCCCACGAACGGCAAGCACTGGATCTGGGTCATCATCATCGTCTTCGTCCTGCTGGCGCTGCTCTACGGCGCCCACAACTCGCCGCACACCAACGTCACCCACTGACGTTCCGCCGGGGCCGGCCCGCCGGGCCCGGCCGTTCTAGCCGTCCTTGGCGTCGAGCGGCAGCTCGAACCAGACCGCCTTGCCCTCCGGGGTCGGCCGCGAGCCCCAGCGGGTGGCCAGCTGCTCGACCAGGTACAGCCCCCGGCCGCCCTCGTCGGTCGCGCGGGCGGTGCGCAGCCTCGGCAGCCGCAGATCGGGGTCGAATGCCTCGACCCAGACCGACTCCGCGCCGCGCCGCAGCCGGAGCGTGAACTCGCGGGGCCGGTACGCCCGCGGCGGGTGCGCGGCGGCCACCGGGAAGCCGCCGGCCGGGGTGGCGGTCCCGACGCCGGGGCTGCCGGACGGCGCGGGCTGGTCAAGCTCCAGGTCGAACCTGCGCCCGGACGGGCTCGGCGTCACCGAGGCGTGCAGCACCGCGTTGGTGACCACCTCCGAGACCAGCAGCAGGCCGAGATCAGCCTGGTCCGGGTGCATGTCCCAGGACGCGAAAGTGGCCTGGGCGAGCCTGCGCGCATCCGAGACCATGATCGGCTCGGCCGGGAACGAGCGTTCGACCGAGGCGAGGTCATCGGGCGAGCAGCGGAAGACCAGGATCGCCATGTCATCGTCGATGTCCCCCGGGACCGCGTTCTCGGCGGCGGTGGCGAGGGCGCCCGCGCTGGCGGGGGCCGCCCGCAGCGCGTCGCAGAGCATGGTCATCGCCTCGGCCTCGGTGTAGTGCCCGGAGCCGTCGGACCGGGACCGCCGGTCGGTGAGCCCGTCGGTGTAGAGCACCAGGGAGGTGCCCGGGGCCAGGGTGACGGTCTGCTCCCGGTAGGTCGGCAGCCCCCCGATGCCCCGCCCGCGCACCCCAAGCAGCACCCCCTTGTGCCTGACCTCAAGCGGCTTGACGGTCCCGCCGGAGGCCATCAGGGGAGCCGCGTGGCCCGCGTTGGCGAACGTCAGCTCGCGCGACCAGGCGTCGTAGATCAGGTAGATGCAGCTGACCGTGGGCGGGTCGCCGCCCGCCCCGGGCGGGGCGGTGGAGCGGACCCACTCGTCCAGTTTGCGCATGATGTCGGCCGGGGACTTCTCATCCTGCGCGTAGGCCCGCAGCACCGCCCGGAGCTGGCCCATGGTGGCCGCCGCGCGGGCGCCGCGGCCCTCCACGTCGCCGATCACCATGCCCACCCGGCCCGCCGCCAGCGGGATGATGTCGTACCAGTCCCCGCCCACCTGGGTCTGGATGCCCTGCCCGACCGCCGCCAGCGGCTTGGCGGGGACGTACCGGAACGCGACCTCGAGGCCGTCGAGCACGGGCACCGACTGCGGCAGCAGGGACTGCTGGAAGGCGAGGGCCGTCCGGCGCTCGGTCTCGAACAGCATCGCGTTGTCGAGCGCCACCGCCACCCGGCCGGCGATCGCCCCGATCAGGTCGCCGTCGGACAGGTCGTAGTGCGGGTCGGGGCGATCGGTGATCCGCGACAGCGCCATCGAGATCACGCCCAGCAGCTCACCCCGCGCGTACAGCGGCGACGCCAGCACCGAGGTCAGGCCGGCCTGGTCGGCGGCGGACATCGACTCCTCGCTCGGCGCCGGGTAGAAGTCGGCCTGCAGGTCGGGGACGACGATCGTCTCCCGCCGGGACATGGCCTGCTCGGCGAAGTGGCCGGGCGGGTAGCTGATGGGCTCGCCGATCTGCGCCCAGGTGCCCGGCGGCGGCTCCCAGCCGCCCGCGTGCGCCGCCGCCCGCCTGATCAGCTTCTCCCCGCTGAACAGGTCGATGAAGCAGTGGTCGGCGAACCGGGGGACGAGGATCTGGGCGACCTGGCGGAGGGTCGCGTCGAACTCGAGCGAGCCGGCCAGCCGCTCGCTGATCCGCTCGAGCAGGCGGAGCCGGTCCGGCTCGCGCTGGGCGTCCCGGCGTCCGGCCTCGCTGACCAGCACCACCATGCCGTCGATGTCGCCCGAGGGGCCGCGCAGCGGCACCGCGAACTCGCGCAGGAAGACCCGGGTGCCGTCGCCGCGGCGAGCCGCCAGCGTGTCCTCCCACGTCATCCCGGACAGTACCTGGCGCGAGAGCTCGTCGCCCTTGCCCTGCTCGGCGTCCGGGACAAGCCCGACCGCGTCGAGTGTCCGGCCCGCCAGCGCCGAGGCCTCCCCGGTCTGCCGGAGCAATCTGGCTGCGTGTTCGTTTGCGAACTGTACGTTGCCGTCTCGGTCCGCGACGATGATGCCGATCTCCGCCCGGCTCAAAACGAGGTCAGCCGGCAGATACCTGGCGGGGGAACCTTCGTTCCAGCGCGTCATCGCCACGCTCCGGTCAAAGCACAGGTCTCCTGGTCACTCCCTGGACACGAACACGTGTGAGGCGATCTCGTCGGTCAGGTCGGCGGCCGCCATCGGGTCCGTGCCGTCCTCGCCGCGAACCCGAACTCCACCCTCAACCACCCCGAGCAACACCTCGCGTCCGGGTTGTATCCCGGCGCGCTTCAGTTTAAGCATCAGGACCATATCGCTTTGGAGTTGCTCGGTGATCCGCGTAACGGTGGCCCGCACAGACCCGTCTGCATCACGCATAACATCGGCCATCGTCTCATCAGCGGTAACCGGGCTCCCGGCGGGCAGATAGCCCGGTTCGGGCAGCACCGCCAGCCACGACGGCTCCGGCTCGGGCGGGGCCAGCGGGCCCTCCGCGACCAGTTCGGCCAGACCCGGGATCGGGTTGCCGTGCGGGCACCGCTCCGGGTGGCCGAGCAGTTCGTAGAGCCGCCGCTCGACGCTCTCGGAGATCACGTGCTCCCAGCGGCACGCCTCGACGTGCACCTCTTCCCAGGGCATCTGGATGACCGAGACGAGCAGACATTCTGCAAGCCGGTGCTTGCGCATCACCCGCGTCGCCAGCATCCGGCCCGCATCGGTCAGCGCGAGCTGCCGGTCGCCCGCCACGTGCAGCAGGCCGTCGCGCTCCATCCTGGCCACCGTCTGGCTGACCGTCGGTCCTGACTGGGAGAGCCGCTCCGCGATCCGCGCACGCAGCGGGACGATGCCCTCCTCCTCGAGTTCGAACACGGTACGGAGGTACATCTCCGTCGTGTCGATAAGTCCATGGGCAGTCACTGAAACTTCCTCCTACTGTGATGCTACGCGGTCACGCGAACACAGCAGAAAGGCTCAGGGCGACAGCCGCTCGATTGACCAGCCGTCAGCCGATCTCCGGTACTTGAGCCGGTCGTGCAGCCGGTTCGGACGCGACTGCCAGAACTCCACCGCGTCGGGGACGATCAGGTACCCGCCCCAGAAGTCGGGCATCGGCACCTCGGTCCCCTCGGGCCAGCGGGCGGAGAGCTCCGCGACCCGGTCGTCGAGGTCCGCCCGCGACTCGAGCACCCGCGACTGGCGCGAGGCCCAGGCGCCGATCTGCGACAGCCACGCCCGCGAGCGGAAGTACGGCTCGCTCTCCTCCTGCGAGAGCGGCGAGGCCACGCCCTCGATGATCACCTGCCGCCCGAGCGCGTACCAGGGGAAGACCGCGCAGCAGCTCGGGTTGCCCGCCAGATCCTGGCCCTTGCGGGAGGTCCTGTTGGAGTAGAACGTGAACCCGGCCGCGTCGTGGGCCTTCAGCAGCACCGTCCGCGCGTGCGGCCGGTCTCCGACGGTGGTCAGCACCATCGCGTTGGGCTCGGGAAGCCCGGCGTCGGCGGCCTCGGAGAACCAGCGGCCAAACTGCGTCATCGGCGAACTGTCAAGCATGTCCAATGTCAACGTCCTGTCCATAAGTGAAGATCTTTACATGTCGGCGGCCTATCGCCGCCCGCAGCGTCGGGCGTTGAATCGAAAGGCGGGCTGAGAGAGGGCGGGCGGCGTGGGAGAAGAGAAAAAGGAGAGCCTGATGTCGGACTTCAAGCCTGGTCTCGAGGGCGTGGTGGCGTTCGAGACCGAGATCGCCGAGCCCGACAAGGAAGGCGGTTCGCTCCGCTACCGGGGCGTGGACATCGAGGAGCTCGTCGGCCAGGTGTCATTCGGGCAGATCTGGGGGCTGCTGGTCGACAACGCCTTCAATCCCGGCCTTCCCCCGGCCGGGCCCGAGCTGCTGCCGGTCCGCACCGGTGACGTGCGGGTGGACGTGCAGAGCGGCACCGCCGCCCTCGCCGCCGCCTGGGGGCTGCGGCCGCTCTTCGACATCGACCCCGCGCAGGCCCGGGCGGACGTCGGCCGGGTCTGCGCGGCGATGCTCTCGTTCATCGCCCAGTCCGCCCGCGGCAGCGACCGGCCGGCCGTGCCGCAGCGCCTGGTCGACGAGGCGCCGACCGCGGCCGAGGCCTTCCTCGTCCGCTGGCGCGGCGAGCCCGACCCGCTGCACGTGCGGGCGCTCGACGCCTACTGGGCGAGCGCGGCCGAGCACGGCATGAACGCCTCCACCTTCACCGCCCGGGTGATCGCGTCCACCGGCGCCGACGTCGCCGCGGCGATGTCGGGCGCGGTCGGCGCCCTGTCGGGGCCGCTGCACGGCGGCGCCCCGGCCCGGGTGCTGCACATGCTCGAGGAGGTGGAGCGGAGCGGCGACGCCGAGGGGTACGTGAAATCGACCCTCGACCGCCATGACCGGCTGATGGGGTTCGGGCACCGCGTCTACCGGGCCGAGGACCCTCGGGCCCGGGTGCTCCGCCGCACCGCCAAGGAACTCGGGGCGCCCAGGTACGAGGCGGCGCTGGCGCTGGAGAACGCGGCCCTGGCGGAGCTGAGGGCGCGGCGGCCGGACCGGGTGCTCGAGACCAACGTGGAATTCTGGGCGGCGATCGTGCTCGACTTCGCGCAGATCCCGGCCGAGATCACGCCCTCGATGTTCACCTGCGCGCGGACGGCGGGCTGGGCCGCGCACGTCATGGAGCAGAAGCTGACCGGCCGCCTCATCCGCCCCTCGGCCCGGTACGTCGGCCCCGCCCCGCGTCCGGTCGGGGAAATCTCAGGCGCGCCCGAGATCGGTCGCGACTAGTCTGGTTAGGTGACCAGCATTCTGATACCCGACGAGCTCAAGCCGGGCGACGGCAGGTTCGGCAGCGGCCCCACCAAGGTCCGCGCGGAGCAGGTCGCCGCCCTCGCGGCGGCGGCCGAGCTAGGAACGTCGCACCGGCAGCCGCCGGTGCGGGAGGTCGTGCGGCGAATCCGGGCCGGCCTGGCTGAGCTTTTCGGCCTTCCGAACGGGTCCGTGGTGGCACTGGGCAACGGCGGTACCACCGCGTTCTGGGACGCGGCCGCGTTCGGGCTGATCCGCGAGCGGTCGCAGCACCTGTCGTTCGGCGAGTTCTCGGCCAAGTTCGCGACCGTCACCACCCGCGCCCCGTGGCTGAAGGACCCGTCGGTGATCGAGTCCGCCCCCGGAACGCACCCCTGGCCGCGGGCCGAGGCCGGGGTGGACGCCTACGCCCTCACCCACAACGAGACCTCGACCGGGGTCTGCATGCCGGTCCGCCGCCCGGCCGGCGCCGACGCCGGGTCGCTGGTGCTGGTGGACGCGACCAGCGCGGCCGGGGCGCTGCCGGTCGACCCCGGTGAGTTCGACGCCTATTACTTCGCGCCGCAGAAGGTGTTCGGCGCCGACGGCGGGCTCTGGCTGGCGCTGCTGTCACCGGCCGCGCTGGACCGGATCGACCAGATCGCGGCCAGCGGCCGCTACATCCCCGAGTTCCTGTCCCTGCGGGTCGCGGTGGAGAACTCGGTCAAGGACCAGACCTACAACACGCCCGCGCTGTCGACCCTGGTGCTGCTGGCCAGCCAGGTCGAGTGGCTGCTGGAGAACGGCGGCCTGGCCTGGTCGACCCGGCGAACGGGGCGCTCGGCCGAGATTCTCTACTCGTGGGCCGAGCGGTCGGACTTCGCGACGCCGTTCGTGACCGACCCGGCGATGCGATCGACCGTGGTCGGCACCATCGATTTCGCCGACGCGGTCTCAGCCGACGCGATCGCCGGGGTGCTGCGCGAGAACGGCATCGTCGACACCGAGTCGTACCGCAAGCTCGGCCGTAATCAGCTGCGGATCGGCCTGTTCCCCGCGATCGAGCCGGACGACGTGGCCGCGCTGACCGGGTGCGTCGACTACGTGGCGGCGCGGCTCGGCTTAGCGCACGACGGCGCCGACCACCACGACGAGCACCAGCAGCACGAGCACCGACGGCAGCAGCCAGCGCGGGACCCTGTTCACGTGATCAGCGTACGTGGTGGAGGCGAGGGGTGAGACTGTTCGTCGGGCTCGTGCCGCCGGCGGCCGCCCTTGATGACCTCGACGCGACCTGCGCCCCGTTCCGGCTCGCCCGCGATGACCTGCGCTGGACCGGCCGGGAGCTCTGGCATCTCACGCTCTCCTTCCTGGGCGAGGTAAGCGAGGAAAACCTGGTCCGCCTGGTGCCGTGGCTGGAGCTCGCGGCCGGCCGGAACCGCGCGTTCACCCTCAGCGTGGCGGGCGGGGGCGCGTTCTCGAACCCGGCGCGGGCCAACGTGCTCTGGGGCGGCATGTCCGGCGACCGCCGCGCGCTGGCCGAGCTCGCGGCGACCGTGGCCGCCGCCGCGCGCGGGGCCGGCATCGTGCCGCCCGACGCCTACCGCGGGTTCACCCCGCACCTGACCCTCGCCCGCTGCCGCGCGCCGGTCGACGTGCGCGAGATCGTCGCCCGCCTCGACCGCTACCAGGGGCCGGGCTGGACGGTGGGGGAGATCTACCTGATCCGCAGCACGCTCGACGGGCGGCCGCGGTACGAGACGCTCGCGACCTGGAAGCTGCGCCCCGCCGCGTAACCGCGTAACGACTGGCTGAGCTTCTCCAGGATGGGCGCCGCCGCCAGCAGGGTGGCGCGCTCGGCCGGGGTGAGTTCCTGCATCCGCTGGGCCAGCCACGCCTCGCGGCGGCGGCGGACCAGCTGCACCAGGTCCCTGCCCTGCTGGGTCACGGTGAGGATGACCTGCCTGCGGTCGGTCGGGTGGGCCGCCCGGCGGACCAGCCCGCGCTCCTCGAGGACCGCGATGACCCGGGTCATCGACGGCGGCTGGACCTTCTCGTGCTCGGCCAGCTCGCCCGGCGTCATCGCGCCGTGCCGCTCAAGCGCCGCCAGCGCGGCGAGCTGGATGTCGGACAAGATGGCCTCGGACCCGCCCAGACCCAGCCGCTCCACCCGCAGCCGTCGAGCGAGCCTGGTGATCGAAATCCGCATCGCGGTCGCCAGACCCGCATCCGTTTGCATACCCGCCTCAGGCATCCACCAAGTACACCATGCCTGGCCGCCCTGCATAAGCATCAGAGCGCGCCGAGTACGCGACGTCGTCGATCGGGTCGGAGATCGAGACTGGCGCCGGCGATCTGCCCATTTCAGACATTCCCGATGCAGTATAAAGGTTTTGCGCGGACGGTATCGCGACGGCGCCCGGGCCCATTTCCGGGATCACTCGAAACGATAGGACTCAAGGTGCGCGTGCTGTCTAGGCCATGGACCTGGGGACCCCAGGTGCCCCCGTCCCCGGAGTCGGCTGGTGGCCTGGAGACCGACGAGACCGCACCGACCGGGCGGCCGTACGCCTGGCTGGCCGGCACCGTGGCCGCGGTGCCGCTGGTCGCCTGGGGCGCGTCGGTCAACCTTGCCCATACGAGCAGCGTCATCCAAGGGGTCGCGACCGCGGGGCTTTTCTCCGGCTCCTGCATACTCGCCCTGACCCCGGGTGTCGCGCTGCTCAGCGTGGTGGCGCGCCGCCTGCGGCTCGGCCCGGCGAGCGGCCTCGGGCTGCTCTTCGCGGGGGCGGGCGCCGCGGCGATGGCGGGGCTCTGGGCCTGGTTCGCCAGCCCGCTGGCCGGCCGCGTATTCGCCGTGGTCCTCCTGATGGTATCCATCGCGGCGATCTTCGTGTTCGGCCACCGTGGCGAGCTGCGCCGCCTCGACCTCTCGACCCCGCTGGCGTTGGCGCTCGCCGTCGGGCTGGCGTTCACCGGGCTGGCGTTCCTGCAGGGCGGCATCGGC
>DATCGA010000108.1:0-10631 GCA_036509215.1 Trebonia sp.
GACGAGTGGGGCAACCCGCCGCTGAAGTTCGCCGCCGTGTTCGCCCGGGCGCGGGCCGAGGGCTACCGGCTGACCATGCACTGCGACGTCGACCAGGAGGACGCGGTCGGGCACATCTGGCAGGCTCTGACGAGATCGGCGTGGAGCGGATCGACCACGGCGTCAACTGCCTGGAGGACGCCGCGCTGATGGCGCGGCTGGCGGCCGACCGGATCGGGCTGACGGTCTGCCCGGTCTCCAACGGCTGGGTGATCGACAGCAGGAAGGTTCGCGAGCTTGGCGCCATGCTCGACCAGACGCTGCTGGCCACGGTGAACTCCGACGACCCGGCGTACTTCGAGGCGTACGTGAACGAGAACTTCGCCGCAGTGGCCGCGGACGGCGGGCTTGGCACGGACCAGCTCACCCAGCTGGCTCGCAACTCGTTCGAGATCGCCTGGCTCGACCCGGCCGGGCGCGCGGGCTACCTCGCCTCGATCGACTCCTACGTCACCGGCCGGCCGGCGCCGCGCGCTAGGTCAGCCGAGACCCAGCGCGGGGAGGCACTCCTCAACGCCGGCCAGCTCGATGTCGTCGCGTCGGGCTCGGTCCCAGGCGTCTCGGGTCAGCCGCCAGCGCTGGATCGGCGCGGCCTCGCCGCGGCGGGTGTCCCAGGTGGTGCCGTTCGGCTCATACCCCAGCGCTCGGGACACCTTGTTGGACGCGGGGTTGTCGGTGAAGGCGTCGCTCTCGGCCTCGCGCGCGCCCAGCCCGGCGAAGGCCAGGTGCAGCACGGCCGCGCGCATCTCGGTCCCGATCCCGCGCCCGCGCTGGCCCGGCGCCAGCCACGAGAAGCTGGACACCGTCCCGAACTTGGCGAAATCCGACCCTTTCAGGTTCTGCATTCCGATCGGCTCGCCGTCCACCAGCACCACGAAGTACAGCCGCCAGAAGCTCTCATCGACCCGGGCGCGCCCCGCCCAGATACCCCGCAGCCATCGCCACTCGCGGTCGGGGCTGTCCGCGTACAACGGCGTTGGGTCGTCGAATGGCCACGGCGCGACATCGGCGACGCCGGCCCGGACAACCGGGACCAGCCGCTCAAGCAACTCATCCGGTCGCCCCGGCCAACGTCAGCCGCGGCGTCCGCACCTGAAGGTTCAGCGGAGGATGGGTGTGAATCACAGCCGGACCGTATGCGGACTGGGCACCGGGCGCAACCGATTAACCGGGGACGGCCGCCCGTAGCGGCTCGCGTCGTCAGGCCGTCTCGTGGCGGCGGGTGGCGGCCCAGCAGAGGAGTCCGGCCACCGGGAACGCGGCCGCGGTGAGGGTGGCGCCGGTCCAGCCCCACGCCTCGTAGGCCTGGGCGCCGGCGAACGAGCCGAGGGCGCCGCCCGCGAACATCGTGGTGATGTAGACGGTGGTCAGGCGCGAGCGCGCTTCCGGCAGCAGGTCGTAGATCACGCTCTGGTTGATGACGTGCGAGCCCTGCACGCAGGCGTCCATCACCAGCACGCCGATGACGAGCAGGGCGAGGCTGATCCAGCCGAGATGGGCGCCGCCGAGGCCGATCGGGATGTAGGAGAGCGCCAGCACCGCCAGCGCCGCGCCGCTGGCCGGCCAGCGCAGCGCCGGGCGCGCGTCGATGGCGCGGCCGCCGGCCAGCGAGGTGATCGCGCCGGCCGCGCCGACGAGCGCGAACAGGCCGATCTCGAGCTGGGAGAAGCCGTACTGGGGGCTGGCGAGCAGGAACGTGACCGTCGTCCAGAAGCAGCCGAAGCTGCCGAACCCGCACGCCGCGATCAGCGCCCGCCAGCGCAGCGCGGGCTCGGCCCGCGCGACGTCGAGAACGCCCCGCAGCTGGGCCCGGTAGGTGATGCTGAGCTGCCGGCCGTGATCGGGCAGCGCCCGGCGGAGCATGATCGTGGTGAGGGCCATCACGACGGCGGCGACGCCGTAGACGGCGCGCCACCCGGCCAGCCCGGCCACCACCCCGGCGAAGGTCCGGGACAGCAGGATGCCGATGAGCAGCCCGCCCATCAGCGTTCCGATCACCTTGCCGCGCTCGGCGTCGCTGGCCAGCGTGGCCGCGTACGGCACCAGCATCTGGACGACGACCGAGGTGATGGCCGCCAGCGCGGCGGCGACGGCGAGCAGCGGGAAGTTCGGCGCGACGGCGCAGCCGATCAGGGTGACCGTGCAGACCGCCAGCAGGCCGGTCAGCAGCGGACGGCGTCGGGTGATGTCCCCGGCCGGGACGATCAGCAGCAGCCCGACCGCGTAGCCGAGCTGGCCCGCTGTCACCAGCAGCGACGCGGTGCCCTGGCTGACGTGCAGCGAGGTGCCGATGGAGTGCAGCAGCGGCTGCGCGTAATACAGGTTGGCGACCGTCACCGCGCAGGTCACGGCCATCAGCCGGACCAGGCCGGGAGACAGCTGACCGGCCGCCGGGACCTGCCCGGCTAGTCCCCGGCCGGCCGTGCCCGCCGCCAGTTCCCCCGTTTCTGCGTCTTGACGCCCGCTCATCGCCCTCCCGTCTGACAGCGCAACTCACCGTAATCGGCAACTCTTTAGCCGAGGCAACTATTCCGCCGCATCGGATGGGAGCGCGATCGTCCGGTACGGCGGGCGGCGGAGCCGGGCGGACGGGGCGCGGGCCGCCTACTGCTGCGCGAGTAGGCTGGCGGTCGTGCCGCCGTCCCCTGCCAGCGAGGAGCTCGCGCTCGCCGCGCTTGAGTGGATCGACGCGACCGCGGTGGCGGACGACGACGGCGTGTGGTGGAGCGGGAAGCCGAGCTCGGACGAACCGGACCCGACGCTGTATCACGGCACCGCCGGGATCATCGTTGCCCTGCTGGAAGCGCATGCGCATTTCGGTGGCCCCCGCTGGGGCGAGCTGGCGCTGCGCGGGACCCGGTGGCTGGCCGCCACGATGGACACGCTCGACACCGCGACCTATCCGGCCCTGTACGTCGGCACCGCGGGGACGGCGTTCGCGCTGCACGAGGCCGCTGAGCGCCTTGGCGGCAAGACGGCTGACACCGCGCGGGCGGCGGCGAAGCGCGGTCTGGCGAACGTTCGCGCGGTGTACGACGGCGAGCGCTGGGGCGATGCCTACGAGCTGATGTTCGGCAACGCCGGCATCGGCCTGGCCGCGCTGCGGATGGGCGACGCCGAGCTGGCGGAGGCGGCGGTCGCGCCGTACCTGCGCACGGCGGAGGCGACGCCGTTCGGGCAGACGTGGGAGCAGCGACGCGGGCAGCCCGCGCGCCGGCATCACATGTCGCACGGCACGCTGGGCATCGCCTACGCGCTCGCCGTGGTCGGGACGGCGGTCGGCCGTCGCGACCTGGTCGACGCCGCGCTGGCCGGGGTGGCCGACGTGGTGGCTCGGAACGAGGCCGGGGCGGATGGCTTCCTGGTACCGCATTCCGACCCGCAGCAGGTCGCCCCGGGACTTGAGCGGTACTCCTACGGCTGGTGCCACGGCCCGGCCGGCGATGCGCAGGTGTTCCGGCTGTTCGCGCAGCTGGCTGACGGTGCCGGGGGCGCGGTCGGACGCGCGGTCGGTGCCGATGGCGCGGGCGGCGCCGACGGCGTGAGCGGTGACGGCTGGCGGGCGCTAGCCGACCAGTGCTGGCACACGGTCACGAGCTCCGGTCTGCCGGAGCGGCTGCGACCGGGCTTCTGGGACAACTCCGGGCGCTGCTGCGGGACCGGCGGCGTGCTGGCGCTCGCCCTCGACCGCGAGATCGAAACTGGCGACGGACTCGGCTTCGCCGACCTGCTGGTGACCGACCTGGGCCAGCGGGCCACCGTCGACGCCTCCGGCGCCCGCTGGTCGAACGTCGAGTACCGCGCCAGCCCGCCGGAGCTCGAGCCCCGGCCGGGCTGGGCGATGGGCAACGCCGGCCTGGTCAGAGAGCTGCTGCGGCACGCGCGGATCGCGACCGGGCGGGATCCGTCCTACGCGGTCCAGTGGCCCGACCACCCCGCGGTCGTCCGCACGAACGACGATTCCCAACCAGAGATGGGCGAGTGAGCGCCATGGCCGAGCAGGCCGAGCTGATCTACAAGATCCTGACCGTGGCCGACTGGGAGGCGGCCCAGCGAGCGGGGCGCTTCGACGGGTCGGCCGACGACCAGCGGGACGGGTTTATTCACTTCTCCGACGGCGGGACCGTCATCGGCACCGCGACCAAGCACTTCGCGGGCCAGTCCGACCTGATGCTGCTGGCGGTGGACCCGGCCCGGCTGGCCGACCTGCGCTGGGAGCGGTCGCGCGACGACGCCCTGTTTCCGCACCTGTACGGGCCGCTCGAGCTGAACGCGGTCACCCGGGCCGATCGGCTGCCCGACGACGTCCCGGTCGCGGACGCCATCGCGGCCCGGCTCCCCCGGTCACAGCGTCCGTAAGCCTGCGGCGCCCGGCATGATCAGGCAGCTGCTGGTGGCCGACGCGACCAGCTTCCCGGCGCTGTCGAAGATCTCCGCCTGGGAGAACGCGACCCGGCGGCCGGGCTTGACGACCGTGCCGACCGCCCGCAGGGCGCCGCTGTCCCTGGTCACCGGCCGGGTGTAGCTCACGTTGAGGTCGATCGACGTGTACCCGACGCCCGCCTCGAGCGTGGTCCGCACGGCCAGCGCCGCCACCGTGTCGGCCAGCGCGCAGACCAGCCCGCCGTGCACCATGCCGAGCACGTTGTAGACGGACTCGTCGGGCGTTCCCTCGAACGCGACCCGGCCGGCCGACGCTTCCACCGCCCGGAACCCGAGCAGCATCACCAGCGGCGCCGGCGGCAGCTTCCCGTCCACCAGTGCCTGCAGGAAGTCCAGACCGGACAGGCCGGACCCGGCCGCCGCCGTCATCGCCGGGTCGTACCAGGTGACGGTCTTGGTCCGCGGCGTCCCCCAGCCGTCGTCCGGCTGGTCAAGCATGCGGCCAGGCCTCGGCCTGCTTCAGCACGGTGTCCATCGTCTCCATGATCGAGATCGTCTCGTCGAGCGGCATGAACGGGCTCTCGACCTCGCCCGCCGCCAGCCGGCGCGCGACCTCGTCGGCCTGATGGCGCAGGCCGCGGCCCTGGTGGGCCGACTCGACGACGACCGGGTCGCCGTCGCGGGGGATCAGCGACACGCGGGCGGGAGCGTAGAAGTCGCCGTCGACCTCGATCCGGGCGTCGGTGCCGACGATCGCGGCGCGGGTCGGGCTCTTCGCCCGCAGCGTGCAGGTGAGCACGGCCTGGGCGCCGCTGTCGTAGCCGAACAGCATCGACGTCTGCGCGTCGACGCCGGTGAACGCGGGATCGCTGATCGACACGATCCGGCTCGGGCTGCCGAGCACCATCGATGCGAACGACACTGGGTACACGCCCAGGTCGAGCAGCGCGCCGCCGCCGAGCTCCGGCGCGAACAGCCGGAACCCGGCGTCCTCGGCGAACCACTGGCCGTGGTCGGCGGTCACCGTGACGACGTCGCCGAGCATCCCCTTGCCGAGCCACTCCCTGATCACGCCGACGTGCGGCAGGAACCGGGTCCACATCGCCTCCATGGCGAACAGCCCCCGCTCCCGCGCCACCGCCACGACCTCGCGGGCCTCCGCCGCGTTCATCGTGAACGGCTTCTCGACCAGCACGTGCTTGCCCGCCCGGAGCGCGAGGATCGCGTTGTCCCGGTGCATCGGGTGCGGGGTGGCCACGTAGATGACGTCGACGTCCGGGTCGGCCACCAGCGACTCGTAGCTGTCGTGCCGATTGGCGATGCCGTAGCTGTCCGCGAACCGGTCGGCGGCGGCCTGGCTGCGCGACCCGACCGCGACGGCGACGCCGGCCTCGCTCAGCCGCAGATCGCTCGCGAACGAAGCCGCGATCCCGCCGGTCCCGAGAATTCCCCACCGCACTGGACTGTTCACTGTCGCCCTGGTCCTTCCGCCGCCGGTATCGGTGATCAGCCTATTTCACCGGCCGGCGACGCTACGAGGGGGCATTGACGATTGAGAGTCGCCCCGGTCCGTTCGATATGAGGAATTTGAATTCTTTCTACTTCACGCGCCCGATGGCGCAGTACGAGTAGGCCTGCGCCGGGCAGGCATCGGCGTCGGGGTCGGGCCGCCACTGCGGGGTCGGGACCAGGCCAGGCGGCACGAGGTCGAGGCCGGCGAAGAACCGGGCGAGCTGCTCGGGGCCACGCAGGTGATAGGTCTCGGCGCCGCCCGCACGGTATTGCCGCGCCGCCTCGACCAGTCCCCCGCTGGTGCTGGACCCGTGGGCGATGATCAGGTAGCTGCCGGGCGCGGTGGCCGCCATGACTCGCCCGATGAGCGCGTCCACCTCGTCGTCGTCACCGAAATGGCCCAGGACACCGAGCAGCATCACCGCCGTCGGCTGCGTGAGGTCGAGGGTGCGGGCGGCCGCCGCCAGGAGCGCGTCGGTGTCGCGGAAGTCGGCTTCGATGTAGTCGGTCGCGCCCTCGGGGCCGCTGGTCAGCAGCGCCCGCGCGTGCAGCAGCACCAGCGGATCGTTGTCGACGTACACGATGCGGCTGTCCGGGGCCGCCCGCTGGGCTACCTGGTGGGTGTTGTCAACCGTCGGCAGGCCGCTGCCGATGTCGAGGAACTGGCGGATCCCCGCCTGGCCGGCCAGGTAACGGACGGCGCGGTTCAGGAACTGCCGGTCGCTGCGGGCCAGGTCGGCGATCGCGGGATACACGCGCCGCAGCTGCTCGCCGAGCTCCCGGTCGACCACGAAGTTGTCCTTGCCGCCCAGCCAGTAGTTCCAGATCCGGGCCGAATGCGGGACCTTCGTATTCAGTCCCGATGCTGCCGTCCTGTCCTCGGGCGCGATCTCAGCGGCCATTGTTGGATGCCAGCCCTTCCGCAGCGCGATTGTGCGCGCATCGCCGGTCCCCCAGGCATCAACGTACACCCGGGATCTCCGTGTCCTTAGTGGACGCAGGCTTCCGCTGCGCGATGGTTCCTGTCGCGAGCTGGACCGGGTGGTGTTCTCGCGCACGGCGGGCGACGTTCTGCGCCGCCTGTAGTGGCTTCGCGGCTCAGTTACGCATTCCCGCGATTGCGAGCTCGCTCGATGCTGGACGCCTGCCCGTTCCCGCCTGATCTCTGGCCGTTCCCGCTAGCGCCCTGCCCGTCCGCACCGGGACGGGGCCCGGGAACCAGGTCGGCGGCGGCCGGGCCCGGGTCCGGCGGGGGCGCGACGGGCGCGGCGGGGCCTCCCGGGCCCTCCGCGCCGGCGGCGGCGTCGAAGGTGCCGACGACAACCGAGGGCTCGGCCAGCTCGACGCGGTTCCTGCCCTGCCGCTTGGCCAGGTACAGGGCCGCGTCGGCCAGTCGCGCGATGCGGTCCGGCGTGCTCGCGTGCTCCGGGTAGCCCGCCACGCCGACCGATACGGTGACGGAGACGTCGATGCCGGGCAGGGACATCTCGGCGATCGCCGCGCGGACCCGTTCGGCGATCCGCAGCGCCATCGGGATCTCGGTGTCGGGCAGCAGGATCGCGAACTCCTCGCCTCCGTTGCGGCCGGCGAAGTCATGGGACCGCATGGCGGCCCTCATCACCGTGCCGACGTTGGCCAGGACCTGGTCCCCGACCGCGTGTCCTCGGTTGTCGTTGACCTTCTTGAAGTGGTCGAGGTCGAGCATGAGCAGCGCGAGCGGCGACCGTTCGGTGGCGGCCTGGGCGAACATCCGCTTCAGGGTGTCGGTCACGGCCCGCTTGTTGGGCAGGCCGGTGAGCCCGTCGGTGGCCGCGCGGATCTCCGCGATCGCCAGGTTGCGGAGATTCGCGAGCACCGGCGCCGCCTGGCTCACGGACTCGCGGATCCGCTCCTCGTCTGCCGCGTCGAACGAGTTCGGGCGGCTGACCAGGACCGAGCCGATTACCTTGCCGCCCACCACCAGCGGAACGCACGAGGAGGCGCCGGCGCAGGGGGCGCAGACCGGGCAGGAGAGCAGGGCCAGCCGGCTGCTGCCCTCACGGTGCTTCCGGCCGGACCTGACCGCAAGACAGGAGCGAGGCGCCGCCCCGCGCAGGGTCTGCGCGAGCCGCGAGCCGGCCGGCAGCGGAGTGACCGCCTCCAGCCGGTCCGCGCTGTTGTTGCTGTTGAGCACGACGGCGGCGGTGTCGGGGGCGAGGATCCGCTCCAGGTAGCGCTCGAGAAGCTCGTGCGCCTCGTCCTCGTCGCTCGCGATCTGCAGCGTCTCGGCGAATTCCTCCTGGTCTTGACCGGGTTGCAGGGCCTGGCGGATGCGCCGGATGCCGCGATACAGCAGGAAGCCGCCGGCCAGGAGGCCGGCCACGGCGACGGCGGCGACGAACCAGATCGTCCGCACCGCGTTCGCGGACGCCCTCACCTGGTCGCTGTGCCCGTCTGCCTGCTCCTTGAGGAAGAGCCGGTCGAGGTGCTGGCCGACGGGCAGGTAGGCTGTCGCCAGCTCGGCGGCGAGCACGGCGGCCGGGTGCGCCGCCACGCTCGTCGGGCTGAGGAGGTCACGGACGACCAGCCACTGCCGGACCAACTGCTCGATGTCGGCGTGCTCGGCCGGCTGATCCTTCGCATGGCGCTGCACGAGAGCCGACATCTGGGTGTCCGTCGCGGGCACAAGGCTCGCGTAGAGCACGCCCAGTAGGTGTGACCGCAGCGCGGGACTTGCGCTGAGGAACGCCTGCTCGCCCGTGGTATCGGCCGTGTCCATGGTCCTGGCCAGTTCGCCCGTCTCGGTCGAGGTGGCCAGCTCGTTGCCAGCTATATCCTTGCCGAGGCCCGATGACCAGCGGGCGCCGAGGATGCCGATCGCCGCCACGGCGACGACGATAAGAGACAACCCAACACAAAGAGCTACTAGTGAGCTGGTCGCGACTCGGGCAAGGTTCCGCACTATGCAGGCCTACCCGGCGATCCCGACATGAAGCGTTTCCGCAGGTAGTTAGCAAAGCGGAAGGAATGCGAGCCAGTGAAACAAACGCGCGCGGCGGTGATCGGGGCGGGAATCGGCGGCCTGGCGACGACTGCTGAACTGTGCCCAGCCGGGCTAGAATGTGACTGTGTGTGATCACTTCCCGGCGACGCCTAGTCGGTGGCGCGCACGGCAGGCGGCCGCCAGCGGCCGTCGAGCGCCTCGGGGCGGGGCCAGTAGAGCCTGAGGTTCATCGAGAACGGGCCTGCGGCGGGTGCGGGCAGCCAGTTGGATTCCAGCACCTCACCCGGTGATTCGCGGCAAATGTGCAGGTCGAGTGATTCGTCGGCGTTGAACAAGAGCGCGTCGCGGTCGCCGATGGCGAAGCGGCTGATCGGGTTGGCGGCGAACAGCTGCCGCTGGTCGTACATCGTCAGCGACCAGAAGGCCTCCACCGGCGGCGTCTGGCCGGGGTCGAAATGCATCAGGTAGCGCCGGGCGCTGTCGAACGGCCGCCCGTCGGCGTCGGCCACCGCAGTCGGGTAGGTGGCGTCCTCGACCGGGTTCGCGCCCAGGCCCATCTGCGCGATCAGCGCGCGCTTGAGGTAGTCGGTGCCGTACGTCCCGACCGGCGAGGAGATCATCTGCCACTGGTTGACCAGCTGGCCGGACCGGGGAAGGGCCGCCTTGATCGCCGCGAGGCCGGCGGCGGGCGCGTTGTCGACCGCCTCCCGCAGTCGGCGCGGGGCGTCGGCCAGGTCGAACGGCTGCCCGGGCCGGAAGCCGAGCTGCCGGGCGCGCTGCAGCATCGAGGTGTCGGTGAGGTGCGGCGGGTTCTTGGCCATGATCGCGGCGGCGGCGGCGAAGAAGGCCGGCCCGGACATCGCCGCTACCTGACCCGACGGCGCGCTCATCTCCTGGCCGGGGTCGACCCGGCCGGGCGGCGGCTCGCCGCTGCCGTCGCCGCACTGGCTCAGCGGGACGGCGGTCAGGCCGGCCTGGAACTTGTGCACGTGCTCGTAGTCGGCCGCCCCGTTGGTCTGGGTCCGCCCGATCATCCACGCCATCCCGGTCGGGCAGCGGATCTCTTCCAGGCCGGCCGGGAGGCGCCCGTGCCAGCCGGGCCCGGTGACCGCGTAGGCCTGCTCGTCGGTGCCGGTGGTCCGCGCGCCCGGCGCGGCGAACACGTCGGTCCACATGTCGAGCACCGGCAGCAGGTAATAGCGTCCCCAGGAGTCCGGCACGGTGATGACCAGCGGCTCCTCGGTGACATCGAGCCACAGCGAGGAGTACAGCGTGTCCGCGTTCGGCCGCACCACCTCGGTGAACGACGCGTCAGGGAACTGCGACAGGTGAGCGAACATGTTCACCGGCGCGCGCACCCCCTGCGGCCGCCCGGTGTTCGTGGTGACCCGCCGGGTGATGTCCATCAGCACCAGCGGGTACGCGTAGACGTAGAGCTCCTGGGCGATCAGGGCAAGCTCGTCCGGGCTATTCAGGTTTCTCACGTGGCCAGCCATGACAAGCACCTCCGGCCATCCAGTACACGCGCGTCGGCGCGGCGAGCGCATCACCCGCAGCGGATGGACCGGGCGGTCAGCTCGGGTCCCCCAGCCAGCGCGTCAGCGCGGCCTCCAGGCCGGCCGGGTCGCTGACGCCGGCGGACGACGCCCACGCCACGACGCCGTCGGGGCGCACCAGCAGGCCGCTCACCGCCGCATCCTCGGTGCCGTTCGCG
>DATCGA010000109.1:0-2448 GCA_036509215.1 Trebonia sp.
TCGCTCTGGGCGTAGACGCGGGCACCCTTGTATAGGACCATCGCGCCGGTGTGGTCGGCGTGGTGGTGGCTGTATACGGCATGGGCGACAGGGACCTTGGTGACGCTGGCGATGGCGCGCAGGATGTTGTTCCCGATGGTCGGCGGGGCGTCCACCGCGACGACCCCTTCGGCGGTGACGAGGAAGATCATCTGGTAGAGGCCGTCGGTCAGCCAGTAGGTCCGCTCGGCGATCTCCTGGACGAGGTAACCGGACTTGGGGATGGCCGGGCCCTTGGCCGGCGGGGGGACGGGCGCGGTCGCGGGCGGCCAGGCTGGGCTCGCGGCGGCCGCCGCTGCGGCCGGCTGCCCGAGTAGCGCCGCGGCCGGGACGGCCGCCGCCGTCAGGCCGGCCGACGCTATCAGGGTACGGCGGGTCAGCGGCCGTCTGGTGCCGCGGCGATCTGGTTCGGGCGTCGATGAGGTCATTGGTGTTGCCTTTCCGTGACGATGGATGTCCCGCAGACGAGGCGAACGGCATCATTCTAAATTTATTTACCTGCGCACGCAAATAAATCACTGGCCCGGTGGGCGCTGGATCATCGGGGGATGATTTAGTTGTATGTAGCAAACAAACGATTGCAGCCGAGGAGGGCGGACTGGATGCGGGTAGGCGCCGCGAATACCCTGCTCGGCCGCCGGTGAGCCGCCCCCGCACACCGGCACCGGGCGCACCCTCACCCGGTGCTCGGGTTCCCCCGCCGGCGGCCGGGGAGAGCGGCGAGTTCAGTCTCCGCTCGATCGCGGTGGCCGCGTTCGGGCCGGCGACGCTGTTCGGCCTCGCCGAGGGCGCGATGATGCCGGTCATCGCGCTGAGCTCGATCGACCGCGGCGCCAGCACCGCGATCGCCGCGCTGATCAACGCGCTGCTCGGCATCGGCTCGATCGTGACAAACATCCCCTCGGGCATCCTCGCCACCCGCATCGGGGAGCGCAGGTCGATGCTGGTGGCCGCGGCGGTCGCGGTCGCCGGGCTGATCTTGTGCCTGGTCAACCTCGGCCGCGGCGCGCTGTCGCTGGCCGTGTTCGGTCTCGGGGTGCTGCTGCTGGGGGCGGCCAGCTCGGTCTACACGCTGGCCCGGCAGTCGTACCTGACCGAGTCGGTGCCGCCCCATATGCGAGCCCGGGCGCTGTCGACCCTGGGCGGCGTGCTGCGGATCGGGATGTTCGTGGGTCCCTTCCTCGGCGCGGGCGCGGAGGAGCTGTGGGGGCTGCCGGGTGCCTACTACGTCAGCCTGGCGGCGATGGGCGGCGCCGCGATCATCGTCTTGCAGGTGCCCGATCTGGAGAAGACCGACCAGCAGCGGGCTGCGGCGGCGCAGGTGACGACGCGGGGCATCCTTCGGGAGTACTGGCGGACCTTCCTCACCTTGGGGTTGGGAGTCGTGCTGCTGTCGGCGATCCGGTCGACCCGGCAGGTGGTCATCCCGCTGTGGGCGGCGCACATCGGGCTGTCCCCCACCGCCAACTCGCTCATCTACGGCACCGCCGGGCTGGTCGACGTCTCCACGTTCTACCCGGCCGGCAAGGTGATGGACCTGTACGGGCGGCGCTGGGTCGCGGTGCCGTGCACGCTGGTCCTCGGTCTCTCCTTCGTGCTGATGACGGGGACCCACAGCGCGCTCACCCTCACGCTGGTCGCGATGCTGATGGGGTTCGGCAACGGCATCGGCTCGGGCATCGTGATGACGCTGTCGGCCGACGTCTCGCCCGAGATCGGCCGGCCGACGTTCCTCGGCCTGTGGCGCGAGCTGTCCGATACCGGCCAGGGGGTCGGGCCGCTGATCCTCTCCGGCGTGACCGCCGTCGCCGGCCTGGTGGCCGGCATCATCGTCAGCGGCCTGGTCGGCTTCGCCGCCGCCGGGGTGCTGTGGGTGTTCATCCCCCGGCGGCCTCCCAGCCGCGTCGCGCGCGGGCCTAGCCGGGATACTCCTCCCCAGTGAGGTGACGCCCCCACGTGGTGTGGCTGCCGGAGTCGTCGGACTCCTGGTAGGCGATCTGGGTGTTGAAGCGCGTGGGCGTCGCGCCGTGCCAGTGATTCTCGCCGGGCTCGAAGTAGACGCGGTCGCCCGGCCGTACCTCCTCGACCGGTCCCCCTCGCGCTGGCAGAGGCCGATCCCCTCGGTGACGAAGATCGTCTGCCCGGCCGGGTGGGTATGCCAGGCCGTCCGGGCGCCCGGCGTGAAGTGGACAATCCCGCCCATGACCCGCGAGGGCGGCGACGGCGTGCTGACGACGTCGATGTAGACGCTCCCGGCGAACCAGTCGCCGGGACCGACGGTCGTTTCGAGCCCGTTCCTGGTGATCTGCATTTCGTCCTCCCGTGCTGGTGGTCGCCCTTCCCCTTCAGGCAAGCACGGTCCGGGTGACGGGTGAGAGGGCGAGCTTGTCCATGTACTGACAGGGCACC
>DATCGA010000110.1:0-14720 GCA_036509215.1 Trebonia sp.
TGGGGAACGCGGCCCCGCCCGGCTCCCGAACCTCGTCCGCCCCAGCCTCGCGCAGCGGGCGCAGACCCCGGGCAGGCCGGGGAGCTGGAAGGAGTCCCGGCCAAGCACGTGGTGGCGCGCGAACGGGGAGAGCGAGCGACGTCCGCCTCGCGAAATCAGGGCGTTGAGGATCAGGCCAGCTCGCGGGCTCCGACCTGGTCAGTGACAGGGGCGCCGACCGTATACCTGGCGCACGCTGCCTCCTCGGCAGAGCCACTCGACGCACCCGCTATCCTGCCGACGGACGGCCTCGCGAGCATAACCGTGTCATCTGCGCGCATCGCTGGCAATCCCCGGCATGTCAGCTGGCCGAACCGATTCGGCGATAGGGGACTTCAGTGAGCGCCCGCAGGGCTGGCGTTGAGCTAACCCCGGCCGGTATCCAGGCGCTGGAACGGGTTCTCCACACGGACCCCGGAGTACTCCTGGCCGGCCTTGAGATCCTCCGAGTAGAGCACGGCGCAGCCCATTTCGGCCGCGCTGCGGACGATCATCGCGTCCCAGAATGAGATGCTGTCACGCTGATGGATGCCGATCGCGCCCAGGACGTCATCAGCTGCCGGGACGTGCATATGCCAGCGCGATAGGTCGGCAATGATCTCCTTCGCCGTTTCCGTGCCGAGCGGCTTGGGGATCTTCCGGGTGACGTTCACGAAGAACTCTTGCAGTACCTGAACGCTGAGGCAGCCTTCCCGGGATTCCCAGAGCTGCTCGACTAGCGTCCGCGCCTGGTCCCGCTTGGTGCCCGCGGAACCGTCGTGTGCGTAGAGCAAAATATTGGTATCGACGAACCGACGGTTACCGCTCATGGACGCTTTCACGGCTCCAGCCGATCTGCCCGCCGATGCCGAGATCCATCCCCTCGCGCAGCCGGGCAATGCTCCGGTCACGGGCATCGGCGTATCCGGTCTCTTGCTCGACCAGTTGCCTCAGCATCCGGGCAAGCAGCTGAGACACCGACGTGCCTCGGCTAGCCGCCAGGATCCTGGCCTCCCGGAGGTCCTCCTCGGGAAGCGACAGCGTGATGTTCTGGTTGCCCACGACAGTTCACCCTCCCGGGTGAGCACGCGGCCCCGCGCAGCCGTAACTGAAGGTCCGTGAGCAGGGGTGGCGGCGGCGGTTCGTCTTCGAGGCCCGGGGGTTCTGCTCGGCAGGGCCGTACTGGCTGGCGCGGGATGACCGGTGGTGACGGCGCAGACCCTGCGGCTCGATGTCAGCCCTGTTCCTGAGACCACAGTTCTATTAGCTGCGCCGGGCTGATGCTGGCGGCGCTGTCTTCTCGATCATGAGCCGAGTCGCCGCTTTCAGCGCGTCCTCCGAGACCAGCGCGAAGTCATCCACCGATGTCCGGCCGGGCCTGGAGGATCTCCAGGATGCAGGTGGCCACGCCCGCGATGAGCTCCTGGAGGTGGGGCGCGCTGCGGTGACGCGCAGCCACGACGTCAGCAAGGTCTGCAGTAGCGCGTCAACGTCACGAAGTCGAGGTCAGGGGCTTCCTGGCGGCGAAACGCACTCGTGTCGCCTTCGTCTCCACCTCGAGCTGTTCGAATCCCGCCGCTATGAGGCGACCGCCCAGCTGATCGGGGTCGACGGGGACGAAAATATCGTCATCGTGTCCAGCCCGAACCTCCGGCGCCTCGATGCTGTCGGAGCCGAGGAGCATGGCTCCGGGGCGCAGGACGCGGGCAACCTCGGCGAAGAGACGGTCTTGGAGGGCGGCGGATGGCACGTGGTGGAGCATGGTGAGGCAGACCGCACCGGAGAAGCGGCCCGCCGCAAAGGGCATATTCGTGGCGTCGGCGTTCACCACCTCCACGTTGGTTCCCGCCAGGCGATCGGCGAGAGTCTCGGTCAACGCCGGGTCGAGCTCCACCGCAGTCAGCCAGCGGGCCCGGGATCGCAACAGGTCGGTTGCGACCCCGGGACCGGGGCCAACCTCCAGGCAATCGTCACCGAGGTCCGAGGACCCCAGCACCCACGGCAACAGCTCGTCACGCACCGTGGCAGCCCACTGCGGGCTGGCCAGATACCGGAGGTGAGCTTCGTTCACTTCGCCACCTTAGGGAAAATGGGGCTTATTCGATCGCGGCGGGCGGGATCATGCCGGGCACCAGGCGGCGCAGCAGCTTGCCGGTCTCGGTGCGGGGCAGCTCGCTGAGGAGCCAGAAGCGGTCCGGGGTCTTGCTTGACCGCAGGGCTTGCAGAGTGAATTCGCGTAGGTCGGCCGGGTCGAGGTCGATCTCGGGGCGGGGGACGATGGCGGCCTCGATGCGCTGGCCCCATTCCTGGTCGGGGACGCCGAACACCACCGCGTCGAGCACCGCCGGGTGCCTCAGCAGGATGTCCTCGATCTCTGCGGGCGCGATGTTCTCTGCGCCCCTGATGATCGTGTCGTCGGTGCGGCCGCTGACGAACAGGTAGCCGTCGGCGTCGAGGAAGCCGTCATCCCTGGTGTCGAAGAAGCCGCGGTCGTCGACCACGCGGCCCAGGCCGGCGTACTCGGCCGACACCTGGCCGCCGCGCACGCAGATCCGGCCGGGCTGCCCGGCGCCGAGGGGTTCGCCGGCGGTACCGCGGATTTCCAGTTCGATCCCCGGCAGCGGCCTGCCGACCGAGGACAGCCGCGCCCGCACCGCCGGGTCCCGCGACTCGATGGCGGCGCGGTGATCGTCCGGGCCAAGCAGCGCGACCGTCGAGCTGGTCTCGGTCAGCCCGTATGCGTTGACGAAACCGACCCCGGTCCACTCCCGCAGCGCCCGCTCGATGAGCGCGGCCGGCATCGGGGCGCCGCCGTAGGACAGCGACCGCAGGGTGGGCACCGACCGGTCTTCGTTGCTGTCGATGATCCTGGCCAGCATGGTCGGCACCACCATCGCGCTGGTGACCTCTTCCTCTCGTACCGTTCGCAGCCACTGGCCGGGGGCGAAGGCTTCGAGCACGAGGGTGCGGCGGCCCGCGTAGAGGTTGGTGATCACGTTGGCGACGGCGGCGATGTGATACGGGGGAACGCTGACCAGCGCCGCCTCCGTCTCGCCGGCCGACGCGAACTCGACCGAACCAAGGACGTAGGAGACCAGGTTCTCGTGGCGCAGGAGCACGCCCTTGGGGGCGGATGTGGTCCCGCTGGTGTAGATGATGACGGCGACCGGGTTCTCGTCGTCCGGCGCGGCGGCCTGGCCCGCGTCACCCTGGCCGTCGTCGGTGATTTCGCCGCGGTCGGCGCGGGTCTGCTCCAGCCAGTCGTCGGAGGTTATCGCGCTCAGCCCGGCCCGCTCGAAGTGCGCGAGCGCCCCGGGGCCTGCGATCCCCAGTGCCTTCGGATGCCGGGCGAGCAGCTCGTCGAGTTGCCGCTGCCCCAGCCGGTAGTTGAGCGGCACCAGCGGCACCCCGGCCCGGGCCGCCGCGAACAGCGCGACCGGGAAGGCCGGACCGTTGACATCGAGGTAGACGAGGGCGTCGGCGGCGCGCTCGCGGACCAGGGCGGCACCGGCATGCGACCGCCGGACCAGCTCGGCGGCGGTGATCCCGCCGCGCCGGCGGCCGGCCAGGACGCGATCGCCGAAACCGTCGGCGGCCATGTCGAGCAGCAGCGTCAGGCGCATCCGGAGGACCTCGCTCAGTCCGAGGCCGGCAGCGGCTTGGCCGCCTGAATCTGCAGTGGGTTGCCGTCGAGCGCGAGCGTGCCCTGGCCGGCCTTGGTGCACAGCAGCTGGATGGTGTCCGCGTCGTCGACGTACCGCTTGCCGATCTGGGTGCCCCCCATCAGGGCCGGATCGGGGTCGGCGGCGGTGACCGGCCCGCCCGCGGTGGCCATGGCAACGCCGCCACACGTCACCGTGCACTCGGCGGCGGGCGCCCTGATGACGATCACGGCGGTACTGTCGACCGCGCTCACCAGCTGCTGCCCGGCGCGAAACTTCACAGCCATTTGCTGCACTCCCTGACCTGATGGACCCGCTAGCTTCTCATTCACGTTAGACGCCGCGCCAGACCGGAGCTCGCTTCTGCGCGAAGGCGGTCGCGCCCTCGCGGGCATCGGCCGATTCGAACACCGGCTTGAATAGCTCCTCCTGACGCTGCCAGCCCTCCTCGGCCGTCCAGTCGGCCTGGGCCCGGGCGATCTGCTTGGTGACCGCCACCGCCAGCGGTCCGTTGGCCGCGACCAGCTCGGCCAGCGCGAGCGCGCCGTCGAGCGCGGTACCGTCCGGGACGAGCCGGTTGACCAGGCCGAGCTCGGCCGCCCGGGCGGCGGTGATCTGCTCGCCGGTCAGCAGCAGCTCCATTGCCGCCGCGAACGGGATGCGCCGGGGCAGCAGCAGGGCGGCTCCGCCCCCCGCCACCAGGGCTCGCTTGACCTCGGGGACGCCGAACTTGCTGCCGTGTGCCGCCACCACCAGGTCGCACGCCAGCATCAGCTCGAACCCGCCGGCCAGCGCGTAGCCTTCCACCGCGGCGATGAGCGGCTTGCGCGGCGGGGTGATAGTGATGCCGCCGAAGCCGCGGCCGGGAATCATCGGCTTGTCGCCGCGCATCCAGGCCTTCAGGTCCATCCCGGCGCAGAACGTGCCGCCCGCCCCGGTCAGCACTCCGGCCCGCAGGCCGTCGTCGGCATCGAGCTCGTCGGCGGCCGCCGCCAGGGCCCGGGCCGCCGCGCCGTCGAGGGCGTTCCTCGCCTCGGGCCGGCTGATGGTGATGACCTGGACGTGGCCGCGCCGCTCGACCACTACTGGTTCTGTCATGGTGTCCTCCTGATGCCGTCAGCCTGCTGTTATCGTCCGGCCACGGCCGGGGTTAGGGTGCCACCCGGATCACGACCTTGCCGGTCGGCAGCCGGTCGGCGACCCGCTGCAGCGCGGTGGCGACGTCGGCCAGATCGTGCACTTCCGACACAGCGGGCCGCATACCTCCGGCCACCAGCTCGGTCAGCGCCTGCTGGGCGTGCGCGGTCTCCTCCGGCAGCCGCTCGCCCCACGTGCGCAGCTCCAGACCGCGAACGGTGATGTTCTTGAGCAGGACGATGTTGAGCGGGATCCGGGGGATCTCTCCCCCGGCGTAGCCCACGGACACGAACCGGCCGCCCCACCTGATCGCCCGCAGCGCGGGCTCGGCCCAGCGGTCGCCGACCGGGTCGACCACCAGGTCGGCGCCGTCGCCGGTGATCTCCTTGATCCGCTGCTTGAGATCCTCGCTGACGTAGTCGATGCCCGCCTCGGCGCCAAGCTCGGCGCAGACTTTGAGCCGCTCAGGAGAGGACGCGGCGGCGATCACCCGGGCGCCCAGCCGGACCGCGACGTCGACCGTCGCCGTGCCGACGCCGCCCGCCGCCCCGAGGACCACCACCCACTGCCCTGGCTGCAGCTCGCCTGCCGTGACCAGCGAGTGGTAGGCGGTCAGGTACGTCACCCGGAACGCGGCCGCCTCGGTCAGTGACATGCCGGGCGGGACCGGCGCGACCGCGCGGGCCGGCACCAGCACCTGCTCGGCCATCGCGCCGGTGAAGGTCGAGCCGTAGACCAGGTCACCGGGCGAGACCTCGGTTACCCCCTCGCCCACGGCCGCCACCCGGCCGGCGAACTCGCTGCCGGGCGTGAACGGCAGCGGGGCGGGCACCTGGTAGCTGTTGGCGATGAAGAGCAGGTCCGGGTAGTTGACGGCCGCCGCGGCCACGTCGACCAGGACGTGACCGGGGGTGACCTCGGGGCTGGGGATGTCGCGGATGACGACGTCCTCCGGGCCGCCGTACTGTTCACAGCGCGCTGCCTTCATGCGTCCTCCCGGCTCTAGCTTGCCATCAATCGTATCACTAAATATATAGTTATGCCCATTAATTGGAGCGGGGGGCGGGTGGACCCGGGGCGGCGGTGGTGCGGGTGGACCCGGGGCGGCGGTGGTGGGGTTAGGGCTTGGCCGGCAGTGAAGCGATTACTGATTCCGCATTGGTGACGGTCGCCAGCAGCGGGAGATGCTCTGAGACCTGCATCTGATGGGTCTCCGGGGTGGCGCCGGCGGTGCAGTCCTCGGCCAGCACGACGCTGTAGCCGAGCGCGACCGCCTCGGTCGCCGCGCCGGGCAGGGCGATGTTGGTGGAGACCCCGCTGAGCACCACCGTGTCGATGCCGTAGCCGCGCAGGGTGGCGTCCAGGGTGGTGCCGGTGAACGGGGCCATGCCGTGCGACCGGTGGCTGATGATGTCGGACGGCTCGACCACGAGGTCGTCGTGCAGCGCGCCGCCTGCGGTGCCGACGACGAGCTTGCCGGTCCGCTTGATCCGCGCGGCGAGGGCGCAGTTGACCAGGAAGCCGTCCCAGTCGGGGGTCCTGGCGGCGATCGTGCAGTAGATCACCGGCGCGCCGGCCGCGCGGAACGCCGCCGTCAGGACGTTGATCCGGGCGATGATGCCCCGCGCGGTCACCTGCGCGGCGAGGGGCGTGTCGACGTGGGCCGGGTTGGCGATGGCGTTCTGCAGCTCGTTGACGACGAGCGCCGCCCGTTTCCCCGGTTCGAGTCCGCGTACAGCTGGCATGGGCCTCCGATCTGGTTCAGCGGGCCGGGACGTTGACCTGGCGGCCGCGACTCAGTCGTCGGCACGGGAGTCAGCCGGGACCGTTCGATACCGCTGTTGTGGTGGACTTTGGGGTTTGACCTGCTCGGTTAGAGCCGCTCGATGATCGTGGCGTTGGCCATCCCGCCGCCCTCGCACATGGTCTGCAGGCCGTAGCGGCCGCCGGTGGCCTCGAGGTAGTTCAGCAGCGTGGCCATCAGCTTGGTGCCGGACCCGCCGAGCGGGTGGCCGAGGGCGATCGCGCCGCCGCGCGGGTTGAGCTTTTCCTGGTCAGCGTCGAATTCCTGCGCCCAGGCCAGCGGGACCGGCGCGAACGCCTCGTTGACCTCGTAGGCGTCGATGGCGTCGATGGACAGACCGCTGCGCCGCAGCACCTTCTCGGTGGCCGGGATGACCCCGGTCAGCATCAGCAGCGGGTCGCTGCCCGAGACCGCGAAGGCGTGGAACCGGGCCCGGGGCCGCAGCCCGAGCGCGGCTGCCTTCTCCTCGCTCATGATCAGCGCCGCCGAGGCGCCGTCGGTCAGCGGCGAGGAGCTGCCGGGGGTGACCTGCCAGGTGATCTCGGGGAAGCGGTCGGCGTAGGCTTGCGTGTAGTAGGCCGGCTTCAGGCCGGCCAGCCCCTCGGCGGTGGTGCTTGGCCGCACGGTCTCGTCGACCGTGTGGATGCCGCCGTCGGGCAGCCGGACGCCGATGATCTCGTGGTCGAACCCGCCGGCGGCGGCGGTCGCGGCGGCGCGCTGGTGGGACCGGGCGGAGTAGGCGTCGAGCGCCTCGCGGTCGAGCTTCCACCGGGCCGCGATCAGCTCGGCGCCGATCCCCTGGTTGGCCAGGCCCTCGGGGTAGCGCTCGGCCAGCGGCTCGACCGGGTTGCGGCCCGCCCGCGACGACCCGATCGGCACCCGGCTCATCGACTCCACCCCGCAGGCGATGACGATGTCGTAGGCGCCGGCGATCACGCCCTGGGCGGCGAAGTGGGCCGCCTGCTGGCTGGACCCGCACTGCCGGTCGACGGTCGTGCCCGGCACGCTCTCGGGGAAGCCGGCCGCGAGCAGCGCGGTGCGCGCGATGTTCAGCGACTGGTCGCCGATCTGCCCGACGCAGCCTGCGATGACGTCGTCGACCAGCGCGGTATCGAGGCCGTTGCGCTCGACCAGGGCAGTCAGCGTCTGCGCGAGCAGCGCGGCCGGGTGCACGCCGGACAGGGCACCGCCGGGCTTGCCCTTGCCCGAGGGGGTGCGGATGATGTCGACGATGACGGCTGTGGTCATGGTTCCTCGCGATCCACTGGCAGATTCACTGGCATCAGTAATCTAATTTATCTAGTTCGGAATTACTAGCGGGCGGGTCAGGCCCGGCCGTCGCGCCGCAGCGCCTCCGGCACCCAGCTCGGCGCCCGCTTCTCGATGAAGGCGGCGAAGCCCTCCCTCGACTCGGGGCGCTGCAGGCTGTCGAAGAACGCGATCCGGTCGTGCAGACCGACGTACTGGTCGAGGACCCGCTTGATGTCCCTGCGGGCCTCGGGCGCGGTCTGGACGATCTGGATCAGCGCCTCGGCGGCCGTCTTGATCAGCTCGTCGTGCGGGACGACCCGGCTCACCAGGCCCCATTCGAGAGCCTCGGCGGCGGTGAGGCGGCGGCCGGTGAACATGAGATCGCGGGTGCGGACCGGGCCGATGATGCGGGCGAGCAGCTGTGCGTAGTAGGTGTCGGAGATGCCGCGGAGCAGTTCCGGCACCCGGAAGGTGGCCCGCTCGCTCACCACCGCGAGGTCCGAGCACATCGCGATCAGCAGCCCGCCGCCCTGGCAGATCCCGTTGACGGCGGAGACGACCGGCTTGACGCTCTGCCGCAGGACGTCGAACGGCAGCACGTCGAACGCGCCCGGCGCGGCGTTGAAGTCGGCCCACTTGTCGCTGACCTGCTGACCGAGGTCGCCGCCGGGGATGAAGACGTCACCGGTGCCGGTGATCAGCAGGCCCGCCAGCCCCGGGTCCGCGTCCACCCGGCGGACGGCGTAGCGGATGCCGAAGTACATCGCCTGGGTCAGCGCGTTCCTGGCCTCCGGGCGGTCGACTGTGAGGTGGGCGAAGGGCAGGTGACGCTCGAACCTCAGGTAGGGCGTCCCCAGCCAGTCGCCCTCGGGCGGGCGGGGAGCTGACGGAGAGGGAGCGGATCCGGGGGCAGCGTCGGACATGAGACCTCCAGCCGTTCTGATCTTGAATAAAATCATATAACTAAATAATCTACTATGGTTACCAAGGCGACAGGAGGCGGCGATGGGTTCCTCGCGGGTCGGGTTTGTCGGTGCAGGGCGGATGGGCCTGCCGATGGTCGAGCGGCTGGCTGCCGCCGGGCACGAGCTGGTGGTGTACGCGCGCCGGGCGGAGTCTGCGGCCGCCCTCGACCGGCTCGGCGTCCGGCCCACGTCCGAGCTCGCGGAGGTCGCGGCCGGGACCGACGTGCTGCTGCTGTGCGTGTTCAGCGACGAGCAGCTGGCCGAGGTGGCCGGGCCGCTGGCCGCGGCCCTGCCGGACGGGGCCGTGCTCGCCTCGCACGTGACCGGCCGGGCGTCGGTGCTGCGGTCGCTGGCAGACCGCTTCCCCGCCATCGGCGTGGTCGACGCCCCGGTCAGCGGCGCCCCCGACGACATCTCCGCCGGCCGCCTGACCGTTCTGCTCGGCGGGCTGCCGGCGGCCCGGGCGCGGGCAGCCGAAGTCGTCCGCGCGTACGCCGACGCGGTGATCGAGACCGGCCCACTCGGCTCCGCCCTGGCGGTCAAGCTGGTCAATAACTTCCTGTTCGCCGCCAACACGCAGGTGCTGGCGGAGGCCGTCTGGCTGGGTGAGGAGCTCGGGGTAGCTCCCGGGGAGATGCTGAGCGCGCTCAACCATATGAGCGGGGGCAGCCAGGTGAGCCGCCGGGCGGCGGTCGGGGCCGACATGGCCTCGTTCGCCACCCGGATCGGCCCGTTCATGAAGAAGGACGTTGCCGTCTGCCTGGAGCAGGCGGCTGAGCGGGGCGTCGACCCGGGGCTGCTCATCGAGGTCGTCCGGCGCGGCCGGCTGACGCTCATCTGACCGAGCGTCAGCCGCTCACGATGCGGGTGGCCTCCTGAACCAGCCGGGGCAGTTCCGGCTGCATCCGCGCCATCGATTCCTTGACCGGCCGGCCGAGCTTCATCGCCCGCTTGAGTAGCAAGCCGGTGACGCCGGCCTCCTTGTACCGGGTGAGCGCGTCGAACCAGCCGAGTTCGGGCACCGGCCGGCCGAGTGCGTCCTCGTAGGCACGGACGATCTCGCGGCCGGCCGGGGTGCCCGCGACCGTGCCCGGGGCGACGGCGGGGTGCCCGGCGTCGTCGGTGAAGAAGGTCAGCCAGGCCAGGTCGATGCGCGGGTCGCCGACCGACCAGATCTCCCAGTCGATCACGGCGTTGATCCGGCTGCCTTCGCACAGGGTGTTGCCGAGGCGGAAGTCGCCGTGGTTGACCGCGGCCGGGAGCGGCGCGGGGACGCTCGCCCGGAGCGCCTTGGCGGCCCGTTGGTAGTCGCCCGCCATGTCGTCCGGCAAGGTGACGAACGCGCGGGTCCACCGGTCGACCTCGTCGGCGAGCCCGACGACGGGCTCGCCGCCCAGCCAGACCGCGGCCGGCTTGATCTCATGCAACTGGGCCAGCACCTGCACGGCGTCGAAGAACCGGGCCCGCACCTGGCCGGGGGCGGGTCTTTCTGCGGCGTCGCACAGGACCGGTTCCACGCAGTCGCCGGGCACCAGGTTCATCGCCATGAACGGCGGAACCTGCGGCGGGTCGCCCGGGTCGGAGAACAGCACGTCCGGTGCCAGCGGCCGTCCGGCCCGCTGGACCGCCTTCTGCAGCCGCGCCTGGCGCAGTACGTCGCGGTTGCGGAGCGGAGCGAGGCCGGGCGGCGCCACCTTGAGCACCACCGGGGTCTCCGCCGCGGCGACGCCGGCCAGATCGACCAGGAAGGTCAGGCTGGAGGTCCCGCCGGTGAGCGGGGACACGCCTCGGACGCGGGCGCCGGGGCGCCAGTCCGTTACCCGCTGCGCGACCCGGTCCCGCAACTGAGCCAGCAGTGTCTCGTCGGCCTGGCCGGCAGCCATCACCCTCACCTCTACGTCCTTGAAATAACTATCTTCTAGTATTTAGTTATACAATTACTGTCCAGGGACCGACGATACCCTGGCAGCAGGCCCGACGCTAGGCAGGAGCGGCGCATGTGGGAGTTCTTCACCGAGCCGGAGTTTCAGGAGAAGCTCGACTGGATGACCGCGTTCGTGCGTGACGAGTGCGAACCCCTTGACCTGCTCTTTCCCCGCCCGGGTGACCCGTATGACGTGCACAATAAGGCGTCGCGGTCGATCCTGGCGCCGCTGCGGGAGAGGGTGAAGGAACAGGGCCTGTGGGCCTGTCACCTCGGCCCGGAGCTCGGCGGCCGGGGCTTTGGGCAGCTCAAGCTGGCGTTGATGAACGAGATTCTCGGCCGCTCGGGCTGGGCGCCGACGGTGTTCGGCACCGCCGCCCCCGACACCGGCAACGCCGAGATCCTCGCGCTGTACGGGACGCAGGAGCAGCAGGCGCGCTACCTGCATCCGCTGCTCGAGGGCAATATCGTGTCCACCTTCTCGATGACCGAGCCGCAGGCGGGCTCCGATCCGAAGGAGTTCGTCTGCAAGGCGACGCTTGATGGTGACGACTGGGTGATCGAGGGCGAGAAGTGGTTCTCGTCCCACGCGCGCTACGCGTCGTTCCTCATCGTGATGGCAGTCACCGACCCGGACGCCCGGCCGCACGAGCGGATGTCGATGTTCATCGTCCCGGCCGAGACCCCCGGCATCGAGATCATCCGCAACGTCGCGACGATGAACGAGCGTGACGACCTGGACGAGGGCACCGAGGGCTACCTCCGCTACAACCAGGTCCGGGTGCCGCTCGACGCGATGCTCGGGGCGCCGGGCGAGGGCTTCAAGGTCGCCCAGTCCCGGCTGGGCGGCGGCCGCGTGCACCACGCCATGCGGGTGGTGGGCAAGTGCCAGCGGGCCTTCGACATGATGTGCGAGCGGGCGCTGTCGCGCCGCACCCAGGGCAAGCTGCTGGCCGAGCACCAGTTCGTGCAGGGCTTCATCGCCGACTCGGCCATCCAGCTGCAGCAGTTCCGGCTGCTGGTGCTGCAGACCGCGTGGATCATCGACAACCAGCCGCACGGGGCCGCCCGCACCCACATCGCGATGTGCAAGGTCGCGCTGGCGGCGGTGCTGCACGACATCCTGCAGCGGGCGGTCCAGCTGCACGGGTCGCTCGGCACCACCCAGGAGACGCCGCTCGGCCCCTGGTGGGCGTACGCGCCGCAGCTCGCACTGGCGGACGGGCCAACCGAGGTGCACAAGACCGCCGTCGCCAAGGGCATGCTGCGTGGCTACTCGCCTGCGGCCGGCCTCTTTCCGACCGAGCACATCCCCACCCGCCGGGCGGAGGCGCGCGCCCGGTACGCGGCAATTCTTGAGGAGCACGGGCTATGAGCGATGGTGCGGTCCCGGCCGGTCTGTTTGACCTGACCGGGAAGGTCGCCCTGGTCACCGGCGGGAGCCGCGGGCTCGGCCGGGAGATGGTGCTCGCCTTCGCCCGCGCGGGGGCCGACGTGGTCATCGCCAGCCGCAAGCTGGACAACTGCAAGGCGCTGGCCGAGGAGGTCGAGGCGACCGGACGGCGGGCCTTGCCGGTCGCGTGCCATGTCGGCCACTGGGAGGAGTGCGACGAACTGGCCGACCGCGCCTACGGGTACTTCGGCACGGTCGACATCCTGGTCAACAACGCGGGCATGTCACCGCTGGCCCCGTCGTCGGCGGAGACGTCGCAGGAGCTGTTCGACAAGGTGATCGGGGTGAACTTCAAGGGGCCGTTCCGGCTGTGCGCGCTGATCGGGCAGCGGATGTACGACGCCGACGGCGGCTCGATCATCAACGTCTCGTCGAGCGGCGCGCTGTTCCCGTCGCCCCGGTTCGGGCCTTACGCGGGCGCCAAGGCGGCGCTGAACGCGCTCACCACGGTTTTCGCCCGCGAATTTGCGCCCAAGGTCCGGGTCAACACGCTGTCGGCGGGGCCGTTCCTGACCGACATCTCCAAGCACTGGCCAGCCGACAGCGAGCGTAGCTGGCACAACGCGGCCGGGCGGCCGGGGGAACCGGAGGAGGTCGTGACCGCGGCGCTCTATCTGGCGTCGGCCGCGTCCAGCTATACGACCGGGTCGCTGATCCGGGTCGACGGCGGGTTGTACTGAGAACCGGGTTGTGCTGAGAGGGGAGAGCGGACATGGCGGGACGCATGCAGGGCAAGGTGGCGCTGGTCACCGGGGCCGCACGCGGTCAGGGGCGGAGCCACGCGGTGCGGCTGGCGCAGGAGGGCGCGGACATCATCGCGGTGGACGTGTGCGCGCAGATCGACTCGGTTCCGTACCCGATGGCGACCGAGGCCGACCTGGCCGAGACCGCCCGCCTGGTGGAAGAGCTCGACCGCCGGGTCGTCACCCGGGTGGCCGACGTCCGCGACCGCGCTCCGCTGGCCGCGGCGGTGGAGGCGGGTGTCGCGGCGCTGGGGCACTTGGACGTAGTCGTGGCCAACGCCGGGATCATCCCGCTCGGCTCGGGGATTCCCCCGGTCGCCTTCCTGGACGCCGTCTCCGTCGACCTAGTCGGCGTGATCAACACCGTCGAGACCGCGTTCCCGCATCTGGGCGCCGGGGCATCGATCATCTGCATCGGGTCCATGGCCGCGATGATGCCCGGGGCGGGCGATGCGCCCGGTACCGCCGGGTACTCCCACGCCAAGCGGGGCGTGGCCCGCTTCACCCATGACCTGGCCCTGGCGCTCGCCCCGCACGGCATCCGGGTCAATGCCGTCCACCCGGGCAACATCGACACCGACATGCTGCAGAACGACGCCATGTACCGCCTCTTCCGGCCGGACCTGGACCATCCGACCAGGGAAGACGTCCAATCGGCGTTCGGCTCCATGCACAAGCTCCCGGTCAGCACCCTTGACCCAGCCGACATCAGCGAGGCCGTCCTCTACCTGGCCTCTGACGCCTCGCGCTACGTCACCGGCCTCCAGCTGAAAGTCGACGCCGGCGCGCTCCTTCCCGTCACCACCTCCGGCGCGCCCGGCTGAGAGCTGGACTGACCGGCCGCCGTCACGCAGTTCGCCGGTGCTCAGGGGTCAGGGGTTGCTCGGGTGTCAAGAATGCAATCCTTGCTACGACTACACCATGACCACGGATGAACTCAGCTTCGGCCAGAAAGGTCTACCGTTATGTCGCTTGTTCGCGTTCACAACCTTTCCGTTTCTCTCGATGGCTATAGCGCCGGCGCCGGACAGAGCCTGGAGGCACCCTTCGGGCACGCCGGCAACCGGCTGATGCGATGGTTCATGGACACCCGATCATTTCACGTCATGCAGGGCCAGTACGGCGGGAGCACCGGCACCGACGACGCCTTCGCGAGCAACTGGGGGCCGGGCATCGGCGCCGAGATCATGGGGCGCAACAAGTTCGGCCCGCAGCGCGGACCGTGGACCGACGAGGAATGGAAGGGCTGGTGGGGCGACGAGCCGCCGTTCCATACCCCCGTCTTCGTGCTCACCCACCATGTCAGGCCCTCGATCGAGATGAAGGGCGGCACCACGTTCCACTTCATCGACGCCAGCCCGGCGCAGGCGCTGGCGGCGGCGAAGGAGGCAGCGGGCGGCCTCGACGTCCGCATCGGCGGCGGCCCGGCCACCGTTCGCCAGTTCCTCGCGGCCGACCTGATCGACCACCTGCACATCGCGCTGGTGCCGATCCTCCTCGGCCGCGGCGAGTCCATCTGGGACGGCTTGGAGGGCGTGCAGGAGCGGTTCGGCATCGACTCGGTCAGTTCGCCCAGCGGCATAACCCACGTCACCTTCACCCGTCGCTAGTAGTTTTCTGGGATCGTGGCGGGCGGAGTGTCGATTCGGCGGAGGTCACTTCGTAGCGGGAGTGAGGGCCGGGCAGAGACCGGCTCCGGATGACAAGCAGGAGTGATCTCTCATGGCCCAGTACCTGCTCGCGCTCTACCGCGACTACGCCGT
>DATCGA010000111.1:0-27534 GCA_036509215.1 Trebonia sp.
CCGGGCCGAACTCGGCCGGACGCTGGCGGAGCGGTGGCCGCAGGCCGAGCCGCGGGCGCTGGGCTACGCGGCCACGCTTCATCTGCCGCTCTGCCAGGTGCCGCCCCGGGGCGTGTGGGGCAAGGGCGGCGGCGCGACCTGGGCGCCGCTGTCGGACTGGCTGGGCGCGCCGCCCGGTACCGCGACGGTCGACGCGCTGGTGGACGCGCTGGTGCTGCGCTACCTGGGCGCGTTCGGGCCGGCCAGCGTGGCTGACGTCCAGACGTGGTCGGGGCTGACCCGACTGCGCGAGGTGGTCGAGCGGCTGCCGGTGCAGTTGCTGCGCGGGCCGGCGGACCAGGCCCTATACGACCTGCCCGATGCGCCTCGGCCAGCCGAGGACACGCCCGCGCCGCCTCGGTTCCTGCCCGAGTACGACAACCTGCTGCTCTCGCACGCCGATCGGAGCCGGGTGATTCCGCACGCCCGGCCGGTGCCGCTTCCGCCCGGCAACGGCGCGACCGGCGGCACCTTCCTGATCGACGGGCTGTGGCAGGGCACCTGGCAGCTCCGGGATCATAAGCTGCGCATCCGTCCGTTTACGCGGCTGGGGGCCGAGGACGGTGACGCGCTGCTGGCTGAAGCCGCAGGGTTGAGTGCATTCATCGCGCCCCAGGCCACGCAGGACATCGTGCTCGACGAGCCGTAGGTCGCCGCGGCGTGCTATGTACTCGCCCGGCTCGCGCTCCAGGCTGCTCAGCAGCGCTGCGACCGACACTCCCATGCCCGGCACCACGGCCTGGGTGTGGGCATTCACAAGCTTGGGCCCGGAGCGGTTGCTACCCCTCCTGCCGCGGGCCGGGGGCCTGCGGCAGCCTGACGCCGCGCCGGGCCGGGCGCGCGGAGGGCGGCGGCACGACGGGGCCGATGTCGCCGTCGGGCGCCTCGTCGAGGTCGACGATCACCGGCGCGTGGTCGCTCGGCCCGGTGCCCTTGCGGGCCTCCCGGTCGACCCAGGCCGCCCGTACGCGGTCCGCTACCGGGTCGCTGGCGAGGAGCAGGTCGATCCGCATCCCGAGGTCCTGGTGGAACATCCCGGCGCGGTAGTCCCAGTAGCTGAAGATGCGCTTGTCGGGCCAATGGTCGCGGACCACGTCGTGCAGGCCGACCGCCTCCAGGCTGGCCAGCGCGGCCCGCTCGGGCGCGGTGACGTGGGTCTGGCCGACGTAGGCGGCCGGGTCGAACACGTCCGCGTCGGCGGGCGCGATGTTCATGTCCCCGCAGACCAGCGCGTCCGCGCCCGCGACGAGCTGCTCGCCGACGACGTTCTGCATCGCCGCCAGCCACGCCAGCTTGTAGCGGTAGTGGTCGGAGTCGGGCTCGCGGCCGTTGGGCACGTAGAGCGACCACACCCGGACGCCGCCGCAGGTCGCGGCCACCGCGCGCGCTTCCGGGTCCGGGAAGCCGGGCGCGCCCGCGATGCCGGTCACCACGTCGGCCAGGCCTACCCGCGACAGGATCGCCACCCCGTTCCAGCGCGGCTCGCCGTACAGGGCGACCTCGTAGCCCCGGCCGGCCAGCTCATCGCCGAGGAGCGCGGTGAACGCGTCATCGGCCAGCTTCGTCTCCTGCAGGCAGACCACGTCGGGCTTGCGCTGGTCCAGCCACGGCAGCAGCCTCGGCATCCGCTGCTTCACAGAGTTCACGTTCCATGTCGCCACCCGCATGGGCCTAATCTATGCCGTCAGAGCCTGGGCGGCTCGCTCAGCGCGCGAGTGCCGAGCGGCAACTCGATGGCGATCCTCGTGCCCCGCCCGGCCGGGCTGTCGAGCCTGAACCTGCCGCCAAGCGCCTCGACCCGGTCGACCAGCCCGATCAGCCCCGAGCCGCGCTCTGGCGTCGCGCCGCCGACGCCGTCGTCGGCGACGGTGGCCCGAACCACGCCGCGCCCCGCGCCCGGCCCGTCGCAGCCGACGGCGACCCAGACCTCGGTGGCCTGCGAGTGCTTGGCCGCGTTGGCCAGTGCCTCGGAGACGACAAACTCCGGCTGTCCGCCACCGAAGAGGATCACCGCCGGGTCCTCGCGGTGCTGACCTTCCTCGACGCCCGCTAACCGGACCGGCAGCGGCACGGTCACCACGCCGTGAGAACCAGAAATCGCAGGGAAAGGTCGTCGTCCGGGTGGGTGCCACGGAACGGTAACGGGGAACCAACGGACCGTTCGGAAGAAAATGATCTAGATCCCTTTTTCCGAACGGTCCCGGCTGACTGTCGGGGGCTCAGCGCGCCCTTACTGGTCGGCGACCCAGTTGCCGTGGAATCCGAGCGGGATCCTGGCCGGCAGGTGCACGCGGGCGACCGGCTCGGCGGCGAAGTCCTGCGCCGCGAGGATCACCAGGTCGGCGGCGCCGCGGTCGGGGTTGTGCACGAACGCCATGAGGTAGCCGTCGTCCTCGGCCGCCTCGGGGGAGGCCGGGACGAACACGGCCTCGCCGGCCGTGGCGTCGGCCCCGAACCGGTGCGCCTGGACGGTCCCGGTGCCGAGGTCGTGCTTGAGCAGCGCGTTGCCGAACGCCGCGTCGGCGACCTCACCGCTGGCCTGGATCACGGCCCCGCTGACCTCGCCGATCACAGCGCTGTAGCCGTAGCGGTGCGGCCGTCCGATGACCCGGGTATCGACGCGCGGGAACTCCTGGGCGCGGTCGTCGAGGCGGCAGGCGGTGACCGTCCCGGCGACGGGGTCGATCATCCACCGGTCCAGCGTCAGCGGGCCCTTCCCGGCGAAGACGGACACGTCGTACGAGCCCTCGTACCGGCATACGTCGAGCACGACCCGGTCGCCGTCGTCGTAGGCGTTGAGCGTGTGGAAGATGAAGCACGGCTCGATCTCGATCCAGCGGATATCGGCCGGGCCGCCGTCGCGCGGCAGCAGGCCGACCCGCGCCTGATGGCTCGGATTCCAGGTGTACGGCAGCTCGCGGCCGGCCGCCACCGCGTCCATGCTGAACGTGACCGGCAGGTCCAGCAGGACAACGTACCGGCTGGTGAGCGCGAAGTCGTGCATCATCGGCCCGTCGGGGACGGGGATGTCGGTGGCGCGGCTCACTCGGCCGTCGACGCCGATGACGACGTGCTGCACGTGGTCCCAGGCCCAGTAGTAGGCGATGGCGTGCAGTTCCCCGGTGGCCTGGTCGGGCTTGGTGTGGGCGGCGTAGCCGCCCGCCAGGGTGCCGCCGAAGTCGCACGGGCCGATCGTGGCGAGCTCGCCGTCGAGCTCGTAGGGCAGCGGGCCCGCCTCCACCGTGGCGAGCAGCCGCCCCGCGTGCGAGATGATGTGGGTGTTGGCGGCGAAGTCCATGCCGTCGTGGACGGGCCCGGCCGGCCATTCCTCGCCCAGGGAGTTGGCCACCTGGCGGGATCGGACCCAGCGGTTGCGGTACCACTCCGCCCGGCCATCGCGAATCCGAACGCCGTGCACCATGCCGGCGCCGCGGAACCAGTGGTAGTTGGGGTCGTCGAGGCCTAGCGGATTGGGGCCGTTGCGCAGGTAGCGACCGTTGAGCTCGGCCGGGAGGCTGCCGGTGACCGGCAGGTCGAATGCCGTGACCTCCTCCTGGGCCGGGGCGAACGAGCCTTCGAGGAACTTGCTTGGTTTGCTCATCTCGGGTGCCTTCCCTGTTCAGCGGGCCGGCCGGCCGGCGTAGCGGCCTGCCCGGCGCCGATCGTGACGATCGTGCTGAGCCTGCGGGCCTGCAGGACGCCTACCCAGGCAAGCACCTGGCCGAACGCCATCAAGACGAGGGCGGTCGTCCAGATCTGGGCGCCGGTAATGTCGTGGCTGACGGAGAAGCGGGCGCCCGACGCCGCGCCGGAGTGGTACGGCCGCGCCCGCAACCCCCGTCGCGGCTGCCGCGCCGAGCACGTCCGCCGCCGCTGACGGCGCGGCACCGAGCCCGTCCCGCAGAAGGCTCCGCCCGGGAATTTCATTTGCTATTTTCCTGCTCGCCCTCTCGGGTCGGCGCGCGTGCTTGCTTGAGCGCTTCTGATCATGGCATGGGCACTGACCAGAATTCCGCGGCGAGCGGCGTCAGCCGACGCCGCCTCCTGCAGGCGGGCGGCGCGCTCGCCGGGGCCGCCGTCGTCGGCGTGGGCGGAACGCAGATCCTCGGCGCGAGCCGGGCGAGGGCCGCGACGGGCACCATCGCCGACCTTCAGCACGTGGTGATCCTCATGCAGGAGAACCGATCCTTCGACCATTACTTCGGCGCCCTGCAAGGCGTCCGCGGCTTCGCCGACAAGCAGGCGCTCGCCTACCAGGGCGGCACCTCGGTATTCGACCAGCCCGACAAGTCCCGCACCGACCTCGGCTACCTGCTGCCGTTCCACATGGACTCCACCAAGGTGGACGCGCAGAACGCGGGCGACCTCGACCACAGCTGGTCCGGTGACCACAGCGCACGCAACGGCGGCCTGTGGAACGACTGGGTGACGGCCAAGACCGAGCAGTGCATGGGCTACTTCACCCGCGCCGACCTGCCGTTCAACTACGCGCTGGCGGACGCGTTCACCATCTGCGACGGGTACCACCAGTCGATCCTGGGACCGACCAGCCCCAACCGGATGTACTTCTGGGCCGGGACGTCGGATGGCTGGACGTCCAACCCGCCCGACTACACGGTCGAGTTCACCGGGATCACGACCTACCCGGAGCAGCTGACGGCGGCCGGGGTCTCTTGGCAGGTGTACACCGACCACGAGGTCGGCGACGGCAGCGGCAGCAACGGCTGGGTCGGCGACTACGGCGACAACCCGCTCTGGTTCTACAAGCAGTACCAGACCTCGATGAACGCCACCACCGCGGCCGCGCGGCAGCTCGCGATCCAGGGCGCGGTCCAGCCCTGGCAGCCCAACGCCGGCCTGCCGCTCGGCCCGGCCCAGGTCAACTCCGTGCTGTCGGAGTTCACCAGCGCCTGCGCGGCCGGCACGCTGCCGCAGGTGTCGTGGATCGTCGCGCCCTACGAGTACTCCGAGCACCCTTCCTCAAGCCCCAGCTACGGCGCGCACTACGTCGCGACCGTGCTCAACGCGATCATGAGCAACGCGGCCCTGTGGGAGTCGACGGCGCTGTTCATCACCTACGACGAGCACGACGGGTACTTCGACCACGTGCTGTCGCCGGCGCCGGAGACGTCCGTGACCAACGAGTTCATCAGCTCGCAGCCGATCGGCATGGGGCCGCGGGTGCCGATGCTGATCTGCTCGCCGTGGACCCAGGGCGGATACGTGGACTCCAACACCTACGACCACACCTCGATGAACCGCTTCCTGCAGACCTGGACCGACGCCCCGCTGGTCAACGTCACCGCCTGGCGGGACGCCGTCAGCGGCGACCTGACGGCGGCGTTCGACTTCGCGAACCCGGACTACTCCGTCCCGGCGCTGCCGGACACGGTGGCGCTGATCACCCAGTCCGACGCGGAGAAGTCGTTCCCCGCGGTCGCGACGCCGGCCGAGGGGGCGCAGGTGGCCCCAGTCCAGGAGGCCGGCACCCGGCCGCACCGGCCGACCAACCACATGCCGCACGCCGACGTCGCCGTCAACCGGTCCTCGTTCACGGTGACCGCGACGATGAGCAACGCCGGCTCGGTCGGCGTGTCGATGTTCGTCTTCCCTGACAAGTACCTGACCGCCTCGGCGACGCCGTTCACCGTCGTTTCCGGCACCAATCGCACGTACACGTGGACGGCGACGAAGAAGAACAAGTACGGGTACGCGTTCTCGATCTACGGTCCGGACGGGTTCGTGCGGTCGTTCGCGGGTGATGTGGTCGCCGCTGCCACGACAACCGGGCAGATCCCGGTGGTGACGGCTGCCCCGGTTACCGGGTCCTCGCCGTCGCTGTTGCTGACTCTGGCCAACAGCGGCACCACGGCTGTGGTGTACACGCTGACCGTCAACGACTACGCGGGCACGACCCAGACGGTGACGGTCGGCGCGGCCGGGTCGGCGCCGCTGAGCTGGCCGGTCGACGCGAACGGGTACTACGACGTGATCATCACGGCGAACACGAGCGACGGCTTCACCCGGCGGTACGCCGGGCGGATCGCGTAATCACCGGCGCCTGGGACCTGACCGCCGGTACGGCCAGGTACCAGGCCGTTAGCCCTTGCACCGCCCGTCTCATGGACGTATCATAAATGTTACGTTCATGATGTAGGCGGAGGGAATGACGATGGATGCCGGGCAGAGTGCCTTCTGGGACGACCTCGCTCGCGACCTCGAGGATCCCGAGTTCCTGCGAGAGTACGTGGCGGAGTCGATCCGAATCGCTACCATCGACCGGATCGTCAACGAACTGGACACGGCTCGCACGTCCGCGGGTCTGACTAAGGCGGGTCTTGCCCACGCAATCGGCTCCGAGCCCGCCGCTGTTCGGCGGCTTTTCTCGGCCAGCCACGTCAATCCGACCCTCGGCACGCTCGCCGAGGTCGCGGCCGCCCTGGGTATGCGAGTCGTCCTGGAACCGCTGGGCGCTAGAGACCAAGAGCAGATCACCCGGCCGCTGATTGAAGGCAGCACGGATGATCCCCGTGCTCTGGCCGCGCGGACAGGCGAGCTGCGCAACGGGCACGCTGACCCCTTGGCAGCCAGCCGCCCGTGACCGCCTGCTTAGGCAAGGGATCGCGGGTTCCGGCTCAGGTACTCGCGTCCGAGTTCTCGGACGCGCTTATAGTCCGCGTCTGACAGTCGCGTGCGGAATGGCTTGCTCAATCCGCAGACCACCACCAGCAGCGGTTTGGAGCGGGCGTGCGCCTCGTAGTCAAGGCGGCAGAACAGGCGGTAGTGATGACGCCGGGGACCGTCAACGCGGACCTCGAACCAACCGGTCATCTCGCCCTTCATCGCCTCCCAGTAACCACCTCCGGCGAAGCGCTTCGGCGGTGCTGCCGCGACCTGGACCAAGACCGCGCGCATTGTCGCCCGTACCTTGGGCGGGCAGGAATTCAGGAACTCCCGCCCCGGGATTGGCTGGTCCGGGGCATCGTCTTGATGTCGACGAAAGAACGCAACATCGTGCGCATCGTCGGATGAAGGTCCCGTGCGAATCTGGGAAATCGTCGGCCTTGCAGGCTCAGACCGCCTGCGGCGCGACCGCGCGTCGGGGCTCATTAGCAAGCCATATTAGACCGCATCTTGCCCTATTGCGGCCGACCACTGCGGGGAGTCGCGACGACCTGAAAGGCAGAACCACGGTCCGTTCGATGGAAAAGCATTTGATCTTTGCAGCTGTCGGCTACGCCATCGACCCGAAACGGGACCTGTCACCTACGCCGACGACACTGATAGAGGCTGTCGATGGCGTAGGTGACAGGAAGCGGAGCCTGTCGATGGCGTAGGTGACAGGCTCGATTAAGCCGGTCGATGGCGTCGGTGACAGGATTTCGGGGCGGTCGGTGGCGTGGGTGACGGGTCAGGCGGCGGGGGGCGCCGGGGTGGCGTTGGCGGGCCAGTGCTTGGCGGCGTGCTTGAGCGCGGGGGGCTCGAGGGCGGCCACCAGGCCTTCGAAGAGCGCGCCCGCGGTGGGGGCGCTCCAGTCCTCGGGCAGGATCTCGCGGGGCAAGCCGGGATCGCGGAACGGGAGCTTCCGCCACTGGTCGATCACCGCCAGGTAGCTGAGGAACGCGCGCTCGGGATCGACGTCGCCGCCCGCGCCGACCCGGCGGGCCTCGTCGGCGAAACGGTGCGTGTACTCCTGGTAGCGGCGGTCGATCTCGGCCAGGTCCCAGCTCTCGCGGAGCAGGCCGGGCAGGTCCCGGCCGCCGACGTAGTCGCCCACGAAGATGGCGCAGTACGAGGTGAGCCCCAGCTCGGCGATGGCCTGGTCGGCGGCCGCGCGCATGCGAGCGGGGGCGATCCACATCGCGGCCCCGACGTTGCCGAAGCCGAGCGAGGCCAGGTGCGTCCGGAGCTGATCGCGCTTGCTGCGGGCGGACTCGGGAACCGAGAAGCTCACGATGCACCAGCCGTCGGCCAGGTCGGCCGGGAGCCGGGCGTGCCAGATGATCTCGTCGCCGGCCGCCAGCGCCTTCAGCGCGACCGGGGTCAGCGCGTAGCCGCGGCTGCCTGCGCGGGTCTCGGAGGCGAGCCAGCCGCGCTTCTTGAGCCGGAAGACGGCGGTGCGCACGCTCGGCGCGTCGAGCCCGAACTCGCCCATCAGCTCGATGGTGCCCGCGATCGGCATCCAGTCGCCCATCCGGCGCACGATCGCGCCGAGGAAGCTGACCAGCACCGTCCGCGACTGCTGCGTTCCGGCCGCGGCGGGCGGTGCCTGGTTCGGGGTCACCGGCCCCATTGTGCCGGATTGGTCCCGGCCGGACGGCGGGCCGAGGGCGCGGTTCACGCTCGGGCGGCGACGGCGGCCGGCCGCCAGCGGACGTGGGCGTCCCCCGGGCCGGCCTCGCGCAGCAGCGTCAGCCTCGGCGGGACCCGGTCCGTGCGGGCGGACGGCGGCCTGCGCCGGCCGGCGCCGAACTGCTCGGGCCAGTCCGCTCCCGGTCCCCGGTAGCCCTGCTCGGCGGCGGCCTGCAGGGTCCACTGCGGGTTGTAGAGGTGCGTGCGGCCCAGCGCGCACAGGTCGGCCCGCCCGGCCAGCAGGATCGAGTTCACGTCGTCGTAGGAGGAGATCGCGCCGACCGCGATCACCTTCACCCCGGCCGGCTCGGCCACCTGGTGGCGGATCAGGTCCGCGAAAGGGGTCTGGTAGGAGCGGCCGAAGGCGGGCTTCTCATCGGCGGTGACCTGGCCGGACGAGACGTCGATGGCGGCCGCGCCGTGCTCGACGAACGCCCGCGCGATCGCCACCGCGTCGGTCTCGGTGTTGCCGTCCGGCACCCAGTCGGTGGCCGAGATGCGGACCGTCACCGGCATCGTCGAAGGGACGGCCGCGCGGACGGCGTCGAAGACCTCGAGCGGGAAACGCAGCCGCCTCTCAAGCGCGCCGCCGTACTCGTCGGCCCGCTTGTTCGCGACCGGGGAGAGGAACGCCGACAGCAGATAGCCGTGCGCCGCGTGCACCTCGATGAGGTCGAACCCGGCCGCCACCCCGCGCCGGGCGGCCGCCACGAAGTCGGCCGTCGCCTGGTCGAGATCCGCCCGGGTGGCCTCGCGGGGCAGATGGCAGCCGTCGCCGTAGGCCAGTGCGGACGGCGCGATCACCTCCCAGTTGCCCGCCGCGAGCGGCTGGTCGATGCCGTCCCACATCAGCCGGGTCGACCCCTTGCGGCCGGAGTGGCCCAGCTGCAGGCCGATCCTGGCGGTCGAGCGGGTGTGCACGAACTCGGTGACCTCGCGCCAGGCGTCACGCTGCGCGTCATTCCACAGCCCGGTGCAGCCCGGCGTGATCCGGCCCTCCGGCGAGACGCAGACCATCTCGGTCATCACCAGGCCGGCTCCCCCGAGCGCCTTCGACCCGAGGTGGACGAGGTGGAAGGCGTCCGGCACGCCGTCGGCGGCGGAGTACATGTCCATCGGGGAGACGATGACCCGGTTCTTCAGTTCCAGCGAGCCGATCCAGACCGGCTGGAACATCGCCGGGACGACCTCGGCCAGACCCTGGGAGCGGGCGAACCCGGCTTCCATCCGGGCGGCGAACTCCGCGTCGCGGTCCCTGAGATTGTCGAAGGTGATCCGCCGGGAACGGGTGATCAGGTTGAAGCAGAACGTCGCCGGGTCCTGGCCCGCGTACATGCCGATGTTCTCGAACCACTCGAGCGAGGCCTGCGCCGCGCGCTGGGTCGACTCCACCACCGGCCTTCGCTCGGTCTCGTAGGCCGTCAGCGCCTGCTCGACGCCGGGGTGCTCGTGCAGGCAGGCGGCCAGCGCGAGCGCGTCCTCCATGGCCAGCTTGGTGCCCGAGCCGATCGAGAAGTGCGCGGTGTGGGCGGCGTCGCCCAGCAGCACCAGGTTGCCGCCGTGCCAGCGCTGGTTGCGGACGGTGGTGAAGTTGAGCCACTTGGAGTTGTTGGTCAGCACCGCGTGGCCGCGGAGCTCGTCGGCGAAGATCTCCGCGATCCGGGCGACCGCGTACTCGTCGGAGACCCCCGGAGGGAAGATGCGGTCATCGGTGGCGTCGAAGCCGGCCCGGCGCCACACGTCCTCGTGCATCTCGACGATGAAGGTCGAGCCCGAATCGGAGTACGGGTAGCCGTGGATCTGCATCGTGCCCCAGTCCGTCTGCTTGACGAAGAACTGGAACGCCTCGAAGACCCGGTCGGTGCCGAGCCAGATGTACTTGCTCTTCCGCACGTCCAGCGACGGCGCGAAGACGTCGGCGTACTTGGCGCGGATGGCCGAGTTGAGGCCGTCGGCGGCGACCACCAGATCGTGCGAGGCGCGCAGCTCGCCGGTGTCCGGCGCCTGGGAACGGTAGTGCACCGTGACCCCGAGCTGCGCGGACCGGGCCTGCAGGATCTGCAGCAGCCGCTTGCGGCTCAGCGCCGCGAAGCCCTGCCCGCCGACCGTGAACGCATTGCCGTTGAATTCAATGTCGATGTCGGTCCAGCGAGCGAACTCGCTCTCCATCTGCCCGTAGACGACCGTGTCGGCGCTCTCGATCCCGCCCAGGGTCTCGTCGGAGAACACGACGCCGAAGCCGAAGGTGTCCTCGGCCGCGTTGCGCTCCCACACGGTCACCTCGTGGGCCGGGTCGAGCTGCTTCATCAGGGCGGCGAAGTACAGGCCGCCCGGGCCGCCGCCCGCGATCGCGATCTTCATCCCGCTTCTGCCTCGACCTGGTCCCGGAGCCGGAAGTGCTGGAGCTTGCCGGTGGCGCTGCGCGGCAGCGCGTCGGTGAAGCGGACGTCGCGCGGGTACTTGTACGGCGCGAGCTGCGCTTTCACGTAGTCCTGAAGCTCCCTGGCCTTGACCGCGTCGCCGACCACGCCGGGCTCGAGGACGACGAAGGCGCACACGGCCGTGCCCCGGTCGGCGTCCGGCCGCCCGACGACGGCCGACTCGACGACGTCGGGATGGGAGTCGATGACCGCCTCGACCTCGGGGCCGCCGATGTTGTAGCCCGAGCTGACGATCATGTTGTCGGTCCGGGCCCGGTAGTAGAAGTAGCCGTCCTCGTCGCGCGTGAAGGTATCGCCGGTGACGTTCCAGCCGCCGACGACGTAGTCCGCCTGGCGCTCGTCGTCCAGGTAGCGGCAGCCGACCGGCCCGATGACCGCGAGCCGTCCCTCGGCGCCGGGCGGGAGCTCCGCGCCGTCGGGCCCGAGGATCGCCGCCCGGTAGCCGGGCACGGGCCTGCCGGTGGCGCCCGGCCGGATGTCGTCCCCGGCCGCCGCGATGAAGATATGCAGCAGCTCGGTGCCGCCGATGCCGTCGATGATCTTGAGGCCGAGCGCGTCGTGGATTCGCTGCCAGGTCTGGAGTGGGATGTGCTCACCGGCGCTGACAGCCGCCCGGACCCCCGCCAGCTGGTCGATCTTGCCCGCGTTGAGGATCTGCTTGTACGCCGTCGGGGCGGTCGCCAGCACGGTCACGCCGGCCTCGGCGACGATGCCCGCCAGCTCCACCGGCGCCGCCGCCTCGGTCAGCAGCGCGCACGCGCCGGCCCGGAGCGGGAAGACGACCAGCATCCCGAGGCCGAAGGTGAACGCGAGCGGCGCCGTGCAGGAGACGAGGTCATCGGCCTCGAGTCGCAGGACCGCGCGGCCGAAGGTGTTGTCGATCGAGAGCACGTCGCGGTGGAAGTGGGTGGTGATCTTGGGGACGCCGGTGCTACCCGAGGTCGGGCAGAACAGCGCCACGTCATCGGCCGCCGTCGGCACATTGCTGAACTGGCCGGACTTGCGCTCGGCGCGGGCGGTCAGGTCATCCTCGCCCGGCCCGCCGAACGTCACGATCGCGAGCCGGGGGGCGCTGGTCTCGCGCACCTTCTCCACGTCGGCCGCGTGCCGGTGGTCGACCAGCGCGATGCTCGGCTGCGCCTTCTCCACGATCGGGGCCAGCTCGCGGGCGCGCAGGGCCGCCAGCGTGGTCGCGACGATGCCGCCCGCCTTCAGCACCCCGAGCCAGGCGGCAACCGCCCAGGGGTTGTTCGGCGCGCGCAGCAGCACCCGGTTGCCGGGAACCAGTCCCAGGTCCTCGACCAGGACCTGGGCGATCTGGTTGGCCCGCCGCTGGAGGTCGCCGTAGGTCCAGACGCCGCCGTCCGGCGTGCGGAGGGCGGGACGGCCGGGGCCGAAGGTCGCGACCGGGACGTCGATGATCTCGGTCGCCGCGTTGAGCCGGTCGGGGTACTGCAAGGCCTCGGTCGTGAACTCCAGCAGCGGCCACTGCCCGGCCGGGGGCAGGTGGTCACGGGCGAAGGTGTCGGAAAAGGCAGAAGGCGAGAGCTGCATCAGGTGCGGATCATCCCTTCCTGGACGACGGTGGCCAGGTGACGGTGGTCGCGGGTGAAGAAGCGACCGGTGGCGAGGCCGCGACCGTCTTCGGCGGCGACCGCTTCCTGCAGGTAGAGCACCCAGTCGTCGAAGGCGCGGGCGGGACTGCGGTGGAACCACAGGGCGTGGTCGAGGCTGGCCGTGACCAGCCCGGGCCTGGCCCACGGCAGGCCGAGGACGCGCAGCACCGGCTCGAGGATCGTGTAATCGCACACGTAGGCGAGCGCGGCCAGATCGCGCTGCTCGTCGGTGAGCCCCTGGACCGCCCGGAGGGCGTCGAACGGCCTGATCCAGACCGCCTGGTGCGGGACGCGCTCGCCGTCGACGGTGACGTAGAGGGGGCCGGGGACGTGCCGCTGGTCGAAGCTGCGGCCGCCGGCCCAGTACGCCCTCGACCCTTCGGTCATGGTCGTGGTCGCCGCGGCCGCGTCGGCCAGGCCGTCCAGGTAGGCGGCGGAGCTTGGCAGCGTGCCGGGGTCCGGGATGTCATCGGGCAGAGCGGCGGCGAACGTGGCGCCCGGCTCCCCGGCCGCGAACGAGGCGAGCGCGACGTAGACCGGCTTGCCGTTCTGGTAGCCGCGGACCTGGCGGGTGCTGTAGCCGCGACCGTCGCGCAGCAGCTCGACCTCGTAGCGGACCGGGGCGCCGATGTCGACCGGCCGCAGGAAGTAGCTGTGGGTCGAGTGCAGCGTCTTGCCGTCGGTGACCGACCGCATCGCCGCCGCCAGGGCCTGGGCGACCATGTCGCCGCCGTACGCCTTGGGCCACGGGCAGGGCTGGGTGATCGCGGTGAAGGCGAGGTCGAAGTGCTCCGGCTCGGCCGGGGTCAGGGTGACCGCCGCGGCGAAGGTCGCCGAGGAAGGCGCCAGATCGACGGTGGCGCCGGTCACGGCCGGGTCACCCAGTCCGGCAGGTCGACGTCGGGCACCTCCGGCAGGTTGACCACGATGTTGTCAGGGGTCCGGGCGGTCATCCAGGTCAGCGGGTTGTTGCGGTCCAGGTTGCACTCCACGTGCGGCATGAACGGCGGCACGAACACCCAGTCGCCCTCGGACATGTCGGTGTAGTCCTCGAACTTCGGGCCGAAGTAGATCCGGGCGCGCCCGGAGAGCACGTAGCCGCCGGTCTCGGCCTCGCCGTGGTGATGCGGGACCGAGCGGTAGCCGGCCAGGTTATGGACCTTGCCGAACCAGATCCTGGTGGCCGGCGTGTGCTGCGGGCTGACGCCGGAGATGCGGGTCGCCCCCTCCGACTGGGCGGTGCCGCCCGGTTCCCGGCCGGCCCTGGTCACGACCGGGACGACGAGCCCGCTCTCGGTGACACGGGCCGCATGGTCGCCCGGTCTGGACGGGCGATTCATGTCAATCTCCATCGTGGCTTCTCCTGGGAAGGTCGTCGAACGCCATCGTCGCGATCCACTCGTTATTACACAATCTTCACGATCGTTGATTTTTTGTCAATAGATGTTACGGTTCGAAGACTACCCCGCCTCGCCTCGCCTCGCCTCGCCTCGAAGGAGTCGTCCCATGCCGGCCACCACTCCCCCGCTCGCGATCAATCCGGCCGCGCTCCCGGCGCCGAGCGGCTACTCGCACGGGACCCTGTCCGGGAACACCCTCTACCTGGGCGGCCAGACTGCCCTCGACGCGGAGATGAAGATCGTGCCCGGCGGCATCGTCGAGCAGTTCCGTCAGGCGTTCGGTAACGTCCTGACCACGCTGCGGGCGGCGGGCGGACTGCCTGAGGACCTGGTGAGCATCACGATCTTCCTGACCGACATACCCGACTATCAGGCGCACGGGCGGGAAATCGGCCGGGTCTGGCGCGAGCTGGCCGGGCCGGTCTACCCCGCCATGGCCGGCCTCGGGACGACCGCGCTGTGGCAGCCGGAGGCGATGATCGAGATCCTGGGCGTCGCCGTCATCCCCGACGAGCGACTGGCGATCCTGGCTGCCTGAACAGCCCACGCGACCCTGTCGGCTACGCCATCGACCCCAAACGAAACCTGTCGGCTACGCCAGAGACACCAATAGGGGCGGTCGGTGGCGTAGCCGACAGGAGGCCGGCCCAGTCGGTGGCTTAGGTGACAGGAGGCCGGCCCGGTCGGTGGCGTAGGTGACAGGAGGCCGGCCGGTCGGTGGCGTAGGTCATACGAGGTCGGGCCCGTTGGTGGCGTAGGCGACAGGCGGCCGGGACGGTCGAAGGCGGACCGACCGGGGCTTGTGATCGGCCGGGGGCGCGGCTACTTCAGAAGGGCGCCGCCGTCGACGGGGAGGGTGACGCCGGTGATGTAGCGGGCCTCGTCGGAGGTCAGGAAGACGATCGCGTTGCTGATGTCCTCCGGCTCGACCCAGCCGATCGGGAGCACGTGCATCATCTGCGCGATCGGCGCCACGTCGTCCGGTCCGGGGTTCTCCACGTCCGGGCGGAAGAGCCGGAACGTCCCCTCGTTCATGAACATGGGGGTGTTCACGTTGGTGGGGTGGATCGAGTTGACCCGGATGCCGTGCTGGCCGAGCTCCACCGCCAGCGACCGCATCAGGCCGACGACGCCGTGCTTGGCCGATACGTAGTGGCTCATGTTCGGCAGCGCGTGCATCCCCCCGATCGAGCTGGTGAGCACGATCGACCCGCCCCGGCCCCCTGCGACCAGGTGCGGGACGGCCGCCCGGGCGGTGTGCCACAGGCCGGTCAGGTTGATGTCGATGGTGTCCTTCCAGTTGCCGGCCGCCATCGACTCGACCGGGCCGCCGATGCTGGCGATGCCGGCGTTGGCGACCACGATGTCCAGCCGGCCAAGCTGGGCGACGCCGTCGTCGACGGCTGACTTGACCGCGTCGAAGTCGCGCACGTCGGCCTGCGTGGCGATGATCCGCCGATCCTGCGCCTCCACCAGCTTGACGGTCTCGGCCAGGTCGTCGGCGGTGGCCATGGGAAGCGCGCCAGGGACGTCGTGACAGATGTCGATGACGATGATGTCGGCCCCCTCCTGGGCCAGCCGAACCGCGTGGCTGCGACCCTGGCCGCGTCCGGCACCGGTGATGAAGGCGACCTTGCCTGCGGCTCTTCCTGGCATGACTTACCTCGGTTCCTGAGTGTGCTTGGTTTCCTGAGCTGCCGTCGAGATGCTGTCGGCGGCCGCCCGCACGGCCGCGAGAATGCCCTGGTAGCCGGTGCAGCGGCACAGGTTCCCGGACAGGGCGTCGCGGATCTGCCCGTCGGTCGGGTCGGGATGCTCCCGCAGGAACGCGGTCGCCGAGATAACGAAGCCGGGGGTGCAGAAGCCGCACTGCAGGGCGTGGTGCTCGCGGAATGCGGCCTGCACGGCCGACAGCTCGCGGACCCCGGTGTCCGACGCGCCCGCGCTGATGCCCTCGATCGTCGTGACCTCGCCGCCGTCCGCCTGCACGGCGAAGACCAGGCAGGAGCGGACGGCCTCGCCGCCGGGCAGGCCAGGCTCGCTCTCGTCCGCATCGTCGGGGTACTCCAGCAAGACCGTGCAGGCACCGCAGACGCCGTGCTCGCAGCCGACGTGGGTGCCGGTCAGCTGGCAGCGCTCGCGCAGGAAGTCGACCAGGGTCAGCCTCGGCTCCACGTTCGCCCGCCGGAGCCTGCCGTTGACCCGGATCCCGATGCCGATGTCAGCCACGGGCCGCCTCCTCGCCGAACGTCTCGCCGTGCCCGTCTCCGACCACCCCGCCCACCGCCTCGTTGATCGCGCGACCCCAGGCCGCAGCCACCACGGCCGCGCCCACGCGCTTGCGATAGGCGGCCGGACCGTGCAGGTCAGACGGCACCGACTCAAGGTCGGCCATCGCCGCCTGCCCGATTTCCCGCCCGAAGGCGTCCGTGCTCAGGTCGCCTGCGGCTCGGCCGGCGACGGATGCTTCCGCCGCCGAGGCACGCAGCGGCGTCGTCCCGAGCCCGAAGAGCCCGATCGCGCACCGGCTGACCCGGGCATTCCGGCCGTCCGCTCCCCCGTCGGCGTCAGCATCGAGCTCGATCGCGACGGCGGCCCCGGCCACGGCGAAGTCGCCCGGCCGGCGGGCGAATTCCTCCACCGCGAAGCCGGCCGGGCCGCCCGGCACCCGGAACGCGACCCCGGTGAGCAGCTCGTCCGGTTGCAGCGCGGTACTCCAGGTACCGGTGAAGAACTCGCCTGCGGGGATGGCGCGCTGACCGCGCGGCGACAGCGTCTCGATCGCCGCGTCGAGGGCGAGCGCGACCGCCGGGTACTCGGCGGCCGCGTCGGCGTGCGCGAGCGACCCGCCGATCGTGCCCCGGTTGCGGATCTGGAAGTGGCCGATCAGCGGCGTGGCCCGGGCCAGCAGCGGGACCCGGGCCGCCACCAGTCGCGACCGCCCGATCGCCGCCTCGGTCGTGCTGGCGCCCACCCAGACGGACCGGCCGGGCACGGCCCCGCCGGGCACGGCATCATCAGACACGGCCCCGGCGGAGACGGAGCCGGGACGGTCCTTGATCCCGCGCAGGCCGGACACCGTGCGCAGGTCTATCAGGTGCTCGAACGCAGCCAGCCGAAGCGCCAGCAGCGGCACGAGGCTCTGCCCGCCCGCGATCAGCTTGGCGCCGTCGCCGAGCTTGGCCAGCAGCTGCACCGCCTCCTTGGCGCTGGCGGGGGCGTGGTACTCGAATTGCGCGGGCTTCACGCGCCCGCCTCTTCAATCAGCGCGACGATCGCGGCCGGCGTCAGCGGAGTCCGGGTGATCGTCACCCCGAACGGCGCCAGCGCGTCCGCCACCGCGTTGACGACCGCGGGCGGCGCCCCGATCGCGCCGCCCTCGCCGACCCCCTTGTAACCGCCGACGCCCAGACCGGGCGCGTCCTCGACGTGCCCGTACTCGATCAGCGGGACGTCGGCCGCCGTCGGCAGCAGGTAGTCCATGAACGTGGTCGCGACCGGGTTGCCGTCGCCGTCGTAGGCCAGCTCCTCGAGCAGCGCGCCGCCGATGCCCTGGACCACCCCGCCCGCGATCTGCCCCTCAACCACGTTCGGGTTGATCATGTGCCCGCAGTCCTCGCCGACGATGTAGCGCAGCAGCTGCACCGCGCCCGTGGTCACGTCGACCTCGCAGGTGCAGACGTGGGTGGCGGTCGCCCACAGCATCGGGCTGCTGGGCGCGTAGCGGCCGCTTGCCTCCAGGCCGGCCGGCATCCCCGCCGGCAGCGCGTACGGCTGGAAGTAGGCGATGTCGGCCAGTTCGGCGAAGCTCACCGACGGCGCGTCGGGGTCGCCGCGGACGCCCGCACGGCTGTGCGCGAGCTCGATGTCGGGCTCGGCCGCCTCCAGCTTGTGCGCCGCGAGCGCGGTCAGCTTGGCGCGCAGGATCGCGGCCGTCTCCCCGACCGCCCCGGCCGTCATCGGCCCGCTGCGGCTGCCGCCGGTCCCGGCCCCGAACGGCGTCACCGCGGTGTCGCCCTGGATCGTCGCCACGTCGTCGATGTCCGCGCCGAGCGCGTCGGCCGCGAGCTGGATCACGGTCGTCTCCAGGCTGTTGCCGGTGGACCCGCCCGCCACGTAGACGTTGACCTTGCCGCTCGGCTCGATGCGGATCGTCGCGCCCTCGGTCGCGTAGTAGCCGAACGCAGCCGACGTCGGCTCGGCGTAGCAGGAGATGCCCACGCCCAGGTAGCGCCCGGAAGCGCGGGCCGCCGCCTGGGTGGCCCGGAAAGCGTCGTAGTCGAGGATCGACAGCGCCCGCTCCAGCGTCTCGAGCGAGGCCATGTGGTCGTACGGCATGCCGTTGGGGTTGGCGAACGGCATGTCGGCCGCGCTCAGCAGATTGCGGCGGCGGAGCTCGGCCGGGTCGATTCCGATCCGGCGGGCGGCGATATCAAGGACGACCTCGCGGACGAGCGACTCGAACGCCCACGGCCCCCGGTAGGCGACCCGGCCGACCGTGTTGGAGAACACCGAGGCGTGGCTGAAGGTCGCCCGGCTCACCCGGTACGGCCCGGGGAAGTTCATCCCGACGAACGCGCCGGTGCCGACCGGCCACGGCGTCGGGTAGGCGCCGACGTCCTGCACGTGGTCAAGCGCGGCGGCGAGGATGATCCCCTGGTCGTCGAGCGCGATCCGGGCGGTGCCGTGCTCGTGCCGCGCCTGCCCGGCCGACATCAGGTTCTCCTGGCGGTCCTCGATCCACTTCACCGCGGCCGGCAGCTTCCTGGCCGCCAGCAGCACGCACATGTCCTCGCGGAGCGGCATCACCTTCTGGCCGAAGCCGCCGCCGACGTCGCGGGCGATCACCCGGACCCGGTGCTCCGCCAGCCCGAGCAGCCGCGCGCTGAACATCCGCACCTCATGCGGCGCCTGGGTAGCGGCCCAGATCGTCAGCTCGCCGCTGGCGGCCGACCACTCCGCGACGATGCCCCGGGTCTCCATCGGCACGGCGGCGCAGGCCTGTTCCCAGAACGTCTCCGAGATCACGTGCGCCGCCGACTCGAACGTGTCCGCCAGCGTCTCGGCCGGCGCGCCCCCGAGCCGGCCCGCGACGTTGCCCGGGTAGCCCTCGTGGACCAGCCCCTCGGACGTGCCGGCGGTTGCGTAGTCGGCCACCGCGGGCAGCGGCTCGTAGTCCACCTCGACCAGTTCGGCCGCGTCCTCGGCCAGGTAGCGGCTGTCCGCGACCACGAGCGCGACCGGGTCGCCGGCGAACCGGGCCTCGCCATCGGCCAGCGGCGGCCGGGGCGTGTCCGGCACCTGATTCCCGGTCCCGGTGTACCAGGCCTCGCGGACGTCGCCGTTGAGGTCGGCGGCGGTGAAGACGGCGTGCACCCCGGGCAGCTGCAGCGCGGCCGTCGCGTCAATCCCGATGATCCGCGCCCGCGGATGCGGGCTGCGGACGAAGCACGCGTGCAGCATGCCCGGGCGGACGATGTCGTCGACGAAGGTGCCCGTTCCCGTCAGCAGCCGGGCGTCCTCGACCCGGCTCACCCGGCTCCCGGCGTAGCGGGCCGCCCCGACGGCGGTCATCGCGGCTGCCCCGGCCCTAGCCGACCAGGAGCGGCAGCCGCTCCCATCCCCGCACGGACGAGGTCTGCTGCATCTTGGCCTCGGCCCAGTCGACCTCCCAGGACGGCCACCGCCGCAGCACCTCCTCGAGCGCGATCCGGCCCTCCAGGCGTGCGAGGGCCGAGCCCAGGCAGTAGTGCGGGCCGATGTTGAACGTCAGGTGCAGGCTCTTCTTCCGGCGGATGTCGAACCGGTCCGGGTCGTCGTACCGCTCCGGGTCGCGGTTGGCGGCGCCGACGAACAGCAGCATCGCGCTGCCCTCGGGGACGACCTGGCCGTAGAGCTCGACCGGCTTGGCGACGTAGCGGGCGATCGACGGTCCCGGCGGCTCAAGCCGCAGCACCTCCTCGACCGCGCCAGGGATCAGCGACGGGTCCGCCACGATCTCCGCCCGCTGCTCGGGGTGCCTGGCGAGGGTTGAGCCCATCCAGCCGATCAGCCGACCGGTGGTCTCGTTGCCCGCGCCCGCCAGGACGGTGACGTACATCAGGACCTCGTCGCGGGTCAGCGTGCGGGTGACGCCGTTCTCGTCCTCGAACCGGGCGGTCAGCAGCTCGGTCATGACGTCGTCGGAGGGGTGCGTCAGCCGCCAGTCGATGTACTCGCCGAACGCATCGAAGGTGAGGATGGCCTCCTGGCTGGTGTCCAGCCTGCCGTCGTCGCTGATCAGGTGGGCGTCAGCCTGCTCGCGGAAGGCCGCCTGGCCCTCCTCGGGGATGCCGAGGAGCATGCCGATGACCCGCATCGGCATCTCCAGGCCGAGCTTCTCGATCAGGTCGAACCGCGACTCACCGACCAGCGGGTCGAGGCAGCGGACGCAGTACTCCCGGACCAGCGGCTCCAGCTCGGCGATCCGCCGGGGCGAGAACACCCGGGCCAGCAGCTTGCGGTGGATGTCATGGACCGGCGGATCCTCCATGATGAGCGTGCCCGGGGGCATCTCCATGTTCGCCTTGATCAGCTCCAGCATGACGCCGCGGGCGGAGGAGAATGTCGCCGTGTCCGTCACCGCCCGCTCCACGTCCGCGTACCGGCTGAGCGCGTAGAAGTCGTGCGTCTGGTTGTAGTAGAGCGGGGCTTCCTCGCGGATCCGGTTGAAGACCGGCCACGGGTCGTCCACGAAGCGGGCGTCGTACGGATCCCAGTAGAGCGCGTCGGTTTCCACGTCGCGTGCCTCCCGGCGTTAGGTAAGCAATTACCCTCGTGTATAGACCGCCCCACCACCGATGACAAGACCTCGTCGACACTTGTCACTGAAATATGTCATTGACACTAGTCAACGACAGGACGTATGAAGGAACCACCATGCCGCCAGCGGAAGACAAGCTCAACGGACGTGCGGCGGCCAGCGGCCGAGACGCGCAGCGCCAGCAGACCCGCCAGAAGGTCTACGCGGCGGCCCTGGCGGAGTTCAAGCGGACCGGGATGGGGGCCGCCGACGTGGCCGACATCGCGACGGCGGCGGGCGTGGCCCGGGGCACGTTCTACTTCCACTTCCCCACCAAGGAGCACGTCCTCGCGGAGCTCGAGCGGCACGAGGAGGCGCGTCTGGTCGGCCAGCTATCGAAGTTCCTGGCGGAGCTTGAGGTTCGGTGCGGCCCCGGGCCGACTGCCGGCCCCCTGCCGACGGCGGAGGACCCGGCCAACCGTCCGTCCGCACCGGGCTTCCTGCCGGCCGCCCTGGGCGAGGTCGTCCGGCTGCTCACGGCGATGGAGCGCCGGGTCGGCAAGACCCTGTTCCGCGAGATGCTGGGGCTGCACTTCTCGTCCCGCCGGCCGGAGGTGCTCCCGGGCTCCGACAAGTGGACCGAGTACCCGGTGATGACGGTCGTGGTCGAGGTGGTCGAGCGGGCCAGGGAACGAGGCGAGGTGCACCCCGACGCGAGCGCCCTCCCCACCGCGCAGCTGTTCATGATGGGGCTGTACGCGATGCTGATCGCCAGCCACGAGTACCCCAAGGCGGCCCGGGCCGAGATCCTTGACAACTTCATGGCCACCGTCCTGCGCGGCGTCGCCCCGCGCTGAAGTTCAGTCAGGCCCTGAGGACCCGCCCGCAGGCCGAGTCAAGCACCCAGGAGTCGAGCGCAGCGGCCTGACCGTTCGGCCACCAGGTCCGCAAGCCGCGCCGGGAGCTTGCTTTCCTGGGCGAGAACGTCTGGCGCCTTCGCGGCGTCGGCAAAGGCACTCGCGACGGCGGCGGCCAGCTCACGGGCGCGCGCCACCAGTTCTGCGGCCGGAAGGCCGAGGTCGCGCGCCGCGTCGGGCCAGCGATTCCGGTGGGGGTTGAGCTGATAGTCGCCTCCGACCTTCATCGCGAGCCGAAGCTTCTTCTCATGATCACCGTAGGGAAGCGCTGACGCGATGTCGTAGAGCGGTGCCAGGCGCGCCTCGCCCTGGCTGAGCAGCAGCGAGTAGTTCTTGGCGTGCGCGTCGGTTCCCCCGATGAGCCAGTTCCAGATGAGCGCGTCGGCGAATCCGCGGACGGCCTGCTCGGCGACTCGTGTCGGCATCGCTCGACGGAGCAGTTCAGCGATGTCGTTCGGGCTCGGGCCGCCTTCATTCTGGTATTTCCTTGTAGGCGGGACCGCGAGCGCCTGACAGAGGTCCTCTTGGTGAATGCGACCGAAGCCGGCACCGGACGGATAGCGGTCGTAGCGGTCCACCACGATGGCGGACTGGTCGCCGAACCTGGCGATCCGGCTCCTGACCGCCGGCAGGCCGCAGCGTCGGGCGGCGTCGAGGCACAGGTGCTCGTTGAGGTCGTGGCCGGCCAGCCCGGCTATCGCGGGCTTGAGGATGTGCGTGGTCGGAGTGGGTCCCGACGGAATTCCCCACCGGCCGTCTTGATAGAGCAGCGCGGTCTTGGCCTGCGCCCCGGCGAGGCTGAACTGCCCGCTGAAGCCGTCACCGAGCCAGCTCGTCGAGTCCCGTCCCAGTTCGCGGAGGACCTGGGCGACATCGTCTTCCGTCAGCCAGGTGACCTGCCCCGCGCCGTGGATTACCTGGCCTGTCCGATCCGGTTGCGTGAACCGCACCGTCCCGGGGCAGTCCAGTCCGATGGGCGTCCCCAGCAGCGTGAACGGAACGGCGCGGGACAAGTGAAAATGACGTTTCCAGCGCTTCAGCACCGACGGGTCGTCGGGAAGCAGGCCCCACAACCATGGCGTGATAGCGGAATCAGGATGGGCGAGGTGCGATAGCGGCATGGACAGCGACAGCGGGGTCGCGGCCGGGCGCGCAGCGTACTCCTCGTCGTAGCTGAACCGAAGTTGCCCGCTGGGCATGCGGGTAAGAGATCCGGCAGCCATGTCATCCGCGATGACCGCCAGGGAATCGGTCATCGCTTGTGGTACCCGTCAAGGAAGGCGTCCAGGTTGGGAGGCCGATCCGGCGCGTCGCCGATGGCGCTCGCGTCGGTGGCCTCAACTCCGATGCCCAGCGCGTCGAACAGACGGAACACAAGCGAGATCTCGACCGTGCGCTTACCACGCTCGAAGGAGTTGACCCAGTCGCGAGATACGCCGCTTCGCGATGCCAGTTCGGCCTGGGTGAGGCCGAGCTCGATCCGGCGACCGCGTGCCACGCTGGCTAGATCGTGCATCGTCCTGATCCGTGTCTTGCGCATTCCAGGTGCAACTCCATCGGGATGTCGGCGTACGGCGACATTCATGATTGTCGGCGTACGCCGACTTTAACACAATGTCGGCGTACGCCGACATGTGGAGGTTGTCGGCGTACGCCGACATCTTGAGGGCGGTTCTTGACGTCGGGACGGGGTCGGCGCGGCGTGCAGGGCTGGGCCGGCCGTCTGGGTGGAACCAGGGACCGTTCGGAGGAAAAGATTTTGAAATCCCTTTCTCGAACGGACGCTTGGTGACTGCCTAGCCCTCCATGACCGGGGTGAGGGTGCCGGGCGGGAGGGCGAGGAGCCGCTCCGCGGTCGCGATCACCATCGCCCTGACCGGGGCGTAGTCGAGGGTCTGGCGGGTGGCGGCCTGGACGCTGAGCCCGTCGACCAGGCTGAGGATCTGCAAGGCGGGCCGGCCGGGGTCATCGACCGGGAAGTCGCCCGCCGCGATGCCGTCGGCGATGACCGCCGACAGGCGCTCGAGGTCGGCGTTCATCTGCCGTCCGACCTCGGCCATCAGCGCCGGGCGGCGGCGGCCGGCCTGCCACGCGTCCAGCCAGAGGAGGCTGACCGGGTCCCGGTCCTGGTGCAGCCACGATCCGAGCAGCCGCCGCATTCGGTCGACCGGGCGATCGGCCAGCAGGGCGCGGCCGAAGATCTGCTCGCGCTCGTTGGCGGCGGCGTGCGCGAAGGCGGTCGCGACGAGCTCATCGGCGGTGGCGAAGTAGTGGCTGACCAGGCCGGGGAACACGCCGAGCTCGGTCGCGACCCGCTTGGCGGTCACCCGGTCGAGGCCTTCGGCGACCGCGATCGCGGCGGCGGCCTCCACGATCTCGGCCAGCCGCTCGCTGGCGGGCTTGCGACGGGCCGTCGCCTGGGGTCTTGACGTCACGCCGCTCATCGTATTGACTCTGACATCAATAAGCAATTGGTCTTCGGACCAATAAGCAAGTGGAGGCCTCCGATGGCACCAGCCAGTGACCGGGCCGGGCGGATCGAGACGCACGGCATCGACTATGTTCCGGACTCCGACCGGCACGGGACGGCGCGGTCGCTGTTCGTCGTGTGGGCGGCGTCGAACGTCACCTACCTGTACATCGTGCTGGGCGGGACGCTGGTGCTGCTCGGCCTCGACGTGTGGTAGGCGCTGGCGGTGGTGGTGGCCGGGAACCTGTTCTGGGGACTGGTGGGCTGGCTGTCGATCAGCGTCTACGGGCACGCGACGATCGTGAAGCTGAGCGGCTGGTTCACCTGCATCCTGCTCGCCTGCACGCTTGTTCTGGGCTATTACGTGCTGCGGCACGCGCACTGGGGGTATCAGGCGCCGGCCGCCTCGGCGGTGCACGGCGGGGCGCTGTGGGCGGTGGCCGCGGCCGGGTTCACGATCATCGTCTCGTCGCCGCTGTCGTGGGGAACCGGGGCCGACTACGCCCGCTACCTGCCCGCCGACGCGTCGCGGCGCGGGGTGATCTGGTGGACCGCGCTGGGCGGCTTCCTGCCTGCGGTCGCGCTCAGCGGGCTCGGCGTGCTGGCGGGCACGGTGGTGGACATGACCAACCCGCAGACCTCGCTCCGGGTCCTGCTGCCGGGCTGGTTCTACCCGGTGTTCCTGCTGGTCATCGTGGCCGGGTCGATCACCAACAACGTGCTCACGGCCTACAGCACCGGGCTCGCGCTGCAGGCGGTCGGCATTCCCTGGCAGCGGTCGGTCACGGTCATCTTCGACGCCGTGGTCGCGATCGGCATCACCTGCTACGCGCTGTTCATATCCGACTTCCTCAACACGCTGAACAACATCCTCGCGCTCACGGTCGCGTTTCTGGGCCCGGCGCTCGCGATCTACGGGATCCACATCCTGCTGCGGCGCAACCGCTACAACGGGCTCGACCTGCACGACGAGACGCCGCGCAGCCCGTTCTGGTACTGGCGCGGGGTTCACCCGGCCGGGGCGATCGCCATGATCGTCGGCACCGCGGCGGCGCTGCTGTGCGTCAACACCAGCGTGCTGGTGGGGCCGGCGGCGCGAGCGCTCGACGGGGCCGACCTGTCGTCGCTGGTCGGGCCGGTGCTGGGGGCTTGCGTCTACGTCGCGCTGACGGCGCGGTCGCGGAGGGCGCTGCGCGCTGGCGGTGCGGTTGGCGCGGTTGGCGCGGTTGGCGCGGTTGGCGATGCGGACGCGGCGGATTTGGCGGATTTGGCGGATTTGGCGAGCGCGGCGGGCGCCGGCGGGGAGCAGGCGACGGCGGTCGTCGCGGTGACGGTCGTCCAATGAGTTTCGCGACCGGCAGGTCGGCTGGATTGGACGGGGAGGCCGGGGTGGCGATCCCGGTTGCGGCTGAGTGGTTCAGGATCTCGGCCGTATCGCCGGAGCTCACGCTGATTACCGAACCGCACGTGGACGAGCTGGTGTCGGCCAACGTGTGGCTAGTGCGCGGGCGGGAGCGCGACCTGCTGGTGGACAGCGGGCTGGGGGTCGCGTGCTTGCGCGACGCGCTTGCCCCTTTGGTCTCCGGTCACGATCCGGTGCTGGTCGTCACCCATGCTCACCTTGACCATATGGGCTCGGCGCACGAGTTTCCCGAGTGCTGGGCGCACCCGGCCGAGGCGGTCCGGGATCCGCCGCCGGGATCGCTGTTCGGCCCGGCGCTGGGCGCGGAGCTCGGGCTGGACGAGGCGCTGCCGCCGCTGCTGATCGCCGCGCTCCCCTATTCGGGGTACGACCCGGCGCGCTACCGGCTGCGGCCCGGCGCGGTCACCCGGTCGCTGCTGGACGGGGACGTGGTCGACCCCGGCGGGCGGCCGCTCACCGTACTGCACCTGCCCGGCCACAGCCCGGGCAGCATCGCGCTGCTCGATCCGGCCGACGGGACCTTGTTCAGCGGGGACGTGGTCTACGACGACGGGGCGCTGCTCGATTCGATCGCCGGATCTGATCGTGCGCAGTACCGGTCGAGCCTGCTGCGCCTGCGCTCGCTGCCGATCCGGGTGGTGCGCCCCGGGCACGGACCGAGCTTTGGCCGGCGGCGGCTGCATGCGATTATCGACCGATACCTCAAGGAGCGACCATGACCCGCTACGGACCCCAGTTCGGCCCGGACATCACCTTCCTCGGCGTCGACCGCTGCGACTGGAGCGAGCCGGCCAGCTATGCCGACGCCGACGTGGTGATCCTGGGCGCGCCGTTCGACGGCGGCACCTCGCACCGGGCCGGCACCCGGTTCGGGCCGCAGCACATCCGGCAGACCTGCTACCTGCCGCACGACGGGTCGCGGCCGTCGCTCGCGCTGCGCGTCGACGCGCTGCAGGACCTGCGGGTCTACGACGCCGGGGACGTCGAGCTGTTCTCCGGCGACGCCGCCCGGTCGGTCCGCGACCTGCAGGAGGCGGTCTACACGGTGACCGCGGCGGGCGCGATCCCGCTCGTGCTCGGCGGGGACCACACGATCACCTGGCCCGACGCCGCCGGCGTGGCCCAGCATCGCGGGCAGGGCCGGATCTCGATGATCCACTTCGACGCGCACGCCGACACCGGGGACGTCGAGTTCGGGTCGCTGATCGGCCACGGCCAGCCGATGCGGCGGCTGATCGAGTCGGGCGCGCTCCGCGGCGACCGGTTCCTGCAGATGGGGCTGCGCGGCTACTGGCCCGGGCCGGAGACGCTGGCGTGGATGGCGCAGCAGGGGATGCGGTCCTACGAGATGACCGAGATCGGCGCGCGGGGGCTTACCGAATGTCTGACGGAGGCGTTCGGGATCGCTCTGGACGATTGCGACGGGGTGTTCCTCTCGGTTGACATCGATGTCTGCGATCCGGGGCACGCGCCGGGGACCGGCACCCCCGAGCCCGGCGGGCTGACCGCGCGGCAGCTGCTTGACTCGGTGCGGCGGATCGCCTACGAGCTGCCGGTGGTCGGGATCGACGTGGTCGAGGTGTCGCCGCCGTACGACCACGCGGAGATTACGTCGTTCCTGGCCAACCGGGTGGTGCTCGAGGCGCTGTCCGGGATCGCCCGGCGACGGCGGGACGCGGCCGACGGGACCACGTGGGATCCTCGCCAGCCCCTGCTCGATAACCGCTGAGGCGGGGCGGCGGGCTCGTTGCCGCCGCTTGGGGCCCTCTGGGCGGGTTGGGCTTCGTGGGTGGCTTGGGGTGCGTGGGTGGCTTGGGGTGCGTGGGTGGCTTGGGGTGCGTGGGCGGCTTGGGGTGCGTGGGCGGCTTGGGGTGCGTGGGCGGCTTGGGGTGCGTGGGTGACTTGAATCGTGTTTGAGGGGCCGGTTTTTCGGCCGGGGCGTCATTGTGTGCTAATTGGGTGGGCGTTTTGCGGCCTGAGGCGTCATTGTGTTCCGTTGGGGGCGCTATGGCAACGTTCCAAATTAAGGTGGTTTTGCGGTGTGTCGGGGGTCGTTAACGTGTCATCCGGTGGGTTGTCGGCTTTTCGGGGGGTG
>DATCGA010000112.1:0-2262 GCA_036509215.1 Trebonia sp.
GAGATCGCGTCCGCGCACATGGCCCCGACCCGGGGCCGGGCGGTCGGCGGCGACTTCTACGACGTGCACCCGACGCCGGCCGGCTGGGGCGTGGCCATCGGCGACGTGTGCGGGAAAGGCGAGGACGCCGCCTCGGTCACCGCGGTGGCCCGGCACGCCATCCGGGTCCTCGCGCACTGGAACGCCGACCCGGCCAAGGTCCTCCGCGACGCCAACGAGATCATGCTGGCCGAGGAGTTCGGCAGCCGCTTCGTGACCGCCAGCACCACCCACCTGAGCTGGAGCGGCGGCAGCCTGAAAGCCGTCCTGGGCAGCGCGGGGCACCCCGGCCCGGTGCTGGTCCGGCCGGACGGGCGCGCCCAGGTCCTCGCGGGCGGCGGGCTGCCGCTCGGGATCTTCCCCGACGCCGAGCCGGTGACCCACGAGCTGGAGCTGGCCACCGGCGACGTCCTGTTCTTCTGCACCGACGGGCTGACCGACGCCCGCAGCCCGGAGCAGGCGTACTTCGAGGGCAGTCTCGCGGACAGCCTGTCCACGCTGGCGGGGAAGCCGCCCGCGGACATCATCTCCGGCATGCGCCGGCTGGTGCTGGACTTCTGCGCCGGGGTGCTGCTCGACGACCTGACCATGCTGGTACTGCGGGTCGGCGATCCACCGGGCGCGTGAGCCTCTGGGCGCCGGGCACGTGGGCCGCTGGGCCGCCGGGCGCGTGAGCCTGCGCCCGGCGGCCAGCGCTAGCGGTGCGCAGGCCCGTCAGTAGCGGGCGCCGACGACCTGCGCGCCCAGCGGGTCCAGCACGGCCAGCTCGCTGCCGCTGAGCGTGATGTCGAGCGCGGCGACGTTCTGCTCCAGCCATTTCACCCGCTTGGTGCCGGGAATCGGCGCGACCGGCACCCCGAGCCGCTCCTGCTGCGCGTACACCCAGGCCAGCGCCACCTGCGCCGGGGCCACGCCCTTGGCCTCGGCCACGCCGCGGACCGCGTCCGCGATGGCCTGGTTCGCCTGCCCGGCCTCCCCGGTGAAGCGCGGGTTGCGGGTGCGGAAGTCCTTCGCGTCCAGGGTCGCCATGTCGACGGTGCCGGTCAGGAAGCCGCGGCCCAGCGGCGAGTACGGCACCAGGCCGACGCCCAGCTCGCGCAGCGCATCCAGGACGGTGGTCTCCGGGTCCCGGGCCCACAGCGAGTACTCGCTCTGCACCGCCGCGATGGGGTGCACCGCGTAGGCCCGGCGCAGCAGCGCGTTGTCCACCTCGGACAGGCCCAGGTAGCGGACCTTGCCCTCGGCGACCAACTCGGCCATGGCGCCGACGGTCTCCTCGATCTCCGCGGTCTGCGGCGGGCGGTGCAGGTAATACAGGTCGATCACGTCCACGCCCAGCCGGGTCAGCGACGACTCGCAGGCCCGCTTGACGTAGCCGCGCTCACCGCGGATGACGCGCTTGTCGTCGCCGCCCGAGCGGTCGATACCGAACTTCGTCGCGAGCTGCACTTCGTCGCGGCGGTCGTGGATGGCCCGGCCGACGAGCACCTCGTTGTGTCCCGCGCCGTAGGCGTCGGCCGTGTCGATGAAGGTCACGCCGAGGTCGAGCGCGCGGTGGATGGTCGCGATCGACTCGTCCCAGTCCGCCTGGCCGTACCACTCGCTCATGCCCATGCAGCCGAGGCCCTGGGCCGAGACGGTCAGGCCACCCAGTGAAACGTTGCGCACGTTACTCCTGTCCTGTTCCTGAATTCGCTGCGAGGACGCAGCTCTCGTAGGTCGCGATCTTGTGATCGAGCAGTTCCAGGCACTCCTGCTGCTGGCGCAAGGCCTGGCGGACGTGCTCGCGGTGCCCTTCCAGCAGAGCCAGCCGCTCCTGCTCCTGTGCTCCCGACCGGACCAGCTCCGCGTAGCGGAGCATGTCGCGCACCGGCATCCCCGTAGCCCGGAGCCTGCTCAGCAGCAGAATCCAGTCCAGGTCGCGATCGCTGTAGCGGCGGCGGCCGTCGGCGGTCCGGGCGACCCGGTCCAGCAGGCCGATGCGCTCATACCAGCGCAGCGTGTGCTGGGACAGCCCGCACTTCTCCGCCGTCTCCCGAGTAGTCCAGCCGGTCACCCTTGTGACCCTAGACGTTAGAGCATGCTCTAACGCAAACGGTCTGCCCGGCCCGGCCGCCCCGGCCCGCCCGTTTCCCTCAGCCGCCTGATCCCGCGGTCGAGCTTCAGGGCCTGGTTCATGGCGTCAGCGGTCGGCGCGAAGACCGTGATGCCGCCATCCCTGCT
>DATCGA010000113.1:0-2444 GCA_036509215.1 Trebonia sp.
CCCTGGTCCAGCGGTTCACCGCCTCCTCGGCCCGCCTCATCGACCTGGAGCTGCGCTCCCAGCTGGCCGGGCGCTGGCGGATGGCCTCGATGAGCATCATCTTCGCGGCCGTCCCGGCCGTCATCTACCTGGCCGCCGGCCTGCCGGTCACCGCGGGCGCGATGACCATCGGCACCCTGGTCGCCTTCACCACCCTGCAGAACAGCCTCTTCCGGCCGCTGACCGGCCTGCTCAACACCGGCGTGTCCGTGGTCAGCTCGCTGGCCCTGTTCGCGCGGATCTTCGAGTACCTGGACCTGCCCGTCGAGGTGGACGACCCAGCCCACCCAGTGGAGATCGTCCCGGAGGTCATGACCGGGCACGTCCGGCTCCAGGACGTCAGCTTCACCTACCCTGGCGCCGACCGGCCGGCCCTGACCGGCATCAACCTGGACGTCCCGGCCGGCACCACGCTGGCCCTGGTCGGCGAGACCGGCTCGGGCAAGACCACCCTCGCCGCGCTGATCGCCCGGCTCTACGACCCGGGCAGCGGCGTGGTGAGCATCGACGGCATCGACATCCGCGACATGAAGCTGACCGACCTCGCCGCTGTCGTGGGCGTGGTCAGCCAGGAGACCTACCTCCTGCACACCACCGTGCGGGAGAACCTGCGCTATGCCAGGCCCGACGCTAGCGACGAGGAGATCGAGGACGCGGCCCGCGCCGCGCAGATCCACGACCTGATCATCGACCTGCCCGACGGCTACGACACGATGGTCGGCTCCCGCGGGCACCGTTTCTCCGGCGGTGAGAAGCAGCGCATCGCCATCGCCCGGACGCTGCTGCGCGACCCGCGCGTGCTCGTCCTGGACGAGGCGACCAGCGCCCTGGACACCGAGACCGAGCGTGCCGTGCAGCACGCGTTCGACCACCTCGCCGCAGGCCGCACCACGATCACCATCGCCCACCGGCTCTCGACCGTGCGCAACGCCGACCAGATCGTCGTCCTGGACCACGGTCACGTCATCGAGTCCGGCACCCACGCCAGTCTCCTGGCCGGAAACGGCCGCTACGCCGCCCTAGCCGCGTAACCGGGCTGGCAGGGTCACCGGGTCACCGTGCCCGCCGGGTCACCGGGGCCGCCGCATAAGCTGTGTTCCTGCCCCACTATCGACGAGGAGTGGACCGGCATGACCCTCTTCCAGCGGGCTCACGAAATAGTCAACGCGAAGGCGAACAAGGCGCTCGACGCCGCCGAGAAGCCTGACGAGATGCTCGATCTGTCATACGAGCAGATGCTTGACCAGATCACCCAGGTCCGCCGGGGGCTGGTGGAGATCGCGGCGTCGCGCAAGCGGATCGAGCTGCAGGAGCAGCAGTTCCAGCACACGGTGGACCATCTCCAGGACCAGGCCAAGGCGGCGCTCGCGCAGGGCCGGGAGGACCTGGCGCGGGAGGCCCTGTCCCGGAAGGCGGCGGCCCAGGCCCAGATCGACGCCATGGAGCCCCAGCACGAGCAGCTCGTCGAGGAAGAGGAGAAGCTCGGGAACACCCTTGACGCGCTGCAGAAGCGGGTCAACAACTTCCGGACGCAGAAGGAAGTGCTGAAGGCCCAGTACACCGCGGCCCAGGCGGAAACCTCGGTTGGCGAGAGCGCCGCCGGGATCTCTAAGTCGTTCGGTGATTCGGGAGCGGAACTCCAGCGGACCCAGGACAAGATCGAGCAGATGCAGGCCCGCGCGGGCGCCGTCGATGAGCTGCTCGCGTCGGGGGTGCTCGAGGATGTCGGGGGTGACACCGACGACATCCAGAAGGAACTCGACGAAGCCGGCACCGCCGCCGGGGTTGACCAGGAGCTCGCCGCGCTCAAGGCGGAGATCGGCCCCGGTTCGCCGGCGCCGCGCGAGATAACCGAAAGCTGAGGCGCCCCGGCCCGCCCCGCGGGACGGGACGCCGGGCAGCGCTGCGTCAGCGCGGGGAGGCGCCGACCCAGACGGACTTGATGTTGCAGAACTCGCGGATGCCGTGCCACGAGAGCTCCCGGCCGAACCCGGAACTCCTGACCCCGCCAAACGGCAGCTCCGGGTAGGACGTCACGTTGCCGTTGATGAACACCATCCCGGCGCCGAGATCCCGGATGAACCGCTCCCGTTCCGCGTCGTCCTCCGTCCAGGCGTTCGCGCCCAGCCCGAACTCGGTGCCGTTGGCGATGTCCAGCGCCGCGTCGATGTCCGCGGCCCGGTAGAGGGTCGCCACCGGGCCGAAGACCTCCTCGCGGTGCACGCGCATGTCGGGGGTGATCCCGGACAGGACGGTCGGCGGGTAGTAGAAGCCGGGTCCCTCGGGTGCGGCGCCCCCGCACAGCACCCGCGCGCCCTTGGCGACCGCGTCGGCGACCAGCTTCTCGATCTGGTCGCGCTGCTGCTCGGAGGACAGCGGGCCGATGTCGGTGCCGTCCTGCATCG
>DATCGA010000114.1:0-18159 GCA_036509215.1 Trebonia sp.
CCGCCGCTGGCATCCCTGGCGCTTGTCGTCGTCATCATGCTGGGCCGGCACCGCCGGGAGCAGCGGACGGAAGCGGAGCGGGCCTCTGACGGCTCGCCGGCCCAGTAGATCTCTGCCCGTCAGCCATCTGAACAACGTGCGCGCCGGGGCTGTGAGGTGGGACCACGCGACCGTTCGGGATGGGGATTTGAATGCCTCCGAGCGCGCCGTCCTGACGCGGCAGCGGTGCGACGGGACAGCCGGGTGCCAGAGCGCCGCCGCCGTCGGCGATGATGTCCGAATGACGACCCTCGGTGCTGTGTGCCTGCCTCAGGTACCGCCAGAACAGCTGCGGAACGTCGCCGTCGCGGCGGACGCAGCAGGACTCGATGAGCTGTGGCTGTGGGAGGACTGCTTCTGGGGCGGCGCGGTCCCGGCCTGCGCGGCGCTGCTCGCGTGGACCACCAGGCTGCGGGTGGGGATCGGCGTGCTGCCGGCTCCGCTGCGGAGCGTCACGACGACCGCGATGGACGCGGCGATGCTGCACCGCCTGTTCCCTGACCGGGTGACCATCGGCGTGGGGCACGGCATCCAGTCCTGGATGCGGCAGAACGGCGTCGCGGCCCAGTCCCCGATGACGCTGCTGACCGAGTACCTGACATCGCTGCGCGCGCTGCTGGCAGGCGACCGGGTGACGACGGACGGCCGCTACGTGCACCTTGAGGATGTGGCGCTTGAGTGGCCGCCGACTGCGGCGCCCCCGGTCCTGGTGGGGGCGATCGGGCCGCGGACGCTGAGGCTGAGCGGCGAGGCCGCCGACGGGACGATCCTCGTCGCGGGCATCAGCCCGGACGAAGTCCGCCGCGCGCGCGTGCTCATCGCGGAGGGGCAGGCCGTCGCCGAGCGCGGTGACGCCCACCGCCTCGTCGTGCACCTGGCGGTCGACGGCCGCGACGCCGCTCATGTGGCGGCGGCCGTCCGTGGTCTAGCGGAGGCCGGCGCCGATGCCGTCATTCTCCAGCCGTCACCCGAGCAGGCCGACCTCGATCATTTCGAGCGCTTCGTCCGCTTCGCCGCGGAGCAGGTCCGCCCGCTGCTGTAGCGGCACCTCGATACCGCGATGGCCCGCGGGGACCGCAGCGGGTCGGGCCTACTACTTCCCCTGGCTGGCGCCGGGTGGCGCAGGCGACAGCCTCTGAGCCGCTGGCGCCGGTTCGTCGAGTGCCGCGACGAACCCGGCTATCGCCTCGACGACCGCGCCGGGGGCGCGCCGGGGCAGATGATGGCCCGCGTCGGAGATGAGCCGCAAGCGGGCCTGGGGCAGCTCGCTGACCAGCCGCTGCGCGGTCATGATGGGGACGATCTGATCGGCCGGGTCGGCGAGCAGCAGCACCGGAACGCCGATGGACGGCAGCGCGTCCTCCAGCTCGGCGAGCTCGCCCAGCAGCGCCCGCTGCTCGGTCAGGAAGGCGCGCCACCGAGGCTCCGGGCCGGCGTCCCTTTCCCCCCAGACCTGCAGGTTGAGATGCTCGCCGGGCTCTAGCGGGCGGCCTTCCCGGCCGCTCAGCCACGCGAGCCGGACCCGGGCGATCCACGGCGTCCACCGCCACATGACCTGGGCGGCCAGCGGGCCGATGACCGGCGCGGCGAGCAGCCAGTCGACGATGCCGACCGAGCCCGGGCCGACGCCCGCCAGCAGCACCACCGCCTTTACCCGGTGCGGGGCCTGCCGCGCCGCCAGCAGCGCGGCGCCGGCCGCCCAGGAATGGGCGACCAGGACGGCGGCCTGCACGCCCCGTTCGTCCAGGTCATCCAGGATCACCTGGGCGTTGGCGGTGAAGCCAGCGGCCCTGCGCGGGCTTGCGCGGTATCCGGGGCGGTCCTTCGCCATCGCGTGCAGGTGGCCCGGCAGGCGGGCCAGGACCGCGTCCCAGTCGGCGGCGCTGCCGGGCTGGCCGTGGAGCAGGACGAGTTCGTGCGCTTGCGGCGCTGTTCCCGGCCCCGGCTCGGCTGACGGCTCTAGCGCCGGTTCCGGCGCGGACTGCGCTGCTGGCCTGCGGGCCTGCAGGAAGAGCAGGATCAGCCATCCCACGGCGGCGTTCAGCCAGAAGCTGATCAGCCGGTACAGGACGGCGGCGGCGACGGCCTGGCGGACGTGCACGCCGGATGCGACCAAGGCCAGGCTGATCGCGCCCTCGGTGAGGCCGAGGCCACCGGGGGTGAGGGACAGGCCCTGCGCGCCGACTCCTGCCAGGTAGACCAGGAGCAGGTAGTGCCACGGGACGTGAGCGCCGACGGCGATGATGCCGACGGTCAGGACCGCTGCGTCGGTGAACCAGTTGAGCAGCGAGTCGCCGAAAGCCAGCGCCCAGCTCGACGGCCGAAGACGGAGGGCGCCGAACCGCTGGCCCCAGGCCCGGAGGGTAAGTTTCGGATCGGTGGCAGGCCAGCGCAGCAGCCGCGCTCCCCGGGCGAGCGCTCGGGTCAGGACGTTCTCCAAGACCTGGCGCGCGCGCGGGTAGCGGGCCGCGACCACAATGGCGGCCGTGACGGCCAACGCGAGCGCGAGAGCCGGGACGGTGATCGCCAGCGCCACGGTGCGGCCGGACGCCAGGCCGCCCACCGCCAGGACAACCACCCAGGCAGTGGCGGAGATCACGCCGCCGGCCAGCAGCGCCCAGCCGGCGCCCGCGGCGCCGGCGCCGAACCGGGTGAAGCGGCGAAAGAGGTACGCGGCGGCCAGGCCCGGGCCCGCCAGCGGGACGGAGACCGACATCGCGTTCGCGGCGTAGACAGTGGCCAGCGTCTCGGACCGCCGGGGCCTTGCCCGGCCGGCCTTGAGGAGCTGGCGGAACATGGCGGCGAAGGCGGCCATCGAGATGACCTCGAGCGCGATGCCAGCCGCGAGCCAGGTCCAGCGGAGATGGGCCAGCACGTCGAGCGACCCCGCCACGTCGGAGTTCTCGGCCGCGGCGGCGGCCGTCAAGAGCCCCACCGCCGTGATCGCGACGGCAGCCGGGACCATCGCCCGTGACCATCCGAGCCTGCCAGGACGACTGGCGAGGCTCTCGATCACCGGCGCTGTTCCTTTCTGGTCAGCCTCCGCTGAAGGTCGCACATCAGGTGCGAACAACTACCGCTTTCCCTCTGATACCCGAAATGTCGGCTGAGAAAGCACATTGGCCCGGCTTCGTGTGATGCCCGCGGGGGCGGCCGGGTCGGAGCGGTGATTCAGCCTGAGCCGAGGGTGCTGAACTGGATCCACGACGCCAATCTTGCCCGAGGATGGTTCCGGGTCGGCCGGAGTCGTGGAGCATCCAGACGTTGGGCTCCCAATAGTCCCCCTCGCCGCCGGAAACCATGAGGGGGGCGAGCCCGTGCGGGAATACGTACTGCCCGTCCTCTGGGAACGCCATTCCGACCCAGGCCTGCCAGTCTTCGACCGGGGCGGCGATGTGCAGCGACTGCGGCGCCGGGCGGAGGATCCGGGCGCCCAGCCGGGCGTGGGCCCGCATCCACGGATCGAACGGGAGGCCATCGGGACGAGTCCACGCCGCGTACCGGCCGATCGGGATGAGGGGATAGCGGTCCTTCCAGTTCGGCCGTACTGGCGCGACCAGACTCCGCAGCCCGTGCGCCTGCGCGAGTGCCGTCATCGCCAAGATCACCAGGCTGCTCAGGCCGGACCCCTGCCGCGCATCGTCGACCTCCGCCGCCAGCGCTGACAGGGCGGTGGGGGCGCCGCCTTCGCTCAGCGCGCGACGCCCGAGGGCGTCGATGCCGTCGGGCAGGTCGGCCAGGGTGCCGTCCCACCGGAACGGGATCGTGCGTCCCCTGGCGATGATCCGGTCAGCGCGCCGGTCGATGAACAGCACTTGAAAATCCCCGTAATCGGGCACCAGCGCGCGAAAGGTGGCCGGCGAGTCGTTCCCGTGGTGGTTGTACTCGGGCCACACCCGGTCGAGAACCTCTTCCTGACGTGCGCGCTCCCAGAGGTCGGGACGCTCGGCGGCGGTAAAGACCTCGAGCCACTCCGGGCTTCCCTTCGGGGGTTCCATGCGTCAATATTCCGTCGTCCCGGCCGGCCAGGCAACGAGCAGCCGACCTCATACTGGGACCGTGACTTGAAGCCCCGCGCCAGGATGAGTTCGACTACCGGGCGGTACTCGTCTGGCCGCCTGGCGTTCGGCCGGGAACACCACAGCGGGCTCGCGCCGAGGACGGCCCGTCCGCCGCTTACCGGAGCAGGCTGACAATCCGATGGCAGGACGGGACTAATCATCCAGCGGCAGGCCGATTAATTCCGGGCGATCGCGACGTCTGTCCTGGCGAGCGCCACCGCGCCACCCGAGACCAAGGAGCTGGCAGATGCGCAAGCTGATAGCGCGCGTGTTCGACTACTCGCTCGACGGCGTGATCGCCACCGAGGGCACCGAGTTCTTCCAGTTCTGCCGGGACCTGCCCGAGGACCCGGCTGAGGACGCGAGGGGGAGCGAGTTCTACGCGGGCGCGGACCTGCACATCATGGGCCGGGTGGCTTACCAGAGCATGGCCGGCTACTTCCCGTCCGCCACCGACGATCCGAACGCCGACGCCCTCAACGCCGGTCGCAAGGTGGTGTTCTCCCGCACGCTCACCGTCGCCGACTGGGCCAACACCACCATCGCCAGCGGCGACCTCGGCCGGGAAGTCGGCCGGCTCCGGCAGGGCGGCGACGGCTACATCGTGGTTCACGGCGGCATCAGCCTGTGGCGCTCGCTCGCGCGGCTGGACCTGATCGACGAGTACCGCCTGACCCTGGTCCCGTACCTGGCAGACGAGGGCCCCCGGCTGTTCGAGGACGCCGGCAAGTCCCGTCAGCTCGACCTGCTGTCCAGCACCGCCTTCAGCAGCGGGCTCCAGCTGGACTACCGAGTGCGCCGCACCGCGTTACAGCGGGGCGACGGCGAGGGGAAGGATCAGGTCGTTGATCACCTGGGCGGTGAAGCTGGCGTCGGGAAGCTCGCCGAAGATGAGCAGGTGGTGGATGACCAGCGCGGGGAAGACCGAGATAAGGAGATCGAGGTTGCGGCCCTGGGGGATCTCGCCCCTGGCCACGGCCCGTTCGAAGACCTGCCTGAGGCGGATGCCGCCCCGTCCCAGGAACTGCTCGCGGATGACCTGGCGGAGCTCGGAGTCGCGGGCCAGCGCGGTGACCAGGCCGAGCACCAGCTGGGCGTCGAACCGGATATCGGGGCTGTCGGAGCTTTTCGCCAGGGCGTCCAGGTCGCCGCGCAGCGATCCGGTGTCGGGTATCTCGCCCGGCTTGCGCAGCGAGGTGATCGCGTCGACCACGAGCTCGGCCTTGCCCGACCAGCGGCGGTAGATCGTCATCTTGCTCGCCTTGGCCCTGGCCGCCACCGCGTCGATGCTCAGGCGGTCGTATCCGATCTCGGCCAGCAGTTCGAGCGCGGCGTCACGGAGCGCGGCGTCACGGGAGGCGTCCAGCTGGCGGCCACGGTGCGCGGCGGCTGCCTCGTGGGCTTCCTGGCTCGCCGCTCGGTCCATGACTCCTCTTCTGCACGCTCCGCTGGGTGCCGATTCGTTGGGCAACACCCTACGGCACCCGGCTGCGAGTGAAGCGATACGATACGGTACCGTATCGCTCGATAGGCAGGAACCGCCCAGCACGGCAGAGGAGAGCGGAAGCATGTTCTTTCGACTAGGACGGGGCGTCGTCAGGCACCCGTGGCTAGTGATCGGGATCTGGATCGTGGCCGCGGTCGCGATCGTCGGGCTGGCGCCGAAATTGGCCACCTCGAGCAGCGAATCCTCGTTCCTGCCCAGCCACTATCAGTCCGTGCAGGCGCAGAATCTCCAGCAGAGCGCCTTCCCGACCGCGGCCGCGCCCGGCGCGATCGTGGTGTTCGAGCGGGCGGACGGCGGCAAGCTCACCGCCGCGGACTCTCATCTCGTCGACGGCATCGCCAGCAAGCTAGCGGCCGACGACATCCCCACGCTGAGCACCATGCAGGCCGGGCCGCCGTCGGCGAACAAGCTGATTCAGACGATCTCGGTGCAGATACCCAACGTCTCCGGTGCACTCAGCACTGCGCAGACCAACGCCATCGGGACGCTCCGGTCCGATCTGTCCTCGCTCGTGTCGGGGACCGACCTCAAGGCCGGCGTGACCGGGACGGTCGCCGAGGACGTCGACTCGGCGTCGACCGGCAACAACGCGCAGAAGATCGTCTTCATCGGCACGATCCTGCTCATCATCGTGCTGCTGCTGCTCATCTTCCGCAGTCCCATCATCGTGCTGCTTCCGCTGCTCACGATCGGCCTCGTCTCCTCGGTGGCCAACGGGCTCATCGACTTCCTGAGCAACGCGCTCGGCTGGAGCGCCGAGAGCTTCACGTCCATCCTGCTGATCGTGGTGTTGTTCGGGGTCGGCACCGACTACATCCTGTTCCTGCTATTCCGGTACCGGGAGCGGCTGCGCGCGGGCGAGACCTCCAAGCAGGCGATGGAGAGCGCCATCGCCCGGGTCGGCCCGGCCATCGCCACCGCCGCCGGCGCGGTGATGATCGCGTTCCTGGCGCTGACGCTGTCCAGCCTGTCGCTCTTCCGGGAACTCGGCCCCGCCCTCGCCATCGCCGTATTCAGCGCCGCGACCGCCGGGCTGACGCTCGTGCCGGCCGTCGTCTCGCTGCTCGGCACCCGAGTCTTCTGGCCGTCGAAGGCATGGAGGACCGAGCCCAAGGCCGCGCGGTTCGCCGCGATCGGGCGGTCCCTGGGGCGTCACCCCGGTCGCTACGCGGGGACGATCGCGGTGCTGCTCGCGGTGCTCGGCATCGTTTCCTTCGGCTTCCACCCGACGTTCGACCTCACCTCGGGCAACACCGCCACCACGCAGTCCGCGCAGTACGCCAACGTGCTGCTCAAGGGGTTCCCGGCCGGGGACTCCGAGCCGACCGCCGTGCTCGTGCAGTCGACCGACGGCAAGCCGCTCGATACCGCGGCGCTGGCGCCGTTCGGCGCGCGTCTGGCCAAGGTGCCCGGTGTGGCCTCGGTCAGCCCGGTGAAGGTGAACGCCAGCGGCGACGTGGCGGACTACACGGTGATCCTGTCGTCCTCGGGCGAGTCCGCCGCCGCGATGAACACGGTGCGCGGGCCCCTCGGCACCGTCGCAAGCACCGACGCCCCGCCCGGGAGCCGCGCGCTGATCGGCGGCATCACCTCGGTCTACGTAGACCTCCAGGCGGCGATGGAGCACGATTACTCGATCGTCTTCCCGGTGGCCGCGGTGCTGATCCTGATCATCCTGGGACTGCTGCTGCAGAGCGTGGTTGCGCCCTGGTACCTGATGCTGTTCGTCGGCCTCGGCTTCGCCGCCACCCTGGGCTCCTCGGTCGGCATCTTCCAGGATCTTGACAACCAGAGCGGTCTGTCTTTCATCCTGCCGATCATGATGTACCTGTTCGTGGTGGCGCTCGGCACCGACTACAACATCCTGATGGTGTCGCGGCTGCGGGAGGAGGCGACCGAGGGCAAGACCCCGAGGGAGGCGGCGGCCGAGGCGCTCAAGCACGCCGGGCCGACGATCGCCTCGGCCGGGCTGATCCTGGCCGGGACCTTCGCCTCGCTGATCCTGGCCGGCGGGTCCACCTTCGAGCAGATGGGCTTCGCGATCTCGTGCGGCATCGCGATCGCGGCGTTCGTGATGGCGATGTTCCTCACGCCCTCGGTGACGGCGCTGCTCGGGGCCCGCGCGTGGTGGCCCGGGCACCAGAACCGCGGCGGTCATGGCGGCCAGACGCCCGGCGACGACCTGCCGAGCGGGCTCGACGCCGCGAGCGGCGCCCGCGCCTGAGAGGGCGAGGAAGCATCGACGCCTCGGCCCGTCCAGCGAGAGATAGTGACGCTGGACGGGCCGGGGGCACGAGGATCACGAATGCGACCGCCGGATCGTTCACCCGCCAGCGCGCGATGGCTTCTCAATAAGGCTTCGCAATAACAAGCCACCGGCAGGTCGCCCCGCGTCGCTCAGATCGGCCAGGTCCCGGGCGGTCAGGCCGAGCGGGACGGCCGAGTCGCGGATCGACGCCGGCCGGCCCGCGCCGACCAGCGGGACTGCGCCCGGGACCTGGGCCAGAAGCCACGCCAGCAACACGCGCTGGACGGACGCGCCGTGCCGCCCGGCAACCGCAAGCGCAGCCCGGAGCGCGGGCGCCTGCGACGGCCGCGCCAGCGTCGAGTGGGCGAGGTAGGCGAGGCCCCGCTCCGCGCAGGCGAGCGCCATCGGCCGGTCGCGCGGATCGGCGTAGGAGAGCCGGTTCTGGACCGCGCTGACCGGGGCGGCCGTCAGCGCCCGGTCGAGCTGGGCGATGGTCACGTTGGACAGCCCGATGGCCGTGATCTTGCCCTCATCGCGGAGTTGCCCGAGCGCGCCGACGCTGTCCGACAGCGGGACGGCGGGGTCGACGTGGTGCAGGTAGTACAGGCCGATGGTCTCCAGCCCGAGCGTCCGCAGGCTGATCTCGCAGTGCGCGCGCAGGACGGCCGGCCGCCCGTCGACCGGGAAGCAGTCGCCCTGGCGCCGGTGCCCGCCCTCGGTCGCGATCAGCGGCCGGTCGCCGCTGGCGACGTCCCGCAGCGCGGTCGCGATGACCTGCTCGGCATACGACTCGGCATCGGCCCGGGTGTAGGCGAGCGCGGTGTCGACCAGCCGGACGCCCGCGTCCAGCGCGGCGTGCACCGTCGCCACCGAATCGGCAAAGGTCCCGCCGCCGAAGGCGAACGGCGCAGTCCCGAGCCCGATGCCCGCAACGCGGCGGCCGGCAATTAGCATGATCCAGATCATTCGCCGCATCCGCTCGCCAGCGATAGGACGCGGTTGACCGCTATTCGGACGGAATGCACCTACAGCTGATGCCGGAACTACAGCTCCTGCGGCTGGACCACGGGCCGGCCCTGCTCGCCTTCGAGCTGGAGAACCGGGCCTACTTCGCCGCGTCGATACCGGACCGGGGCGACGAGTACTTCGCCGCCTTCGACGAGCGGCACCGCGAGCTGCTCGGCTGGCAGGCCAACGGGACGGACCTCCCGCACGTGCTGGTGGAGGCGGACGGAACGATCGTCGGCCGGGTCAATCTCATCGCGGTCGCCGACGGATCGGCCGACCTCGGCTACCGGATCGCCGAGCGGGCGGCCGGGCGGGGCCTGGCCACGGCGGCGGTGCGGCAGGTGTGCGCGCTCGCGGCCGCCGACTACGGGCTGACCGAGCTCCGCGCGAAGGCGAAGATCGACAACGTCGCCTCAAGGACCGTGCTCACCCGCAACGGGTTCGTCCCTGTCGGCGAGACCGTGCTGAACGGCCAGCCGGCCATGACCTACCGCCTGACCATCACGTAATCAGTGCCGTATCCCGGCCAGCCGGCGCCGGCGGACGGCGGCGGCCTGAAGTGGCACGGCGCCGACGATGAGCCCGCGCGCCAAATCGATTGCTTTCACTCCTGGCGCGGACGCCGCAAAAGGCATGTAATACACACACGTACCAAGGAGGCGGCCGAGTGCCCGTTGACGACCGCGCGCCGACGGCGGAAGACCAGATCACCGTGACCGGGACGGCGCAGCAGCGGGCCTGGCGCGACCGCCTGCTCCCGGCCGTCGAGCAGGTCAGGCCCGGACTGTGGTCGGTGCCGACGCCGTTCCCGAACAGCCCGCTCCGGTACGTCCTGGCCTATCTGCTCGAGACCGCGCGCGGCCCGGTGCTGGTCGACACCGGCTGGCCAAGCGCCGACGCCTGGGACGGCCTGGTGGCGGGGGTGGCGGCCACCGGTCACGCGATCACCGACATCGCGGCCGTCCTGGTCACTCACTTTCACGCCGACCACTTCGGTCTCGCGCACGCGGTCAGGAAGGCCTCCGGCGCCTGGGTGGGCATGCACCCGGCCGACGCGGCCGTGATCCGCGATTTTCCGCTCCGCGACGGCTGGGCCGACGAGGACCGCGGCTGGCTGGCCGGCCGCGGCGTCCCCGCCGCCGAGCACGACGAGCTGGCGCCGCCGGCCAGCTTCACCGTGCGGGGCCGCCTGCACGGGGCCGACGTGCTCATCGAGGACGGCGCCCGGCCGCTAGGCGACGACGCGCCGCTGCGCGCGATCTGGACCCCCGGCCACACGCCCGGCCACCTGTGCTTCGCCGACGAGCGGTACGACGTGCTTCTCACCGGCGACCACATCCTGCCCAGGATCAGCCCGAACATCGGCCCCTCGCCGGCCGGCCCCGAGGACACGCTCGGAACCTACCTGGACTCGCTGGCGGCGATGGAGGACCTCGACCCGCAGGAGGTGCTGCCCGCCCACGAGTACCGCTTCGCGGGCCTGCCCGCCCGCGTCCGCCAGCTGCGCGATCACCACCGGGCCCGGCTGGACGAGGTGGTCGCGGTCGTCGCCGACGCCGACGGGTGCACCACGTTCGAGGTGGCCGAGCGCCTCACCTGGTCCCGTCCCTGGGACCAGTCCCGCGGCCTGGTCCGCCGGTCGGCGATTGGCGAGACCTATGCGCACCTATTCCACCTGGAGCAGCGCGGCCGGCTGACGAATAACAAGAACCCCAATGATCACTGGCACGTTGTCAGTCCAGCCTGAACATCACAAGTAGCTAACCGCGCAATTGCGTGGGTGTCGATCCCACGTATATCGTCTCATCCGTGTACGACGGTGCAATTATCGATGCCCATACCCACCCGATGCTCGACCCGGACGAGTCGATTGTGGCTGCCCCGCATCCGCCCGAAAATTATCGGTCCCTGGTAAATGGCTCCCGGATCACCCGCGCCGCCGCCATCACGATCGCGTGGCCCAATGACCCGGGCCGTACGCGGGCCAGAAATGACGGCCTGCTCCAACTGGCCGAAGACTCCGACGGCTTTTTCTTCCCGGTCTGCTCGGTCCACCCGGCCGATGGCCGGGCCGCCCTCGATGAGATCGACCGGGTCGCGGCCGGCGGCGCCGCCTGGCTCAAGCTGCACCCGAATACGCAGGAGTTTGACGTGGCCGACCCGGCCGTGGCCGACGTCGTGAAGAAGGCGACCGAGCATGGGCTCCCCGTCCTTTTCGACGCCTACTCGCCCTGGGACGCGAACCAGCCGGGCAAGTTCGTGAACCTCGCGATGGCCGTGCCGGACGCGCGGCTAATTCTCGCGCACGCCCACGGTCCGGGGTTCCCACAGCTTCTGATCTACGACATCGTCGGCCGCTACCCGGGATGGCATCGAAATGTCTGGATCGACATCTCGGTAACCGGCCCGATGCTCGCGGGCAGCCCGTTCGCGGAGAAATTCACCTGGGTTCTCCGCAAGGTCGGCACCGACCGCGTCGTCTTCGGCAGCGATTACCCGCTCGACGACCCACTGACCGCCGCCCGCGCCGTCGTCGAGCTCGGCTTCACCGTTGCCGAGCAGGCCGCGATCCTGCACGACAATGCAGAATGCCTCCTCAACGGTAAATAACAGACAACAAAGAAGCGAGTCAAAATCCATCATTTCGAACGGACCGTGACTCCGAGTTCACTCGCAGACGTCTCCGCAGTACGGTTTAATCCGTGCAGACCTTCGATAATGTGGCCCGGCTGGCTGGCGAGTTGCCCGAGGTGGCCGAGGGCCGGGAAAAGCACCGCGGCCTACGGACATGGGAAGTCGGCGGCAAGGCATTCGCCTGGGAGCGCCCGTTCAGCAAGGCGGACATCAAGCGGTTCGGCGACGAGACGCCGCCGGCCGGCCCGATCCTGGCCATCCGCACCGCCGACCGCAGCGAAAAGGAGGCGATCCTGGCCGCCGGCGCCGACGGCTTCTTCACCATCTCGCACTTCGACGGCTTCAACGCCTACCTGGTCCAGTTGGACCAGGTGCCGGCCAAGGCGCTCAAGGAGGCCCTGGTCGACGGCTGGCTCGCCATCGCCCCGCGTCCGCTGGCCGACCGCTACCTCGCCCGCTAGTCTCGGTCGCCCCTGGCCAGCAGGAATTTGAGCTGCTGAGTCAGCCGGGACCGTTCGTCCGACGCTTCTGAAAGCCGCGCCGCCAGCTCGTCGCGCTGCCGCACGACCTCCGCCAATTGCTCCTCGAGCTCTATGATCCGCCGGATGGCGGGCATGGTCATGCCCTCGTCGGCCATCGACGCGACCTGCTGGATGACCCGGATCTCGATCCGGGTGTAGCGCCGCTGGCCGCCGTTTGACCGCTGTGGCGAGACCACCTGGAGCTGGTCGACGCGGCGCAGGAAGGCCTGCTTGAGCGAGAGCATCTCCGCGACCTGGCCAACGGTGAACAGCGGCACATCCTCTTCCTCGAACGGCTGCATGCGTCTCACCTCCACCCGACATGATGCTAAGCGGTCGGCCCGCGCTTGACGCCGGCCGACCGCTTATCGATCGTGAACTGATGTGAGCGACCTTAGCTGGCCAGCTCCTTGGCCTCGGTCGCGGCGACCGTGATCTTGCGCGGCTTGGCCGCCTCGAGGACCGGGATCCGGATCTCGAGCACGCCCTCGCTGTTGCTGGCCTCGATCGCGTCGGCGTTGAGGTTCTCCGACAGCCGGACCCGGCGGGTGAAGCTGCCGAACCGCCGCTCGCGGACGATCGGGCTCTCGCCCTCGGTCTTGGCCTCCTCGCGGGTGGCGCTCACCGTGAGCACGCCCTTGTCGACGGTGACGTCGATCTTCTCCGGGTCCACGCCGGGGACGTCGAACCGCAGCACGAGCTCGCCGTCGCGGCGGGCGCTGTCCATCGGCAGGGCCGGGGCGTAGCCGGCGCCGATGCTGCCGGGGCCGAACGCGCGGCGGACGATCCGGTCGAAGTCACGGGTGAACGGGTCGAGAGTCGTCAGGTACATCGCTACCTCCAGAGAGGGCCGCCACCTGGTGTGGTCTCGCCCTGTGCTAGTAAGAAACTTACAACTGAAGTTATATATTTCCTTCTCCTCGTATGTCAAATAACCTGCCGCTGGGTGTGCGGGCGACGCGACGGCGGATAACCTCGCAGGTATGACGATCCGTCCCGTCCGACTCTTCGGCGACCCGATCCTGCGCACCGCCGCCGACCCCGTGACCGACTTCGACAAGCAGCTCCGCGCGCTGGTCAAGGACCTGACCCAGACCCTCGACGACGCGCAGGGGGCGGGGCTGGCGGCGCCGCAGATCGGGGTCGGGCTGCGGGTGTTCGCCTACGCGGTCCGCGGCGAGCGCGGCTACCTGGTCAACCCGGTCCTCGACTTCCCCGATGAAGAGGACCAGGAGGGCGAGGAGGGGTGCCTGTCCTTCCCCGGCATCTACTACGACGTCAAGCGGCGGCTGAACACCGTGGCCAGCGGCTTCACCGACCGCGGTGACCCGGTTCAGGTGGTCGGCAGCCAGGTGCTCTCCCGGTGCCTGCAGCACGAGACCGACCACCTTGACGGCGTGCTCTTCATCGACCGGATGGATCAGCCGACCCGCAAGCAGGCGATGAAGGCGATCAGGGAAGCAAACTGGGACGGGACGGTAAAGATCACCCCGCATCGGATGACCGACCGCATATTCTGACACCTAGCGCGGAGGCCAACGCTCCCGCAGGCAGCGCCGACAGCGAGCCTCAGCGGGATGCAAGGAACTAACGCGTTCGTTCTCCATCTCAGGCGGGTAGCTTCCCCGGCGGGATCAGTCACGGGGAGGTTACGGTATGTCGCCAACGGCGCCTGATGGCACTCAAGCCGGGGCATCGCAGCCCGGCCAGGCCTCGGGGCCGGATTCCGATCGGCCGCAGCCCGTCCCACCGCAGCCCGTCCCACCGCAGCCGGACGCGCCGCGGGCGGAGCTATGGGGGCGGGCCCCGACGCCGCAGCCAGAGCGGGAGACCGACGCCCAATCCCCTCCTGCCCCGCAGACCCCCGAGGCTCATGAGGAACCGCTCCCGGCTCCTCGGGGGCCCAAGAAGGTCCGGCTTCGCCGCACCCGCAGGTTCTTCCGCCGGCCCACCGTGCGGGTCGTCTCGGCGTTGATCGCGGTCTTCGTCATCTGGGTCGCAGTCTCGGCCGGCCAGACGACATTCCAGAACAACGGCCAGGGCGCCGCCGCCAACCTGGCCGAATGGGCCCGCAACCACCACCTGGGCCCCGTTGTCACCTTCGGCGAGTGGCTCTCCTACAACCCGCCGAAGGTAGGCGGCAAGCCGAGCATGTCCCTCGCGGTGCCGAAGGGCGAGCAGCTCGCCCCGGCCCCCGTGACGAAGGCGAAGGACAAGCGCCCGGCATTCGTGCCGGACGTCCCGGGCACGCTCACGTCGCTGGCAGGAAAGCCGATCACCGGCGAGGGCCAGTGGCGGGTGGTGGAGAAGGTCAACGGGGAGCCGGCCATCCTGACCACGTTCCTGCGCGACGCGACCTACACGTCCTACGTCAACGGGATCGCGTCGATCGACCAGCGACTGGTCCGCTTCTACCTGCGACCCGGCTACGAAGACCCCGGCTACGGCAACTGGAAGGCCCCCTTCGACGTTCCGTCGGGCAGCCGGGCCGGCCTGCTCGCCACGTTCAACGGCGGGTTCAAGATCTCCAACGCGGAGGGCGGCTTCTACCTGAACGGCGTCCACTACGACGCGCTCGTCAACGGCGCCGCGTCGATCGTCTACTACAAGAACGGCACGATCAAGATCGGCGAGTGGGGCCGTGACTTCACCATGAACCCGTCAATCGCGGGCGTTCGGCAGAACCTCAAGCTGCTCGTGGACCGCGGCAAGATCTCGCCCGACCTCAACCAGGACATCGAGACCAATTTTGGCGCGACGCTCGGCGGCGGGTACTACGTCTGGCGCTCCGGCCTCGGCATCACCGGCGACGGCCGGATCGTCTACGTCTACGGCCCGGCCCTCGACGTGCAGGACCTGGCCGAGCTGCTGCGGCGCGCGGGCGCGGTCGAAGGCATGCAGATGGACATCAACCCGGCCTGGATGAAGTTCGACTACTACCAGGCCGACGGGCATCCGAGCGACCCCACGCCGGTGCCCCTGCTCCCGGCCCAGGAGCCGAGCCCCTACTCCTACTACGACCCGTCCACCCGAGACTTCACGGCGGTTTACGCGCGTTGACCATCAACAAGTCCCTGGCGCCGAACGAGGACACGGGGCCGCAGGCATCCGTGCCCGACGCCATCAGCGTCCAGTTCTCGGCCGCCCGCTGGCTGCCCGCGGCCATCAGGACCACTCGGCCCCGGCAGTGGCCGAAAAACCTGCTGGTGTTCGCGGCCCCGCTCGCGGCCGGCTCGCTTGGCCGCGATCACGGCTTCGACTACGCGCTGCTCGCCATGTTCGCGTTCGCCTGGGCGTCGTCGGCCGTGTACCTCGTCAACGATGTCGTCGACGTCGAGCGGGACCGGCGGCACCCGGTGAAGCGGAATCGGCCGATCGCCTCGGGCGCGCTGCCCGAGCGGCACGCGATCGTCCTCGCGGTGCTCGCGACCGTGCTCGCGGTCGGAGCCGGCGTGGCGATCCGCGAACCGCTGCTCGTCCTCACGATCGTCGTGTACCTGGGCGAGTCCTTCCTGTACTCCTTCTGGCTCAAGCACGTCCCGTTCGTCGAGATGGTGCTGGTCGCGACCGGGTTCCTGCTGCGCGTGCTCGGCGGCGCGGCGGCGACGCACGTCATCTTGTCCATCTGGTTCCTGCTGGTGTGCAGCCTCGGCGCGCTCGGCGTGGCCATCGCCAAGCGGTACACCGAGCTGACCAGCCTGGGCGAGGACGCGGTGCGGCACCGCCCGGTCATGCGGTGGTACCGTCCTGGGATGCTCCGGGTCGGGCAGCTGCTGGTCGGGCTGGGCATGCTGGCGACGTACCTGATGTGGGCGGCCAACGAGACCACGGCCGCCCGGCCGTGGCACCTGCTGTCGGCCCTGCCGCTGGCGGCGGCGCTCATCCGGTTCGGCGTGCTGACCGCGCGGCAGACCGTCCGCCCGGTGGAAGACCTGATCATGCGGGACGCGATCATGCTGTGCCTCGAGATCGCGTGGCTGGCGCTGTTCTGCGTCGGGCTCTACGTAGCGTAAGGAAAACAAGAATGAGTACTCCGAACGGACCGGGGCGCCGCTCTCGCGTCCTATTGCTCGGCGGCACCAGCGAGATCGGCCTGGCGATCGTCTCCGCCCTCGACCTCGGGCCCGACACCACGGTGATCCTGGCCGGCCGTGACCGGCAGCGGCTCGAGGCGGCGGGCAAGTCGCTCGGCCGCCCGGTCGAGGTCGCGGTCTACGACGCGCTGGCGACGGACTCCCACCAGGCCTTCGCCGACCAGCTGAGCGCCGGGGGAGTGCCGGACCTGGTGATCGCCGCGACCGGCGTGCTGATCGGGCAGGACCAGGCCGAGCGCGACGTGCGGCTGGCCGCGACGATGATCGAGACCAACTTCACCGGGCACGTGACGGCGCTGCTGGCGTTCGGCGAGGCGATGCGGAGGCGGGGCAGCGGCACGATCGTCGTGCTGTCGTCGGTCGCCGCCGTCCGGCCGCGCAAGTTCAACTCCGTCTACGGCGCGACCAAGGCGGCGCTCGACTCCTTTGCCCGCGGCTACGCCGACTCGCTGCACGGCACCGGCGTCCGGGTGCTGCTGGTGCGGCCGGGGTTCGTGATCGGCAGGATGACCGAGGGGATGGCCCCCGCCCCGCTGGCGACCACGCCCGGCGCGGTCGGCGTCGCCGTCGCGAAGGCGCTGCGCGGCTCCAAGTCCGTCGTCTGGGTGCCGGCCCCGCTGGTCGGCCTGGCCACGGTGATGAAGCTGATCCCGCGGCCGGTCTGGCGCACGATGAAGAGCTAGCGGCTATTTCGCGGTGATCTTGGTGCCGATGCTGTCGTCGCCCTCGCAGATGGCGCGCATCGCGCCGTAGGCCGCCACGTCGAACACGTGCATGGTCAGCGACTGCTCGTTGGCCAGCACGAACGCGCTGGTGTCCATGATCCGGATGTCGGCCGCGAGGGCCTCTTCGTAGGTCAGCGTGGTGAACTTCTCCGCGTCCGGGTTGTGCTTGGGGTCGGAGTCGTAGACGCCGTCCACCCCGTGCTTGGCGACCAGGAGCGCGTCGGCGTCGAGCTCGAGCGCCCGCTGGACGGCCGGGTAGTCGGTGGTCACGTAGGGCTGGCCGATGCCGCCCGCCAGCACCACGATGAAGCCCCGCTCCAGGTGGTGCACCGCGCGCAGCCGGATGAACGGCTCGGCCACGCTGTGGATAGGGACCGCAGTCATCACCCGCACGTCCACGTCGGTCCGCGCGGTGAGCGCGCCGCGCAGCATGAGCGCGTTCATGACCGTGCCGAGCATGCCGATGTTGTCCGCCTCGGCCCGGCTGATCCCCCAGCCGTCGGCCATCCGGCCGCGGAAGTAGTTTCCGCCGCCGACCACGACCGCGACTTCAACACCGAGGTTGTGCACCGACAGAACCTCGTCGGCCACCCGGGCGAGGCTGGCGGGATCAGCGCCGGTTCCGGCGGCGCCTGCCAGGGCCTCGCCGCTGAGCTTAACCACCACTCTGCGGTATCGCGGCAACGTCAAGACCCCTTCCAGAACCCGTGCTATCTGCACGCCACGGTATCAGGCCGGGCGCGGCCGATCGTCGCGCGACCGGCGGGAGGGTTAACCTTTCGCGTCTGCCCAGCAGCGGACGGTGGTGATATCGGCGATGAACCGGACCGGCCCGCCGGGCGCCCAGCGCCGGGCGGTCTCGGCCAGGCAGTCGCCGACCAGCTCCGCCGCCTGCGCCGCGCGGTCCTCGGGGACGTGCACCAGCAGCTCGTCGTGGAGGCAGAGCACGATCCGGGCCCCGAGCGGGGCCGCCCGGGCCCGGACGGTGACGGCCCACATCTTGAACAACTCGGCCGCGGCCCCCTGGATCACCGCGTTGCGCCCGTAGCGGCCGCGGCCGGTGCGGGCGCCGGCCGACTCGGCCTCGGCCGCGCCCGCGCCGCCGGACATCCGGATCAGCCGGCCGCCGTAGGTGCGCAGGTCCTGCCCGGCCTGCGCGGAGCGGTCGGCGTCGTCGAGGTAGCCCATGGCGATCGGGTAGGCGGACCGCATCCGGCGGGCGGCGTTGCCGCCGTGCCCGGTCGTCTGCCCGTACATCGCAGCGATCATCGCGACCTTGGCGGTGGGCCGGTCGACGCTGAGCTGGGCGGCCACCGGCAGGT
>DATCGA010000115.1:0-15322 GCA_036509215.1 Trebonia sp.
CGTCGGGGTTCATGGTGGATTCCTCACCGGGCCTCAGCCGTCGACCAGGCGGCCAGCACCCGGTCGATGGCGGGCTTGATCCGCGTCCTCGCGTCTGCGCGCGCGGCACCGGACATGAGGAGTTCGTCGTAGTCAGTGTCCTCGTGCCGGATCGATGCCACCACAGCCAGCGCGATCGCTCGCTCGTCAAGGGCTCGGCCGTCCGCGGAACGGCCGACCCGACCGCTGCCGCGCAGTCCGGCGTGCCGGGCGATGGCCTCCGCGCGCGTCGCCGGGCAGCCCGGATACAGGCGCGCGATCTCCGCCGCGAACCGGCGCTGGAACTCGACGTCGTCGTCCGAACGGCGGGCCGCGTCCCGTTCGCGGCGGCGCGACCGCGCGTCGGAGTCGGCCAGGCACTCCTGTTCGGCCCGTTCGAGCGCGGGCTCTTCCACCAGCAGGCCCTGCCGCTCGTAGCGCTTGCGAGACTTGCTCCACCGCACGACCACGGCGGAGAGCCCGCTGGCCTTTTTCGCCCGTCGGGTCAGCGCGGCGTCGCCGGCCGGCAGGAAGACCAGGTGGTCCATGTCCGCGCAGCTCATGCACAGCGGACCAGCGTCGTCCATCATGAGCAGGTCGCCCGAGCCGCCGCACTCGGCGCAGGTGAAGTCCTTGACGGGCTGGATGACCACGAGATCAGGCGGCGCGGACTGGCGCGCGATGACCCGCTCGGCCTGCTTGTCCGGCAAGTCGGGCGCGATCCAGTGCGTCCGCCACGCGCGCTCCAGCTGGGGCTCGTCCAGTGAACTGAAGCGGAGCGGGCGGCGGGATCTGGCGGCCGACACATAGTCGGCCTCGAATGGCTTGAGTCCCTTGGCGATCGCCCATTCCTGGAGGTGGACCAGGAATGCCGCCGAATGAGCGGGCAGGAAATCGTCCAGGTTGTCCACCCGGCCGCGCCGCCAGTCATCCACGTTGGATGGCTGGAGCCAGCCGATGGTGAGGCACACGTCGATGGGCGTGACGAACTTCTGCCGGGCGAGCGCCTTCTCGGCTGCGACCGCGACGCGGGGTTCCAGTGGCCGTCGGTGATTCACGCGATCGAGCGTAATCGAGCCGCCATGGCTGGAGCAGCGGACTGGACGGTCGGGATGGTTGGGCTTTCGCCGTGAGGAGGGTGTCACATCAGCCGAAGAAAACTCGCCTGACACTCTGCCCACTTGCCTGCCTGCCGCCCAGCCCATGATCACGAAGGATATTTTCCTGGCGAAGGATCCGAATCGAATAGCTGCACAAATCCTTTGCGATAATAAGGTCCTTCGTGATCATCGCGGCGGGGGGTGCGGGCGGCGCGGGACGGGGCGGGCGGCGCGGGGACGGGGCGCGCGGCGCGGGGGCGTGCGCGCGGCGCGGGAGTGGTCGGCCGGATGAACTGCGGTCGGGTTGAGCGGTGGAGAGTCAGCCGGGTCCGTTCGATATGAGGGTTCTTGGTTTTTAGGGCTCTTCGTCTTCTTCGTCGTCTGGGCCTGGGCCTAGGCCTGGGGCGGCGGTGTAGAGGGTGGAGTTGGCGCCGAGAGGGGTGTGGCGGGTGGGGCGGAAGCCCAGGATCTCGGTGGTGAGGGCGTCGTTGTCCTTGTAGCCCGCTGTGGCGTCGATGAGCTGCTGGCCGTCCCAGAGGATGAGGAGCGCCGAGGTGGTGCGGGTTACCTTGTCGTGGTAGAGGTCGTAGTGCGCGATCATCGGCACCGTGTCGGTGGTGACCCACAGGTCGTGGCCGGTCATGAACAGGTCCAGGTCGAACTTGACCGCCAGGCCGAACAGGTCCGGCTTGTAGCGCTCGTCGATGCCGACGAACGCCTCGTCGAGGGCGATCAGCCGAGGGCAGTGCTCCTTCGCGCTCGAGTAGAGGGCGTTGGCGGCGGCGAACAGCGGCAGGTGGATCGCGGCCGACTTCTCGCCGCCGGACATCACCGAGTGCTTGGCCCTCGTCAGTCGCGTCTCGCCCTCGCCGGGCTGGATGAGCAGCAGCTCGAAGGCGTGCCAGGAGCGGTAGTCGAGCACGCTGCCGAGGGCCTCCCGGTAGGTGGCGCGCGGATGGCCGGCCCGGTACTCGCGGATCATGTCGCGCAGCAGGCCCCGCAGCTCGGCCAGGCGCTCGGGGCCGGGCAGGTCGCGGTCGAGCAGCTTGGAGGCGGCGCGCTGCGGGTCGGTGATCTTGTCGGACTGGGCCCAGCGGATGCCGACGGCGATGCCGGACGACATCGGCTTGGACCGGGTGTCCTCGTTCATGTTCCTGGTCAGGTCGCGAGCGGCGACGACCCTGGTGTGGATCTGGCCGGCCAGCGCGGCCAGGAGCTCGTCCTCGAGCACCTTGCGCTCCCGGTCCTCGAGGAGGACGCCCTGGTCGGCGGCGCGTTCGGCGATCCGGGTGGCGAACCGCGCGACCGGCTTGCGGCCCTCGTCGTCGATCACGTGGACGGTGACGATCGCGCCCGGCTCCCAGTCGACCCGGTAGTCCTCCTCGCAGGCGGCCAGCGCGTCGGTGAAGTCCTTGAGCGCGACCGACATGCGGTCGGCGGTGTTCTTCAGCGACCCCTCGGTGACCTGGCGGCCGCCTCTGGTCGCGGCGGCGAACGCGTCGAGGATCTGGGTGACGGCGGCCGGGAGCGCGCTCCTGACGACCGCGACCGGATCGGACTCGGCGCTCGGGTCGGCCTGGCCGGCGTGGCCGGCCCGGCTGGCGTGGCCGGCCCGGCTGCCGGTGAGTCGGGCGGCGAGGTCCTCGCTCACCCCTTCCGTGTCCGGCCAGGCTGCCGGGTCGGGCCAGCCCGGCGCGGCGCCCACGCTCAGCAGCGGGCGCAGATCGGGGCGGGCAAACTCGCCGAATGCGGTGGCCCGGTCGAAGAGCTGTGCCACCGCGTCGGTGAGCGACTGGCGTTCGTTGACTACGTCACGGTCAGCCGAGGTGACCTTGTCATGCTCGCCCCTGGCTCGCCGGTCGTGCTGCGCGTACGACTGCTGGGCGGTCGTGAGGTCGCGCTCGGTCTGGCGGATCTGCTCGAGGACGTGCTGAACGTCGGTCTGCAGTGCCTCCTCGAGCGTGCGGAATTCCTCGTCGAGGGCGGCCTGGAGCCGCTCGGCGTCGTCGAGGGCGGCCTCGGCCTCGAGCTGCTCCTGGCGCTGGCGCTCGACCGCCTCGGCCCGCTCGGCCAGATCGTCTTCCGCGCGTGCCAGCGTGACGCGCTCCTTGTGGAGGTCGGACGCGGCGTTTTCGAACTCGGCGGCGGCGCGGGCGATCGCGTCGACGTCGCTCGCGTCGGTGGGCATCCGCCGCTCGGCGGCGGCGTGCCGAAGCTGGCGGGTCCTGGCGTCGGTTTCCGCGATCGCGCTGTCCAGGGTGACTCGTGTTATCTCGACGTCTTCGCGCGTCCGGGCGAGCAGCGCCGCCTGGCGGCCGGCCGCCTCGGCCGCCTTCGCGACCGGGCGGGTGTCGGGGAGCTCGCGCCGGGCGCGGCGGAAGTCTTCGTGCAGCGCGGCGGCGGCGTCGGCCCGCCCGGCGAGCGCGCGCTCCTGCTCGGCGGCGGCCGCGATGCGCTCGTCCTGCTCGGCCAGCCGTGCGCGGCGGCGGTCGGCCCGGTTGGTCGCGCCGATGTACTCCGGAACCCTCTTGGGCCGGGCGCCGACGTGGACGCCGTAGCTGAACTGGGCCTTGGTGGAGACGATGGGCTGGCGGACGGACGCGACGGAGCGGGCGGCCTTCGGCTCGGGCGCGTCGCCGAAGACGTAGTCGACGCCGTGGGAAACCGGGCGGGCCGGAATGTCAGACCCGGATGCCATGATGTCGTCAGTGAGGGTGATCGAGCGGAGCACGGCGACAATGACGTCGGCCGGGACGTGCTCCTGATCCTCGGCGATGAGGACGTCGGCGAGGGTCTTGGCACCGCCTGAGGCCGCACCGGGGCTGGCACCGGGGGCGCTTCCAGGGGCGGTGGGGATGAGGTAGCCGTCGGCTTCGGCGGCATCGAACGCGGCTGCGGTCAGCGCCGGGTCTGGGTGCACCCAGGCGGTGAGCAGGCCCGCGCCGTACAGGGCACCCTCAATCGCGGCGGCGGCCTCGTCCGGTACGTCGGGGGCGAACCGGACGAGCTGCCAGAGCGGGGCGCCGCGGCGACCGTCGCGGGTGGCCGGGCGCAGGTCACTGGCGGGGGGCGCGTCGTCCTGCTCGGCCGCGATGGCGTCACGCGCTGCGCGCAGGTCCGCCAGGCGCCGACGGGCCTCGCGCAGCGCTGCGCCGAGATTGGCCTGGGCGGTGATGGTCGCGGCCTGCCGGTCGGCGGTGCAGCGGTCGTACGCCTCCGCCAGGCTGGCCGCGCCCGGTTCGCCGGTGCGGTCGAGCACCTCGGCCAGTGCGCCTAGGTCGGCCTCGGTGATCACGTGACCGGGAAGGTCGGTTGCGTCGAAGGCAAGGGGGGCTTGGTCGGATGTCGTGCGTGCGTCCGCCGTCGGGGGGGCGTCGGAGGGGGGCGCCCAGCGGGCGGACCAGGCGGTCAGGGTGTCGGCCGCCTCGGCCCGGGCCGCCGTGAGCCGGGCGGCGGCGGTCTCGGTCTCGTGCTGCTGGCGCTCGTGGGCCGACGTCTTGCGGGCCAGTTCCTGTTCGGCGTAGGCGCGTTTGGCCTTGGCGTCGCGGATCGCGTCGAGGAGGCGGCGGATCTCGCCGATGTCGTCGCGGCGGGCGGCCACCCGAGCGCGGGCGGTCGCGATGAGCTCGTCGCCTGCGTCGACCGGGCCGAAGCCGTCGTCGGCGATGCCGGACCGCTGGGCGGCGTCGGCCAGGGCGGCGGCGATCCGGTCCGCCTCGGCCCGGCTGCCGGTGACGCGGTTGGCGAGCTTGCCGACGGCGGCGGTCTGGTCCGCGAGCCGGCGGCGGTCCCGGTCGAGGCTGTCGCGCTGGCGGGCGACGTCGTTGGCGCGGGCGGTCACCTCGCGCCGCTTGTCCTCGATCCGGCCCTGGGCCTTGTACTCCTCGGAGTTCTTGAGGCCGGCCAGGCGACCCTGGAGCGTCTCGCCCTCGGACCTGCTGGCCTCCCGGTCGGCGTCGGCCGCCCGCTCCGCGTCGACCGCGATGCGGCGGGCGGCGGCCGCCCCCGCCAGCCGCTCGGCGTGCTCGGCGGCGACGTCGGACCGGGCCTGCACCCGGTCAAGGGCGAACTTCACGTGGGAACGGAGGTAGGCCTCGTAGTGCGTCCTGAACTCGCCCACGGCCGCGTTGGCGGCGGTTAGGTCGTCGAACAGCTTCTGCACGGCGGCGAGGTTCTCGAAGTCCCTGGCGGCCTGCTGGACCAGGTCGTCGTCGACCGGGGAGAGGCCCGAGGTCAGCGTGTCCGACACCTTGGCCGGGTCCAGGTCCTTGGCCAGCAGCGGTCGGCGCAGCGCCAGCAGCAGGTCGAGGAGCTGCGCGTAACGCTCCCGGCCGAGGCCGAACAGGCGGTGGTCGACCAGGTCCCGGTACTCGGTCGCGGTGCGCCGCCAGGCTTCCGGCTCGAGGACGGCGCGGAGCTGGCGTTCGGTCAGCGGGCGGGAGTCGGCCGACAGCAGGCCGAAGTCCGCGCCGACCCGCTTGCCGGTGACGAAGAACGACATCCGCACGCCGTCGGTGTTCCGGTGGGCGCGCATGCCGATGATCAGCGTCACGGTCTCGACGCCGGCCTCGTCGGCGGCGCTGGCCTCGTCGGCGGCGCTGGCTTCGTTGGCGCCGCTGGCGTTGTGGGCGGCGGCGCGGGCTCGCGCGAACTCCATCCAGACGTAGCCGTATTCGGATTCCTGGCCGCGGAACAGCAGGTTGGACTTCATCGTCCGGTTCTCGCCGGAGAACGGGTCGAGGCGGCGGGAGTCGGCCATCCCGTCGAGGACGAACGGGAAGAGGACCTCGAGCGCCTTGGTCTTGCCCGAGCCGTTGTGACCGCGCAGGGCGAGGCGGCCGTCGGCGAACGCCCACTCCTCGTCGATGTAGTCCCAGATGTTGATCACGCCGGCCCGGGACGGCTTGAACCGGTCAGTCATCGTCGCTGCCACCGCCGATGTCACCGCCGAACAGGTCGAGTGCGAGCTGGCCCTCGGCGTGCCGGACCGGGAGCGCCGCCTTGATGTTCCGGTAGCGCGCCGCGGCCGGCAGCACCAGCACGCCGGCGTCGACCCGGCGGAGCAGCCGCAGGTCGGCCAGGAACCCGACGGCGGCGTTCAGCAGCCCGCGCTGATCGTGCTGCCAGGTCACGGTGAACGACGTCGGGCCGAGCTCGTCGTAGAGGTCGTTGATCATGGCCCGCAGGGCGCTGTCGGCGATGAAGGCGGCGAGGGGCTGCCGGCCGCTCGGGTCCGCGCGGCTCGGGTCCGCTGGGCTCTGACCTGGGCGGGGCGCGTCTGCTAGGGCCGGGTCTTCGTCGATCGCGTGCCTGACGGCGCCTGCGCGCTCGAAGTAGGAGTCTTCTTCCAGCGGGGCGGACCAGGCGAGCTCCGTGACCACCCCGGCCAGCGGGAGCGCGGCGTCGATCTTTTCCAGCAGCTCGCGCTGGTCAGCTGACTCGGCCGGGACCGGAAGGAGCAGCGGCGTCTCGTCCGGGTCCTCGAGGACATCGGCGATCTTGGCCAGCAGCAGGCCGGCCGCGCGGTTGACCGCGCCGCCGCGGCCGGGGAACGGGCGGTCGGTGAAGCGGCCGCCCGCGTCGGCCAGCAGCACGCCCTCGGCCCGCCGCTCGACCGCCAGGCCGGTCAGGCGGGCCAGGTTCTCTGCGACTCCGGTCTGCCGCAGCGCCTCGGCGACCTCCGGCTCAACCTGCGCGTAGTAGACGACCGGGTGCTCGAGCAGGGCGCGGGCGGCGCGCTGGGCGGCCGCCTCGCGCTGCGCCCCGCGTTTGGCCGAGACGTAGGTCGCGTCGAGCAGGCCGGCCGCGCTCGTCAGGTGCTGGATCGGACGGGCCGGGCGGAACAACGCCGCGCAGATGTCATGGTCGATGTCGTAGAGGGCGTCGCCCCGTTCGGTGTCGGCCGACCACGCGTCGGCCGACCCGTCGGAGAGCCGGAGCGCGCCCCGGTCGGCCAGCCAGTCGAGCACGTCGACGACGGCGGCCTTGTGCGCGGACACGGTCGGGTTGAAGCCGAGGCCGTCGATCGCGTTCGCGCTCGGGGTGAAGGCGCGGACCAGGTCGGCCAGGCTGACCTCGACCCGGGACCGCTGGAACGAGGCGAGGATGAGGCAGAGGTAGGCGAGCCGGCGGCGGTCGAACGGACGGCCCGACTTAGCGGTGAAGATCGTGGTCTGGGTGGGGTCGAGGCCGTCAAGCCGCCGGATCAGCCGGACCTGGCGGGTGGTCGCGATCAGCGTGTAGCCCAGGTGGTCGCGCAGGTCCTTGCTGAGCTGGTCGGCCCAGCGGAGCACCGACTCGAGCATGCCCGGGCGCGGCCGCGTCGCGGTGATCACGTCGGTGGTGAGCACCACCCGGACCGCCTGCTGGTAGGCGCCCAGGTCGCTGAGCTGGATGTTGGCGGCGGCCGGCTGCGGTGGCATGGGTTACCTGCGTCCCGTGATCGCCGGCTCGAGGCGCAGCTCGAATCCGGGGAGGTGCAGGGTTCCGTGCTGGGTGCGGACGGCGCTGCCGGCCTCGCTCGGCACCAGCCGCATGGTGAGGATGTCGTTGCCGCCCGCCGCGGTGGCGAGCCGGCCGGCCACGACCGTGCGCGCCTCGGTCGCGAGCGTGAGCAGGCGGAGCAGCACCCGGGTCTCGGCCTCGTCGAGGACCCGGTCGTGCGGGCCGGCCGCGAGCAGCGACCGGGCGGCGGCCCGCTCGGCCGCGCGCTGCTCGGCCTGGCGGCGGGCCAGCTCCGCCTTGACCGCCGGGTTGTTCCTGGCGGGCTGGGGCACGCCCGGCGTCGGGGCCTTGCCCCGCCTGAACAGGGTGACCGAGATGTCAACGCCGGGCGCTTCCCACCAGGTTGCGCGGGAGGAGATCTGGTCGGCGTCATCGTGCGCGCCGCCAACGTGGCGGGCGGTGCGGAGGTTGAAGCCGGCGGTCATGAGCGCATGCGCGGCCGGCTCGTCGGGGCACCCGTACACCCACTCGGCCAGGTGCCGGAGCTGCGATGACCGGTTCACCCCGCCGCGCTGCGCCTCGGTGACCTGGCGGAGCAGCGCGATCACGGCGGAGACGGCGGCGCGGGTGGCGGTGCGCAGCCCGAGGGCGCGGGACTCGGGGTCGTCTTCGGCGAACCACGCCCGCAGCGCGGCCCAGCGGCGACGCCAGTCGTCGCGCTTGTCGTCGTCGGACAGGAACGGCCGGTCGTCGGCCCGCACGACCAGCGCCAGCATCGCGCGGTCGTCAACGGCGGTGATCCCGGCAGCCAGCCTCGGCAGGTACCGGTCGAGCTCGGCCATGAAGTCGGTCATGTGGGTGAGCAGCGCGTTCTTGTACTTGAGGAACGCCTCGGGCGACGTGTCGGTGGAGCGCATGAGCTCGGCCAGCGTCAGGTGGAACTGCGCCGCGCGGCGCGACATGTCGTCGAGGACGGTGTCCAGCCGCGACAGCCGGCGGTAGACCTGATCGTGGTCCCGGGACGCGGTGGCCTTATCGAGGGCGCGCAGGTCCTCGAGGATGTCGGAGAACACCAGCCGGGACAGGTTGGCGTCGCGGATGCGGGCCGCGAGCACGTCCTCGACCGCGGTGTAGGCGCGGTAGCCGAGCTCGCTGAACTGGTAGACCGACTGGCGGTTCCGGTAGCGGGCGAGCGAGCCCGCCCGGGACGCGTCCTCGAGCCGGTGCAGGATCTGATCGTCGGCCAGCGCGTCCAGCCGCTCGCGCAGCCGGACCAGGTCGTGATGGGCCGGGACGTCCTCGTGCACGGCCGCAAGCTCGGCCAGGGCGACCGCGACGTCGGCCGAGTGCGCCTGCACCTGGTGCACCGCGCGGAGCCGGTCAAGCGCGCGCAGCACCCACAGGTACGCCAGGTGGTCATCGCGCCGGGTGAAGTTGAACAGCCGGAACCGGTCGCTGACCGCGAGCGCGTCGAGGTGCAGCGAGTCGCGTCCGGGGTCGCGCCCGTTCTCGTCCAGCTCGTCCATTTGCCCGCACAATACCGTCACGAGCCGGCACCGCGCGCGATTGCGGCCGGGGCGGGCGACGATGAAGGCTAGCGTCGCCGCCGCTTCGGTCTTATCCGGAACGGGCGTCGGCGCCGAGGCCTGTGATGAGCGCGCCCTCGTGACCGCTCTCTCCGAAGATCCAGAAGGGTGAAATTTGGTAACTCTACATGTTTGTCGGATGACTCGGCGTAGTGTTAGCCGCGCGGTCTTGATAGCTGGGCTGCGGTCATCGGGGGCGGTGAATGGATGGACGCTGAGCGTGTCGCGGGGTACCACGGAGCAGGGTTTCGGGAAGCAACGGGGCGTGAGGAAAAGGCTGGACGCCACGGATCAACTGGGGAGCGCGGGGTACCGACGGTGCCGTTCCCAGTGGTGCCGGAGCAGCGCAGCGGGCCCGGTGAGATCGGCGGGTCGGGGGACTCGGCTGACGTCGGCGGGTCTGCGGATCACGGCCCGGTAGGCGGGTCACCGGGCATCGAACCAGGCAAGGCCGGCCAGTCCGGGGATCGGGCAGCGCCTGGTCATTCGGGCGTGGACGGCGACGCTCTCGGGGTCGGCCGTGTGGACGTGCGCTGGGAGCCCCTGGTGGTGCGGGACGGATGCCGACCCGACCGCATCCCGGCCGGGCGCTGGCCGTCAGACGGCGGTCTGGTCCGCAGCGAGCAGTTCGCGGTCAACGAGGCCGTCGCGCAGCCCGGCGGGGGCGTGTTCGCGGTGCACGCGCCGCCCGGCACCGGGGTGGCCGAGGTGTACGGCGACCTGGTCGCGGCGATCATCACCGAGCGAGCCCGTCGCATCGCCGACCTGCCGGGCCCGGCGGCGGCCTTCGGGGAACTGCGCACCTGGTCGACGCACACCGTCGCGGCGCCGAACCCGTCGCTTACCGGGTTCGAGATCGTGCTGGCGGCACCGGAGCCGAGCGCGCTGACGGCGCACGGCCTGCCGCCCATAGGGGCGCGGTGGCGGGAGGCGGCCACGACGATCGACTACTTCGCCTCCACCGCCCGGCTGGCCGACGGCGTCGGCGCGTGGGCGATGCTGGCGGCCCGCCTCGGCGACGACGCGGCGAACCGCGCGTTCGCCGAGCGGTGGTGGCGCGGGGCCGTCCGCGGCACCGATGTCCTGTTCCCGGCGGGCGAGTCGATGGCCGCCGCGCTACGGCGGCTGCAAGCGGAGAGCGCGGCGGTCGACTGGCCCGCCGCCGTCTCAAGGTTCCGGTCGGCGCTGGAAAAGACGGAAATCCTGGCCAGCGAACGGGCCGAGGTGGCCGCCGCGGTCACCCGCATCTCCGACCTCGAGCAGGCCTGCGAGGAGGCGTCCGGCTCGGCCGAGGCCGCCCAGGCCCGGCTGGCGGAACTCGCGGCGGGCGAACCCTCCGTCCGTGAGGCGCTGGCCGACGCCGAGGAGGAACAGCGGGCGCTGCTCGCCGACCTGGGCGCGCACCAGCTCCACCGGCCCGCGTTCACGACCGTCACCGAGGACGGCAAAACCGCGCTCCGGTCGCGCAGCGCGGTGTCGGTCGCGGTGGCGGGCGGGGTGCGCCGGGGCAGGAACTGGCGGGCCTGGACCGCCCGGCGACGCGACCTGCGCGCCGCCTGCGCCGAGGCGGGGCTGCGGCGGGAGGCCGCGGCGAAGGAGTCGCAGGCGCTGAGCGCGAGCCTGGCCGTCGCGTGGACCGCCGTCAACGACGAGACGGCCGAGGTCACCCGGCTCACGGCCGAGATCGGCCCGCTGGCCGAGGCGGTCGCGCTCGCGCGGCAGCGGTGGGGCGACCACGTCCCCGACGGGCCGGCCCAGGCCGAGACCGAGGACGCCGCGCTGATCGAATGGCGGGAAACCTCCGCCCCGTGGGCCGACGAGGAGTACGCCGCGAGCCGGGCCGAGGTCTTCCTGGCCGCGCTCGATCTGCACAAGACGCTGATCGTCGCGCGGGCCGATGTCTTCGCCGGGAACCTGGGCGCGCTGATGGACCTGCTCTGCGCCGACCCGGCACCGGCCCCACCCAAGACCGGGACCGAGGGCACGCCGGAGGCGGCGGGCGAACGCGCGGCGACAGCCGCTGCCCCCGCGACGTCGGCCGGGGCGGGCGCCGTGGCGGACGCGCCGGGGGGTATTGCAGCCGCGTCGAGCGCATCGGCGGCCGACTCGCAGGCGGCGGCCATTGCGTCCGCGTGGCAGTCGCTCTTCCTGGTGGTGCCCGTGGTCCACATGCCGTTCGGCGCCATCGAACCGCTCTTCGCCGGTCTCGGGCCGACGTCGCTCGGCTGGCTGCTGGCCGATCACGCCGAGCGGCTGCCTGGATGGCAGGCCCGCGCCATCCTGGGCCGGCTGGAGCGCGCCGTCCTCGCGGGCGACACCGCCGGCTCCGGGGAAACGGCGGCTGGCGGCGAGAGCGGTGCCCGGAGCGGCAACGGCGACGCCGGCGACAACCGATCACTGGCCGACGACGGCGCAGTCACCGCGGACGTCTACGTCGACGCTGACGAGGACGTCGACGCTAACAGCGACGTCAAGGCCGACGGCGACGTCAATGGCCGCAGTGCCCCAACCGAGTCCAGTGCCTTCAACCGCACGGAAGACGTGAACGGGGCGAGCGCACAGCGGATCGCCGAGCGGACCTCGCGCTACGGCACCTGGCTGCCTGCCGGCCGACCCGATTCCGCGGAGCCGGATGACTCGGCCGAGGCGGCCGGCGATGATGCCGTGCGCTTCTGGGTGGGCCCGCCGCTGCGCGTCGTTCGAGGCCTCGACCGGGCCACGATCGACCTGCGCAACAACCTCGCCTACGACGGGCTGCTGGTCTCCGACCGGGATTTAGCACTCAGAAGTAATGCAGGTCGTGTGCCAGGCGGAGCGCGCCGGCCAGGCCGTCGGCGGCCGGGCCGGCCTCGCCGCGATCCCATGCTGCGCAGGCGGCGTCCAGCGCTGCCATAAGGTCATCGGGGAGAAGCTGCTGGGCGGGGTCGACAATCTGCCGGGCGGCGGCAACCGCGGCGGCGGCGTCCCCCGACTGCAGCCGCGCGGCGATGACCGGGAACAGGTAGACCCAGCGGTAGCGTCCGCCGGTGACTAGCGCCCTGAGGTCGAACTCGGCGATCCGGCCGGCCAGCCGGATTACCTCGTCCGGATGTCCGTCCTGCCAGGCGAGCCAGGCCTGCGCCGCCACCGTGAGGGCGACGTAGATGCCGTCCTTACCCGCCGCCATCCTCGCCCGCGGGATCAGCGCGCGGACCGCCTCCGTGTCGTGCCCGCGCAGCGCCGTCAGGGTGAGCGCCAACAGGCTGGTCACCAGCAAGTGCCTCTCGCCGATGCGCTCCCCCATCGCCAGCGCCTTCTCCAGCTGCTGCTTAGCCTCCGTCAGGTCGCCGCGCAGCCATAGCGCCCAGCCGAGGAAGTACGTGGCGTAGCCGACGTCCTTCTCATCCGCGGTCTGATCAGCGAACTCGATGCTCGTGCGGAGCCGGGCGATGTCGGCGTCTTCGACCCGGAACCGGTGCCTGATCAGCTCTTGCATGGTGACCTGCCAGTGAAAGATCTGCCGTCTGGCTGGCGAACCGCGGGATTCGAGCAGCGGCCTGGCCCGTTCCAGAGTCGCCAGCATCAGGTCAGGCTCGAAGCGCATCGAGTGGACAGAGGCTCGCCCGTCGAGCATCATCTCCAGCCACTGGTCAACCGTGGCGTCGTCCCAGCCGCTTGGATCGCCGCCCAGCAGCGCCTCGGCGGCGTCGAAGGCCGCCACGGCCGCCTCGTATTGGCTGTTGCTCATCTCCAGCCGCCCCAGTCGGGTATACAGGTGCGCCCGCTGCAACGCGTCGACCGAGCCGTCCAGCTGCAGCGCCGCGCGGAAGGCGACCGCAGCCTCGTCGAGCCTGCCGATGCGCCACTGCACGTTGGCGAGCTTGGCGTGCAGCCGGACGGCGTCGGCCGCCATGGCCGGGGCCTGCCGCTGCGCCACCGCCAGGGCCGCGCTGAACGAGGAGATCGCCTCGTAGTTGGCGAACGCGTCCGTCGCGTGATCGCCGGCCATCTCGAGGTAGTGCACGGCTCGCTCGGCGTCTTCGGCGGCCGCGTAGTACCGTCCGAGGACCGCCGCGACCTCGGGCAGCCGGTCGCGTGACGCGGCCTCCAACGCCGCCGCGGCGGCCGCGTGCAGGCGTCGGCGTTCGGCCCGCAGCAGCCCCAGGTAGGTAGCCTCCTGGATGAGGGCATGACGGAACCGGAAGGTGACGGCCCGGCTCTCGGGCGGCTCCCGGTGCACCAGATCGCTGTCGACCATCTCCTCGAGGGCCGGCCCGAGCTCGGCGGGCGAGGTGCCGAGCACGGCTGCGAGCAGCGCCGCCGTGAACTCGGGTCCGAGCACGGCGGCCGCCCTGATCGCCTCCTGGGCGGCGGCGCTGAGCCGGTCCACGCGAGACCTCACCAGGCGTTCGAGCACCTGCGGAAGCTGCGGGCCGTGCGGCTCGCGCAGCGTCCAGGTCCCGTCCGCGCGGACCAGCGCCCGCGTCTCGAGCAGCGACGTCAGCCGCTCCTCGACGAACAGCGGGTTGCCGTCGGCGCTGGCGAGCACGGCGGCGACAACCTCGGGGCTGGCGCCGCCGGCCGCGCCGAGGGCGCCTGCGACCTGGCCGATGAGCGACTCGACGAGCGTCTGCTCGTCGGCGGCGGGCAGCGGCCTGAGCACGATCGGCCGGGCCGACGGGGCGGCGGCCAGGGCCGCGATCTCCTCGCGGCCTGACTTCGGCCGGCTGGTGGCGAGCACCAGCAGCGGCCGTCCGGCGGCCAGCTCCGCGAGCTCGAGGGTGAGGCGCAGCGAGGTCGGGTCGGCCCAGTGCAGGTCCTCGAGGACGAGGACGGTCGGGCCCGCGACCGTGAACCGGGTCACCACCGAGCGGAGCGCGGCGAACGTCATCCGCTGCAGGTCCTCGGGGCTCACTCGGCCGGACGGGGCCGGATAGGCGATGCCCATCATCCGCGCCAGCGGCGGAAGCAGGTTGGCGTTCCCCATGAGGTTGGTCAGCGCTCGCTCCAGGGCGGGCTGGAGCCTGGCGGCCGGCTCGTCCGGCGCCACCCCGACCCAGCTGGCCACCAGCTGCCGGTAGAGCCCGTAGGGGGTGGCGGACGCGTAGGAGGCGCCGCGGCCTTCCAGCCATAGCGGCAGCCGGCCGCTGCCCGCGCCGAACCAGGCGATGAAGCGCTTCCTGCACTCCTGCACCAGACGGGTCTTGCCCAGCCCGGCGTCGCCGGTCAGCACCACGACCGAGCCGCGGCCCTCGACCGCCTGCCGCAGCGCCGTCTCGAGGACCCGCATCTCCGCGTCACGGCCGACCAGGGCGGCTCGGCCGCCGACTCCCCGCAGGCGCCGCTCGCCGACCCGCGCCCGGGGCGCCTCCAGGTAGCTGGCGGCCAGCGGGCGGGCGTTACCGCCGAGCGACACCTGCTCGCCCGCTCCCCAGCTGAACAGGTGCGCGGTCACGGCCCGGGTGGCCGGGCCGACCAGGACCGCTCCCGGCCTCGCGGCCGACTGCAGCGCGGCGGCCACGCTCACCACGTCGCCGAACGCCCCGTACTCCACCTTGGCGCCGCCCCCGATGGGACCCACGACGGCCGGGCCGGACTCGACCCCGATTCGCAGCGCGGTCCCGCCCTCGGTCGCGGCGGCGATGGTGGCGGCCGCCGTCAGCGCGCGGAAGGCCGCCAGGACGGCCCGCTCCGGATCATCCTCATGCGCCTGCGGCGCGCCGAACATCGCCTGCAGGCCCCGTCCCGATACCGAGGTCACGGTCCCGCCCAACGCCTCCACCTCGGTGATGACCGCCGCCAGCGAACCGCCGACGAGCTCGCGCAGCGTCTCCAGGCCAACCGCGCCGGCCAGCCCGGCCGGGGCCGCCACCTCGGCGAACAGCACGCTGAGGGGGCGGCGCTCCTCCCTCGGCAGCGGCGGCGGGGTCAGGCCGGCCGGGGCCGACGAGGTCTGGCCGACAGCGGCGGGCGGGGCGTGGCCCCAAGCGGACGCCGGGGCCGGTTGGGCAGTCTCCGGCACCGACGGCGCGGCTGCGCGCGCCGGCCGGGGGTCGCGGGCCGGCGCGTAGAGCCGCTCGAGCGACGGGGAGATGCGGAGCCCGAGCTGCTCGAGCGCGACCCGGCAGCGCTCGAACACGCGGGCCGCCAGCTCGGGACGGCCCTGGGCGAGATAGGCGCGGATCAGGGCGCCCG
>DATCGA010000116.1:0-22154 GCA_036509215.1 Trebonia sp.
GAGTTCGGCGTGGACGTGGTGGCGGTAGCCGACTCGGCCGCCGTCCCCGCTGTCAAGGCAGAGCTAAAAGCAGAATTTGATCGAACGGACCGCGGCTCCGCCTCACCCGCCCGTGACCCCGAGGTGCGGGCAGGCGCCGACGCGGTGTCGGACCTGGCCGCGCTCCCGTGCGACGTGGTGCTCAACGGCGTGACCGGCGCGGCCGGGCTGCGGGCGACCCTCTCCGCCCTCGAGGCAGGCCGGACGCTGGCCCTGGCCAACAAGGAGTCGCTGATCATCGGGGGCCCGCTGGTGACCAGCCGGGCCAAGCCGGGTCAGATCGTGCCGGTCGACTCCGAGCACTCGACGCTCGCCCAGTGCCTCCGGGCCGGGGCGCGGTCCGAGGTCAGGCGGCTGGTGCTGACGGCCAGCGGCGGCCCGTTCCGAGGCTGGCCGGCCGAGCGGCTGACGTCGGTCACGCCCGAGCAGGCGCTGGCCCATCCGACCTGGAAAATGGGGCCGCTGGTGACGGTCAACTCGGCCACCCTGGTGAACAAGGGCCTCGAGGTGATCGAGGCGCACCTGCTGTTCGGCTTCGGCCTGGACAAGATCGACGTGGTGGTGCACCCGCAGTCGATCGTGCACTCGATGGTGGAGTTCTCCGACGGCGCCACGGTCATCATGGCCAGCCCGCCCGACATGCGGACCCCGATCGCGCTGGGCCTGGCCTGGCCGGACCGGGTGGCGGGAGCCGCCCCCGGCCTGGACTGGACGACGGCCGCGACCTGGACCTTCGAGCCGCTCGACGACAGCGCGTTCCCGGCCGTGGCGCTGGCCAGGGAGGCCGCCCGGCTCGGCGGCACCGCCCCCGCCGTCTACAACGGCGCCAACGAGGCGTGCGTGGCCGATTTCCTGGCGGGAAGGATTTCGTTCCCGAGGATCGTTGACACGGTGGCTCGCGTAGTCTCTGAGCACGACACGTCCGGTGCCGGCGTGACCACGGTTGACGACGTGCTCGCGATCGATGACTGGGCGCGGCGGCGGGCGCGGGAGCTGACCCGGTTGGCGGAAGCGTAGGGAGGGGCGCAGGTTGGCGCTGGAAGCGGTTGGCTGGCTTATCTTCCTGGCCGCGCTGCTGATCTCCGTGATGCTGCACGAGACCGGGCACTTCGTGACGGCCAAGCGGTTCGGCATGAAGTGCACCCAGTACTTCATCGGGTTCGGGCCGACGGTCTGGTCGTTCTACCGCGGCGAGACCGAGTACGGCATCAAGGCGCTGCCGCTCGGCGGCTTCGTCAAGATCACCGGTATGACGTCGGTCGACGAGGTGGACGAGGAAGACGAGCCGCGCTCCTTCCGCCGGGCGCCCGGCTGGCAGAAGCTGATCGTGCTCGGGGCCGGCTCGTTCATGCACTTCGTGATCGCGGCCGTGCTGATCTTCGGGCTCGCGCTCGGCATCGGGATCGAGAGCCAGGTCACCACCAACCAGGTGGCCGCGGTGACGCCCTGCGTGCAGCCATCGAAGGCGGCCCTGCTGAACGGGGCCGAGTGCGCCAAGAACGCCCCGAAGTCGGCCGCGGTCCTGGCCGGGCTGAAGGTCGGCGACACCGTGACCGCGTTCAACGGGGTCAAGATGACCAGTTGGACGCAGCTCCACAACGCGATCCTGGCCACCAAGCCGGGCGAGCCGGTCTCGCTGACCGTCGACCGGGACGGTCGGCCGCTGGTGCTCCATACCCGGCTCGCCGAAGTGCCGGGGTACGGCACCGACCTGGGGTTCGACGCGACCGTGAACACCGTGTTCAAGTCGCAGAGCCTGCCGAGCGCGATCGGCTACGTCGGCACCGGGTTCTCGCAGGTGTTCACCGGGTCGGTCTCCGCCCTGGGGGAGCTGCCGGCCGCCCTGCCGAACCTGTTCAAGAAGGACCGGTCGACGACCGCCGCGGGCAACGTGTCGAGCGTGGTCGGCGCGGCCAGGGACACCGGCGACGCGGTCGCGGCCGACGCGGGCTGGCAGCAGAAAGTCTCCTTCATCCTGCTGCTGATCGCGTCGCTGAACATCTTCGTCGGGGTGTTCAACCTGCTTCCGCTACTGCCGATGGACGGCGGCCACATCGCGGTCGTGCTCTGGGAGATGGTGCGGCGGCAGTTCGCCCGCTTCCGGCGGCGGCCCGATCCCGGCCTCGTCGACTACCGGAGGCTGATCCCGGTCAGCGCGGCCGTCTTCGTCGTGCTCGTCCTGTTCGGGTCGGTGCTCATCCTCGCGGATATCGTCAACCCGGTGAACATTGGGTAACCAGGGGTAGTCACCTGACACGTGGGTCAGTGTGGAAGAGCAGAGTATTCAGAGACTAGGCGAGAATAGAAGCCGTGCCGATCACCCGACGCACCCGACGGGATGGAAACCAATGAGCGTTGACCTGGGCATGCCCGCTACCCCTCCGGCGCCGCTGGCCGAGCGCCGGCACTCGCGTCAGCTGATGGTGGGCAACGTGCCAGTCGGCGGCGGAGCGCCGGTGAGCGTCCAGTCGATGGCGACCACGCTGACCGCGGACGTGAATGCCACCCTGCAGCAGATCGCCGAGCTGACCGCGTCCGGCTGCCAGATCGTCCGGGTCGCGGTGCCGTCCCAGGACGACGCGGACGCGCTGCCCATGATCGCCAAGAAGTCGCAGATCCCGGTCATCGCCGACATTCACTTCCAGCCGAAGTACGTGTTCGCGGCGATCAACGCCGGCTGCGCCGCCGTCCGGGTGAACCCGGGCAACATCAAGGAGTTCGACGACAAGGTCAAGGAGATCGCCCGGGCCGCGCTGGACACCGGGACGCCGATCCGGATCGGCGTGAACGCGGGCTCGCTCGACAAGCGGCTGCTGGCCAAGTACGGCAAGGCCACCCCCGAGGCGCTGGTCGAGTCCGCGCTCTGGGAGTGCTCGCTGTTCGAGGAGCACGGCTTCCGCGACATCAAGATCTCGGTCAAGCACCACAACCCGGTGGTGATGATCCAGGCCTACCGGCTGCTCGCCGCCCAGTGCGACTACCCGCTGCACCTGGGCGTGACCGAGGCGGGCCCGGCCTTCCAGGGCACGATCAAGTCGGCCACCGCGTTCGGGGCGCTGCTCTCGCAGGGCATCGGCGACACGATCCGGGTGTCGCTGTCGGCGCCGCCGGTCGAGGAGGTCAAGGTCGGGATCGGCATCCTCGAGTCGATGGGCATGCGCGAGCGGGGCCTGGAGATCGTCTCCTGCCCGTCCTGCGGCCGCGCCCAGGTCGACGTCTACAAGCTGGCGGAAGAGGTCACCGCGGGCCTGACCGGGATGGAGGTCCCGCTCCGGGTCGCGGTGATGGGCTGCGTGGTGAACGGCCCGGGCGAGGCGCGCGAGGCCGACCTCGGCGTGGCCTCGGGCAACGGCAAGGGCCAGATCTTCGTCAAGGGCAAGGTCATCGCGACCGTGCCCGAGTCGAAGATCGTGGAGACCCTGATCGAAGAGGCGATGCGGCTGGCCGAGCAGGCCACGGAGAGCGGCGCGCAGGAGGCCGGGCCCGGCCAGCCCATCGTTACGACGTACTAGACGACGATCTCACCGACTCTCCCGGCCAGTGCCGCGTGCGCATCGGCCGGGAGCATGACGTCGGTCACGAGCACGCCGATCCTCTCCACCGGCGCGAACGACGCCAGGCTGACCACCCCCCACTTGGTGTGATCGGCCAGCACGACGACGCGCCTGGCCACCTTGATCAGCGCACGGTTGGTTTCGGCCTCTGCCAGGTTGGGAGTGGAGAGGCCGACCTCGGGGTCGAGACCGGTGCAGCCGAGGAAGAGCGTGTCGAAGTGCAGCGACGCGATCGTCAGGTCCGCCACCGGCCCGACCAGCGCGTCCGACGCCGTGCGCATGCCGCCGGTGAGGACCACCGACGCCACGTCCGGGCTGTGGTTGCCGCTGAACAGGTTCGCGACCCGTAGCGAGTTGGTGACGACGGTCAGGCCTGGCACGTCGAGCAGGCACTGGGCGAGCGCGAAGGTGGTCGTTCCGGCCGCGATCGCGATCGCGGTGCCGGGCCGGACCAGGTTGGCCGCTGCGCGGGCGATCGAGGTCTTCTCCGGGCGTTCAAGCACGAGCTTGTCCTCGAAGCCGGGCTCATGGCCACCATGAGAGCCCGGCAGCACCGCGCCGCCGTGGACTTTTTCCACTAGCCCGTCCTTGGCGAGCACTTCAAGATCCCGGCGGATCGTCATGTCGGAGACGCCGAGTTGTTGCGTTAGGTCACTCACCCGCGCGCTGCCGTCGTTTCTGACGGCTTGCAGAATGAGTGACTGCCGATGTCTAGCCAGCATTCACTACCCCCTCAATAGTGTCCGAACACTATAAAGTATGACGGCTTGAGAGGGTTGTTGGGTTACGACCAAGAGTGTCTGAAATTTACTCTGAACGCTAGAAAAAATTCGGTGATGTGCGCCTTGTGCCGAATCTCGTTATGGAAAAAGCGGACATGTAGCGATAGGTTTCGATCTCATGGCCCTCCGTGTCGAATTGATGGCGATCCGTGTCGGAGGCTGTCAGGCGATGCGGCAGGATGGAGGGCATGCCGATTTCCCCTTCGCCGCGGCTCCGTCCGCTCCGGCGCCGCCTGGCGCTGGCGGCGGTTGCGCTGGCGGTTGGCGCGGGCCTGAGCGCCTGCACGTCCGGTCCGACGTCCGGCTCCGGCGCCCCGGCGGCCGGGACCACCTCTCCGGCCGGCGCCGGCGGGACCGGGACGTCGGCCGTGGTGCCGAAGGCGTCGACTCTGCGCTGGAGCCAGTGCAGCGGGCAGCTGGCGGGCGCGGAGTGCGCGACGCTGGCGGTGCCGCTCAACTACGCCGATCCCGGCGGCAGGAAGATCACGCTGGCGCTGTCCATGATCCCGGCCACCGCGCCGGCCGCCAAGCAGCAGGGGGTGCTGCTGGTCAACCCGGGTGGACCGGGGGAGCCGGGCCGGTCGCTCGCGGCCGGGGTCGCGGCCGGGCTGAGCCCGCAGGCGGCGGCCACCTACGACATCGTCGGCTTCGACCCCCGCGGGGTGGGCGGCTCGGTGCCCGCGCTGAGCTGCGACCCGAGTTTCTTCGACGAGGTGCGGCCCGATTACATCCCGTCAAGCGCGGCCGCCGAGCAGGTGCTGATCGGCCGGGCCAAGGACTACGCGGCCGGGTGCGAGCGTCGGTTCGGCTGGCTGCTGCCGTATATGACGACCGTCAATATGGCCCGCGACATGGACCAGATCCGGCAGGCATTCGGCGTATCGAAGATCAATTACTACGCGTTCTCCTACGGCACCTATCTCGGCCAGGTCTACGGGACGCTGTTCCCCGACCGGGTGCGCCGGATGGTGCTCGACTCCACCGTCGACCCGGCCGGCGCCTGGTACACCGACAACATCGACCAGGACTACGCGTTCCAGGGACGGCTCGAGGCGTTCTTCGCCTGGACGGCGAAGAACGACTCGGCCTATCACCTGGGGTCCACCCCCGCGCAGGTCCAGGCGGACTACTACAAGGTGCGGGGCGAGCTCGAGAAGACCCCCATCGCGGGACCGGACGGCCCGCTGATCGGCCCGGACGAGCTCGACGACACGTTCGTCATCGCCGGCTACCTGAACTCCGTGTGGCCCGCGTTCGCGCAGGCGCTCTCGCGGTACGCGGGCCAGGGCAACGGCGGCGGGCTGCTCAGCCAGTACCAGACGTGGGGCACCACCAGCGAGAACACGTTCGCGGTGTACAACGCGGTCGAGTGCGCCGACGTGAACTGGCCCAGGAGCTGGTCGAAGTGGCAGGCCGACACCGAGCGGGTGTACAAGACCGCGCCGTTCGAGGCCTGGGACAACGCCTGGTTCAACGCGGCCTGCGCCTTCTGGCCCGTCAAGGGCCCGGCCGAGCCCTTCAAGGTCGACGGGTCGGGGCTGCCGCCGGTGCTGATGCTGCAGGGCACGCTGGACCCGGCCACCCCCTACGCGGGCGCGCAGGTCGCGCACCGGCTGCTGCCGAGCGCGCGCATGGTGGTGGTGGAGGGCGGCGGCAACCACGGGCAGTCGCTCGAGACCCCGCCGAACCAGTGCGTGCAGAACTACCTGAACGCCTACCTGGCCACCGGCGCGGTGCCGGAGCGGCCGGGTCTGGTCAACGCGACCTGCCCGGCCACCGCTGATCCGAGTCCGGGTGGGTAGGCCCGACAGAAGCGGCTAGGCTGGAAACATGTTGCGCGTTAGGCAGCGCTCGGAGCAGGCCAGGCTGCTGGACGACCGCGACCGGGCCGCCGCCCTCGAGGTGTGCGGCGCCGATCCGGTCGCAAACGTCTTCGTCGAGTCCAGGATCAGGATCTTCGGCGCCGATCCGGGGCGGCTCGGCGCTCAGCTGTGGGGCTTCGAGCAGGGGGGCCGGCTGGTGTCGCTGTGCTACTCGGGCGCGAACCTGGTCCCGGCCCAGGCGACCCCGGCCGCGGTCGCCTCGTTCGCGGACCGCGCGCTGCGCCAGGGGCGGCGCTGCTCGTCGCTGGTCGGCCCGTCGGCTGCGGTGACCGAGCTGTGGGGGCTCCTGCGGCCGTACTGGGGCCCCGCCAGGGACGTGCGGGCCGCGCAGCCGCTGATGGCCATCAGCGGGCCGCCGTCGGTTGCCCCTGACCCGGCGGTCAGGCGGGTCCGCGCCGATGAGGTCGACATCCTGCTGCCCGCCTCGATCGCGATGTTCACCGAGGAGGTGGGCGTCTCCCCGCTGGCGGGCGACGGCGGCGCGTCCTACCGGGCGCGGGTCAGCGAGCTCGTCCGCGCGGGCCGTGCGTTCGCCAGGATCGAGGACGGCCGGGTTATCTTCAAGGCCGAGGTCGGGGCGGCCACCCCGAGCGCCTGCCAGGTGCAGGGCGTCTGGGTCAGGCCTGAGTACCGGGGGCAGGGCATCGCCGCCCCCGGCATGGCCGCCGTGGTCAGCCAGTCCCGCGAGACGATCTCCCCGATCGTCTCGCTCTATGTCAACGACTTCAACGCTCCCGGCCGCGCCACCTACAACCGGGCCGGCTTCCGCGAGGTCGGCGAGTTCATGTCGGTTCTGTTCTGATCACTCGTCACCAGTCGTACGGGTTCGCCTGCCCCGGCTTGCACAGGTAGTAGACCGGGACGGCGATGGCCGCCATGCCGAGCACCGGCAGGATCACGTGCTTCGCGGCAACTCCGGCCGTCTTTCTAGTCCCGGTCGCGGGTTTTGCGCAGCCGGTCGAGCACCGGTTCGCACGCCTCGGTGAGGGCGCCCAGGCCGTCGGCCGCGAACTGGTCGATGAAGTGCCGCCTGACGCTGGCGACGTGCTGCGGGGCGACCCGGCCGATGATGTCCGCGCCGAGCCCGGTGAGCACGGCGAAGGTGCCGCGCTTGTCGCCCTCGCAGCCCTCGCGGACGACCAGGCCCCTGGACTCCATCCGGCTGACCTGATGGGAGAGCCTGCTGCGGGACTGCGCGGTGCGGTCGGCGAGCTCGGTCATCCGCAGCCGGCTCCCGGTCGCCTCCGACAGCTCGACCAGGATCTCGTAGTCGTGCATGGACAGCCCGAAGGGATGCAGGTCCCGGTCCAGCTGCCGCATCAGGAGCTGGGCGAGCTGGATGTAGGCGCGCCAGGCGCGCTGCTCTTCATCGGTGAGCCAGCGAGGGAGGCTGGTGCGCGGCCCGCCGTCAGCCAGAGGCTCTGTCGGCATAGCAGGTAACCTACCGGTCGCGCTCGGTGCCTGCTACCATCGCGCCGGGCTCGGTGCCCGCCACCTTGCGGTTCCCGGTGCGGTAACGTCGGGCGAGATGTCAGAGACGTTGGCGAACCCTAAAGCGGCGAACGCAGCAGCACCGAAGCACAGTCGGCTGGCGTGGCTGGACGCGCTGCGCGGATTCGCCGCGCTGTGCGTGGTGTTCGACCACGGGTCCACGCTGATGCTCATGCCGATCAGGGACTTCCTGTACCGCTGGCTTGACCTCGGCGAGTACGGCGTCTTCGTGTTCTTCCTGATCAGCGGGTACATCATCCCGGCCTCGCTGGAGCGCAGGGGCTCCGTGCGCGGCTTCTGGACCAGCCGGCTGTTCCGGCTGTACCCGATGTACCTGGTGGCCCTGGTCATCGCCGCCGTCGCCTACGAGACCGGATACGGCACGGTCAGGGGGGCCGAGCACCACCCGCTCCAGTCGGTGTTCGCCTGGCTGCTCATGCTGCCGAACCTGCTCACCGGCCCCAACGTGCCCAACGTGACCTGGACCCTGTCCTACGAGATGGTCTTCTACCTGCTGCTGGTCGCGCTGTTCAGCTGGGGAGTGCACCGTCACAGCGGCTGGTACGCGAGCACCTTCGCGGTGGGCGCGGTGGCGCTCGGCGGCGTGCTGCCGATGGCGCTGCTCACCCACTGGGCGGGCCGCGCCGACCACGGCGGGCTGGCGCTGAACGCGGTCGCCGACGCGCTGGTCCTCGGCGGCATCGTGCTCGCGGTCTCGTCGCGGTCCCTGGCGTCCCGGATCGGGGCGTCGGTGGCCGGGCTCACCGCGCTCGTGCTGGTGATGGTCAACCAGGGATCGCCGTCGCCGTGGGAGGGGTGCGTGATCCTGGCCCTGATGTTCACCGGCACGCTGATCTACCGGGCCCAGCAGCGGCAGCCGGGCGTCAGCAGGCCGGTGACGGCGGCGATCGTCGTCGGCGTGCTCGCGCTGACCACGTTCGCCGGCCTCTGGCACGGCGAGCAGCGCCACCTGAGCCATCAGTGGCTGATCCAGTGGGCGACCTCGGTCCTGCTGGCGGGCGCCACCTTCGGGCTCGGCCTGGCCGCGAGCAGGAGGCGGGTGCCCCGCTGGTGCGCCTGGCTGGGCATGATCAGCTTCTCCGTCTACCTGCTGCACCCGCTGGTGTTCGACGCCTACCGGTCGATCCCGGCCCTGCACCGCACGCACACGCTGCCGGTCCAGGGGCTGATGTTCGCCGGCTGCCTGGCGGTGGTCATCGGGCTCAGCGCGCTGACCTACTACCTGGTCGAGAAGCCCATGCAGCGGCTGGGCCGACGGGTGGCGGGCCGCGGCGGGAGCGGGAGCGCCGGGCCGGCAGCGGTCACGGCCGCCAGCTCGGCCGATCAGGCGGCGCCGCCGGCCGGCTACGAGACCGGCGCGGCGACCGGTTCCGATAGCGCCGCGGCGGACGCCGGGTCAGGGCGGGACACCGATTCCGACCGGCCGGGGGCGCCGACGGCGGCGCGGAGCGCGTCGAGCAGCAGCGCGGTGGCGGGCGGGTCAGGCGCCTCGCCGTAGCGGACCGCGACCACCGACCGGCTGGTGCCGCGCAGCCGGGCCGTCCGCACGCCGGGGTTGCGGGCCGCCCGCAGCGCCAGCCCCGGCAGCAGGGTGACGCCGAGGCCGGCCGTGACCAGGGCCTGCGCCGCGACGAAGTCGTCGGTCGTGAACGCGATCCGGGGCGTGAAGCCGGCCTGCGCGCACTGCCTGAGCAGGTGCTCGCGGCACCGGTCGCAGCCGGCGATCCAGCGCTGGTCGGACAGCCGGGCGAGGTCGGCCGGCCACAGTTCGGTCACCGCGGGCGCCAGCGGCGGCTGGCCGCCGCAGACGGCCGTGTCCGGCATGATCAGGTGCACCGGCTCCGACAGCAGCACCTGCTCGCGGAGGTCGTCGCGGTCGGCCACCGCGGCCGGCGGCTCGTCGGCCGGCGCGCCGTCCGCCAGTAGATCGCCCAGGGGGGACGAGGGGCGGGGGGAGCCTCCCGTCCCAGTGGCCACGGCCGGGACCGGGGCGCGCGGCGCGGCCCGCCGGGCGCCGCCGTCGTCGGCCTCGTGCCGGAAGATCAGCGCGACGTCCACGTACCCGGCCCGCAGCATCCGCAGCGCCTCGGGCGGCTCCGCCTCGGTCAGCCGCAGGTCGAAGCCGGGATGCTGGTCGTGCAGGATCGCCGCCGCGGTCGGCACGATGGTGCCGAGGGCCGACGGGAACGCCGCCAGCCGCAACCGCCCGGCCCGCAGCCCGGCGAAGACCACCAGCTCGTTCTCGGCCGCGTCGAGGCGGCCGATGACCTCGACCGCCCGCTCGGCCAGCAGCCGCCCCGCGTCGGTCAGCCGGATGCCGCGGCCGGCCCGCTGGACCAGCTTGGTGCCCGTCTCCGCCTCGAGCCGGGCCAGGTGATGGCTGACCGAGGGCTGCGCGTAGTTCAGCGCGTGCGCCGCCGCCGTCACCGAGCCGTGCCTGGCCACGGCGACGAGCACGCGGAGCCTGGTCACGTCGAGCATGGTCTGACTATAGACGCTATCGATCAGTTCGCCCAGAGAGCCATTTCGGACTAATCAGTCCAGGTCGCAACCGAATCGTCAAGGTCATCCCAGCGGCCGCCGTCGTTGTCCGGAGCGGTGCCGTCGTTCGGGATAATCATCAGCGTGACGATCGCTGCGGGGAAGACCGACGGGCAGGCTCACGGTCCGGCCGCCGGGCACGCCGATGAGGAGAAGGAGCGGCTGACCGCCCTCGGCGGGCTGGCCGCGCTCTCGCTCGACGCGCTCTCGAGCGTCGCCTACGGGCCCGAGGCCATCCTCATCGTGCTGGCCGCGGCCGGCTCGTCGGCGCTCAAGTACAGCCTGCCGATCACCGGCGCGATCGTGATCCTGCTGGCGGCCCTGGTCATCTCGTACCGGCAGGTCATCGAGGCGTTCCCGAACGGCGGCGGCGCCTACGCCGTCTCCAAGACCCACCTCGGGACCACGCCCGCGCTGGTCGCCGCCGCCTCGCTGACCGTCGACTACATACTGAACGCGGCGGTGGGCGTCTCGGCCGGCGTCGAGGCGCTGACGGCCGCGTACCCGTCGCTCTACGGGGCCAGGGTCTGGCTCTGCCTGGCGGTGCTGGCCGCGATCACGGGGGCGAACCTGTGGGGCGTGGCCGAGTCCGCCCGGCTCTTCATGGTGCCGACGCTCGCGTTCATCGTCTCCATCTTCGCCGTGATCATCATCGGCCTGCTCCGCAGCCACCCGGCCGTCCCGCTGGCGCACAACCTGCCCGCGGTGACCGACACGGTCGGCGCGCTGCTGGTCCTGAAGGCGTTCGCGTCCGGCTGCTCGGCGCTGACCGGGGTGGAGGCGATCGCCAACTCGGTGCCGCAGTTTCGCCGGCCGCGGGTGAGGCGGGCGCAGCACACCGAGGTCGGGCTGGGCCTGCTGCTCGGCCTGATGCTGCTCGGGCTGGGCATGCTGATCCGGCACTGGAACGCGGTCCCGCAGTCCGGGACGACCGTGCTCGCGCAGCTCACCGAGGGCGCGGTCGGCCACAACGTCGTCTACTACATCATCCAGCTGGTCACGCTGCTGCTGCTGGCGCTGGCGGCCAACACCTCGTTCGGCGGGCTGCCGGTGCTGGCCGGGCTGCTCGCGCACGACAACTTCCTGCCCCACGTGTTCGCGCTGCGGGCGGACCGCAGGGTGTTCCGCTACGGCGTCGGGGTGCTCGCCGCCGCCGCCGCCCTGCTGCTGGTCGTCGTCCGCGGTGACACCCAGGAACTGGTGCCGCTGTTCGCGGTGGGGGTCTTCATCGGCTTCACCCTCTCCCAGGTCGGCATGGTCAGGCACTGGCACCTGCAGCGCGGCGCCATCGGCCGGTCGTGGATCTACAAAGCCTGCGTCAACGGCGTCGGGGCGGTGCTCACGTTCGCGGCCACGATCATCGAGCTGGTCAGCAAGTTCCTGGCCGGGGCGTGGCTGGTCGCGATCGTGATCCCGCTCCTGGTGCTGATGTTCATGGCGGTGAAGCGGGCGTACGCGCGGATCGGGGTGGAGCTCGCGATCGGGCAGGTGCCGCCGCCGCCGGTCAAGCAGGCGTCGCTGGTGATCGTGCCGGTGTCGGGCATGTCGAGGCTCACCGCCGAGGGGGTCTCGGCGGCGATGTCGCTCGGCGACGACGTGATCGCGGTGACGGTCGTGTTCACCGACTCCGACGAGGACAAGGCCCCCGACGTGTCCTTCCGCCAGGAATGGCAGGCCTGGCGGCCGGAGGTGCAGCTGCTGACGCTCCGCTCCTCCCACCGGTCGCTGGCCAAGCCGATCGTGGCCTACCTGCAGGCGGTGGAGAAGGAGGACCGGTACCACCGGCTGGTGGTGCTGATCCCCGAGGTGCAGCCGGCCCACCCGTGGCAGTGGCTGCTGCACAACCAGCGCGGGCTGATCCTGGAGCGCGCGATCCGCCGGGGGACCGCGAACGTCGTCCTCTGCCGCCTCCGCTACCGGCTGGAGACCCTCCTGCCCGAGCCGGAGGAGCGCCATCCGGGGTCGTGAGATTTTTCTCGAATGCCGGTAAACCAGTCACGCGGGCGTGGCGTCTTATCTGTGAGGCTCGGTGAAAGCGGGACACCGAGCCTCAACTATGTCCGGGGTCAGGTCCCCTGGGGGCTACCATGTGGGGCGATGAGCCTGGATGAGATCGACGCGCAGATCATTACCGCGCTGATCAAGGACGCCCGCGCGAGCTACGCCGTGATCGGGGCCGAGGTCGGCCTGTCCGCGCCCGCGGTCAAGCGGCGGGTGGACCGCCTGCGCGCGTCCGGGGCGATCACCGGGTTCACCGCGCGGGTCGATCCGGCCGCCCTCGGCTGGACGACCGAGGCCTACGTGGAGCTGTTCTGCGGCGGGTCCACCTCGCCGGAGGCGATCGCGGCGGCGGTCAGGCGGCACCCGGAGGTGGCCGACGCCTGCACGGTGACCGGCGAGGCGGACGCGCTGGTGCACATCAGGGCGGCCGACATCAGGCACTTCGAGCAGGTGGTGGAGCGGATCGCGGCCGAGCCGTTCATACAGCGAACACGGAGTGTAATCGTCTTGTCGAGACTTGTTGAGCGAGCCGACGCGTTTGCCCCGCCTGGGCGGGCATAACGGGCTAAAGTGTCCGCATGCCAGAGACTGACAGTGACATGGGTGCGGAAACAGCGCGGTTCCAGGCCTTCGCCACGCGGCGGGAGGACGACCTTCCCCCGCCCTGGCAGATGAAAGCGCCCGGGTCCAAGATCGGCATTCTGATCGCGATCGTGGTGGTCGTCGCGATCCTCGCGCTGCTGCTCGGCGTCGTGCTCGGGGCCTAGCCTCACCGCTCCGGCGGCGGGAACTCGGCCGAGCCGCGTTCGATCAGCCGCACCGGCACCAGCACCGTCCGCGGCGGCGCCTGCTCGCCCGCCAGGCGGCGGACCAGCAGTTCGCCCGCCGTCCGCCCGATCAGCATGGCGTCGTAGCTCAGCACGGTGACGGGCGGGGACACGAGGTCGGCGAGCGGGAAGTCGCCGAATCCCACCACCGCCATCCGGTTCGGCTCGGCGATGGCGCGGAGCGCCGCCTCCGTCTGCGCCCGGTCGGCGCATAGCACGGCGGTGACCGGCGCGCCCGGCAGCGACTCGGCCGTCAGCGCCGCCCAGGCCGGATCGGCCGTCAGCCCCGCCGCCGCCAGCGCCTCCGTGTAGCCGGCCAGCAGCTGCGCCGTCCGGTAGCCGGCCGGGTCGCCGCTGACCAGCCCGATCCGCCGGTGACCGTGCGCGATCAGGTGCGCCACCGCCGTGCGCCCGCCGGCCCGCTCATCGGGCAGCACCGCGTCCGCGCGGATGAGCGCGGGCGGCCGCAGCACGAACACGGCCGCCACCCCGGCCTCGATCTCCGACACCAGGTAGTCGTGCGAGCCCGGCGTCGGGATGATGACCAGCCCGTCCACCCGCCGGGCGCACATCGCCAGCGCGAGCTGCTCCTCGCGCTGCGCGTCGAGGTCGGTCGAGCCCGAGTACAGCAGGTAGCCGTTGGCCCGGGCGACGTCCTCGAGCCCGCGGTAGACGGCGGCGTGGTCGGGGTTCGCCCAGTCGTCGGCGATGAAGCCGAGCGTCGCGGTCTGCCCGGTGCGCAGCAGCCGGGCGGACTCGTTGCGGCGGAAGCCGAGATCCGCGATCGCGCCCTGCACCCGCCTGGCCGTCTCGGGAGTCACGCCCGCCTCGCCGTTCACCACCCGGGACACGGTCTTCAGCGCGACCCCGGCCTTGGACGCCACGTCCTTCATCGTCGGCCGCCCGACGCTGTGCACTGCCACTACCTGCTTGTTCATCGGTCCCCCTGGTAACAGTTTGCTCAGCACCGGCCCGCCGGACACCTGCCGACGGGAGGAATATGGCCCCGGGCGAAGCCGCGGTCCGTTCGACACGATGGTTTTCGGTTTTCCGGTGAAAGCAGGGGCGGCGGGCGTATGGGGTGAAAGACGCCGTAACCGAGTCAGTGGCAAGATAGGCGGCATGGGCTTCTTTACGGCAATCGGGTGGTGACGCGGCGGTGACCACGCCGGCGCGCTCAGGGCTGCCGGTTGCCGTCGTCACCGGCGCGAGCCGCGGCATCGGGCTCGAGGTCTGCAGGCAGCTGGCCGCGCTCGGCTACGTGGTAGTGCTCGGGTCCAGGGACCTGCGCGCGGCCGAGCTGGCGGCCAAGGAGCTCGACCCGAGCGGCGAACGGGTGGTCGCGGCGCACATCGAGGTCGACAACTCGGTCAACATCGACCAGCTGGCGGCGTGGGTCCGCGAGCGCTGGGGGCGGATCGACGCGATCGTGAACAGCGCCTCGACCGCGCCCGACCAGTACGCGATCGCCGGCATGACCGACCTGTCCCCGGTGGCGGAGGCGCTCGACGTGAACCTGTTCGGCGCCTGGCGGGTGATCCAGGCGCTGCTGCCGCTGCTGCGCTCGAGCCCGCGGCCGAGGGTGGTGAACGTGTCGAGCGAGGGCGGCTCGATCGCGCTGATGAGCGGCGGCCGCCCGGCCTACAGCGTCTCCAAGGCCGCTCTCAACGCGCTGACCAGGATGCTGGCGGGCGAGCTGTTCAGGGACGGCATCCTCGTCAACGCCGTCTGCCCCGGCTCGACGGCCGGCGACGGCGTCCGCGGCGGCGCCGGCCGGGGGAGCGGGCGGTCGGTCGCCCAGGGCGCCGCCAGCGTGGTGTGGGCGGTGACGCTGCCAAACGGCGGACCCACCGGCACCTTCACCAGGGACGGGCGTGAACTGCCCTGGTGAGGGTGGGTGGGTCCGGGTGGAGGGTGGGTGGGTCCGGGTGAAACGTGGCCGGCGGACCCGGACGGAGAGCTAGTCCTGCTGGGGCGCGGCCAGCGGCCAGCCGCCGGCCGCGAGGTGGGAGCGGACCCGGGCCAGATCGGCGTCGGTCGGCTTGGTGTGGGTGACGGCGGCGATCGCCGCCTTGATCGCCTCGGCCGACTCCGGGTCGGCCGCGAACGCCAGCTCGTCGGCGATCAGCGTGACCTCGTCGTTGGTGAGCTGGGTGCCGAGCAGGGCGAAGATCGGCATGTAGTCGTGCTGCGGCACGCCTTCCGGGTAGCCGGCCCGGAGCCAGCCGACGATCTTGGTTACGACAGGGGGGATTTCCATGTCTCAGCTGCGCCTTCTTGACGGGGGGAGATGGTGAGCCGCGGTCACTTCTTCACCGGGGGGTGGCCGATCTGGTAGACCTCGTAGATGCCCCAGCCGATGGCGGCGAGGACGATGAGGAAGGCGATCGCGGCGAGCGCCATGCCGAGCACGCTGCCGCCGACGAGCACCTCGGAGTCGGCCCCGCCGTCGGCCCCGGCCGTCGCCACCCGGCCCCGGCGCGGCCCCTGGGACAGCGAGTACAGGCCGCCCGCGAAGAGGGCCGGCAGGCCGGCCCCGGCGATCAGGCCGAACACCACGATCTTCCACAGGGCGCTTAGGTTGATCCAGGACATTGTTAGCTACCTCTCTACGCCGCTCTATGCCGCCGCTTAGGCCGCGAGGGTCTCGGCCGGCTGGGGCGGGGTCACGCCGCCGGTCCACTCCGCGTTGACGTTGCTCGGGTCCACCTTGTTGCCGCGCGACCGGTAGTAGATGAACCCGGCCAGCGCCGCCAGCAGGACGAGGTCGACGACGACGCCGAGGGTGCCGCCGATGCCGTGCGCCAGGGCCTCGGCCGCCGCGCCGACCAGGGCCGCGCACGGGAGGGTGAACACCCAGGCGGTGGCCATCCGGCCGGCCACGTTCCAGCGGACCTCGGCCCCCTTCTTGCCCAGCCCGGTGCCGATGATCGAGCCGGTGGCGACGTGCGTGGTGGACAGCGAGTAGCCGAAGCTCGAGGAGAGCAGGATGACCGCCGCCGAGGCGGACTCGGCCGCCATGCCCTGCGGCGCCTCGATCTCCACGAGGCCCTTGCCGAGCGTGCGGATGACCCGCCAGCCGCCGATGTAGGTGCCGGCCGAGATGGCGAGCGCGCAGCAGACGATGACCCAGATCGGCGCGTTGGACTTGGCTGCGAGGGTTCCGTTGGCGATGAGGGCGAGGGTGATGACGCCCATCGTCTTCTGCGCGTCGTTGGTGCCGTGCGCCAGCGAGACCATGCAGGCGGACCCGATCTGCCCGATCCTGAAGCCGTGCTTGCGGGCGCCGTCGGTCATCGACCGGCTGATCCGGTAGAGCAGCCAGGTGCCGGTGGCGGCGACCAGGCCGGCGATGACCGGCGAGAAGACGGCCGGGAGGATGACCTTGGAGACCAGGCCGTGCCAGAGCACCGCGCTGCCGCCTGAGGCCGCGATCACGGACCCGATGACCCCGCCGATGAGGGCGTGCGAGGAGCTCGACGGGATGCCGAACAGCCAGGTCACCAGGTTCCAGATGATGCCGCCCGCCAGGCCGGCCGCGACCACGGTCAGCGTGACCACCTTGGTGTCGACGAGGCCGCTGGCGATGGTGGCCGCCACCGCCAGGGAGAGGAACGCGCCGACGAAGTTGAGTGCCCCCGAGATCGCCACCGCTGTCCGCGGTCCCAGCGCCCCGGTGGCGATCGACGTCGCCATCGCGTTGCCCGTGTCATGGAAGCCGTTGGTGAAGTCAAAGCACAGGGCTGTGATGACCACCAGGACAAGCACAGTGTCATTGCTCACGAATGTGACGGTAATTCGCTCTTAGGAAGTTCCGAAGGGTGCCCAGAGCGTGCAGTAGCCGAACTTTAAGTGAACAAAAGGTTACATAGGTCACGTGGCGTCGCGGACCAGGCGAAACGGGCTAGCCCTCCTGGGCCGACCCATCGGGGTCGACGGCCAGCTCGCCGACCCGGCCCGCCGCCTCGCCCGCAGCCTGGTCTGCTGCCTCGTCCTGGGCCTGGTCGGGCGGCTGGTAGCGGTATCCCATGCCCGGCTCGGTGATCAGCCAGCGCGGCCTGGCCGGGTCGGGCTCGAGCTTCCGCCGCAGCTGCGCCATGTAGAGCCGCAGGTTGCCGCCCGCGTTGTCGTAGCCGGGGCCCCACACCTCGTTGAGCAGCTGCCGGTGGCTGAGCAGCTTGCCCGGGTTCCGCAGCAGCACCTCGAGCAGGTGCCACTCGGTCGGCGTCAGCCTGATGTCGGCGTCGGGCTGCGGCTCCGCGTCGGCGGCTCGCCCGTTTTCCCCCGAACGGGCCCTGGTTCCACCGGCCGGGTTCCGGGTGACCCGCTTCGCCGTCAGGTCGACGGTGAGGTCGCCGAGGACCAGCCGGGGCGGCAGCTCCGCCGCCGGGGTGCGCCGGACGGCGGCCCGCATCCGCGCCAGCAGCTCGTCCATGCCGAACGGCTTGGTGACGTAGTCGTCGGCGCCGGCGTCGAGCGCCTCCACCTTGTCGGCCGAGTCGGCCCGCCCCGACAGCACGATGATCGGCACCGCGGTCCAGCCGCGGAGCCCGCCGATCACCTCCACGCCGTCCATGTCGGGCAGCCCGAGGTCGAGTATGACCAGGTCCGGCGGGTGCGCGGCGGCCTCCTCGAGCGCCTGGGCGCCGCTGGCGGCGATGCTCACCTCGTACTGCCGCGCCCGCAGGTTGATCCGCAGCGCGCGCAGGATCTGCGGCTCATCATCAACAACAAGCACCCGTGTCATGGAAAGAAGACCCCTTCAGTTACCGGGCGCGGCCGGGAGGGAGATGGTCATGGTGAGGCCCCCGCCGGGGGTGTCCTCGGCCGTGAGCGTGCCGTCCATCGCCTCGGTGAGGCCGCGCGCGAGCGCCAGGCCGAGGCCGACGCCGGTGGTGTTGTCAGTGTCGCCGAGCCGCTGGAACGGCACGAACATCCGGTCCCGGTCGCCCTCGGGGATGCCGGGGCCGCGATCGACCACCCGCAGTTCCACCCGGTCGCCGAGCGCGGAGGCGGCAAGCAGCGGGGGCTTGCCCGCCGGGGAGTAGCGGAGCGCGTTCTCGGTCAGGTTGACCACGATGCGCTCCAGGATCGCCGGGTCGGCGCTGATGGCGGGCAGCGTGTCCGGGATGTCGACCGTGATCTCCCGGCCGGCCGGGCCGAGGTCGTCAAGCGACCGGGCGACGATCTCGTCCAGCCCCGACGGGCGGGGGAACAGCGACAGCGCGCCCGCCTGCAGCCTGGACATGTCGAGCAGGTTGCCCACCAGGTGGGTGAGCCGGTCGAGCGACTCGTCGGCGGTGGCGAGCAGCTCGGCCGTGTCGGCGTCGTCCCAGTCGATGTCCTCCGAGCGCAGCGAGGTGACCGCGGCCTTGGCCGAGGCGATCGGCGACCGCAGGTCGTGGCTGACGGCGGCCAGCAGCGCGGTCCGCATCCGGTCGGCCGCGGCGATCGGCTTGGCCGCCTCGGCCTCGGCCGTGAGCCGCTGCTGCTCGAGCGCGACGGCGGCGTAGGCGGCGAACGCGCCGAGCACCCGCCGGTCGTCGGCCGGCAGCGGCCGGCCGGCCAGCGCGAGCGACAGCGTGTCGGTGACGGGTACGTCCACGTCGGCGTCGTCGGGCCTGGTCACCGGCGCGTCACCCGAGCAGGCGACGACGGCCCACTCGCCGGCCGGGCCCCGTCCCGCCCCGCCGGACGGGTCGAGCCGCTCGAGCAGGCTGGCCGAGCGCATGCCGAACGCCTCCCTGGTCCGCTCGAGCAGCGCGTCCAGCGTGCCCTGGCCGCGCAGGATGGATCCCGCCGTGGTCCGGAGCAGCTCGGATTCTGCGTTGGCGCGGGCCGCCTGATTGGACTTCCTGGCCGTGGTGTCCACGATCAGGCTGGTGACCAGGCCGACCGCGACGAACACGCCGAGCGCCAGGGCATTGTTCGCCTGGGCAATCGTCCAGTAGTGGATCGGCGGGGTGAAGTAGTAGTTAAGCAGCAGCGACGCGATGACGGCGGCGATAACCGCGGGCAGGAACCCGCCGGTGAGCGCGACCGCGATCACCACGACCAGGAACGCGAGCGTGTCGCTGGTGAGGTTGATCCCCGATCGGTCGCTGGCGAGCGCGATCGTCGCCAGCGGCGCTAGCCCGACGGCGAGGACGTACCCGGCGATCTGCCGCCGCGTCGTGATCCCGCCCCGGTACCGGGGGAGCAGCCGCCACCGGCTGCCGACCTGGGAGTGGGTGACGATGTGGACGTCGATCGCGCCCGAGCCGCGGATGGTCCGCGCGCCGATGCCAGGGCCGGTCAGCAGGGCCAGCAGCCAGGACCGGCGGCTCGCGCCGAGCACCAGCTGGGTCGCGTTCTCGGCCTTGGCGAAGGTGAGCAGCGCCTCGGAGATGTTCTCGCCCACGACCTGGTGGTAGCTGCCGCCGAGCGACTCCGCCAGCTGCCGCTGCCTGGCCAGGTTGGCCGGGTTGGCGCCGGTGAGGCCGTCGGACTTGGTGACGTGGACCGCGAGCAGGTCGCCGCCCGAGGCCCGGGCCGCGATCCGCGATCCCCGCCTGATCAGCGTGTCGCCCTCCGAGCCGCCGGTGAGCGCGACCACCACCCGCTCCCGCGCCTCCCAGGTGGAGGTGATGTCGTGGTCGGCCCGGTACTTCTGCAGCCCCTCGTCGACCTTGTCGGCCAGCCACAGCAGCGCCAGCTCGCGCAGCGCGGTCAGGTTGCCGGCCCGGAAGTAGTTGGTGAGGGCGGCGTCGATCTTCTCCGGCGGGTAGATGTTCCCGTGCGCCATCCGGCGGCGCAGCGCCTCGGCGGTCATGTCGACCAGCTCGACCTGGTCGGCCGCGCGGACCACCGCGTCGGGCACGGTCTCCCGCTGCACCACCCCGGTGATCTGCTCGACCACGTCGGTGACCGACTCCAGGTGCTGCACGTTGACGGCGGAGATCACATCGATCCCGGCGTCGAGCAGCTCGGTGACGTCCTGCCAGCGCTTCTCGTTCTTCGATCCCGGCACGTTGGTGTGCGCGAGCTCGTCCACCAGCGCGATCTGCGGCTTGCGGGCGAGCACCGCGTCGACGTCCATCTCCTCGAAGAACGCGCCCCGGTACTCCAGGCGCTTCCTGGGGACGACCTCGAGCCCGTCTATCAGGGCGGCGGTCTGCGGCCGGCCATGCGTCTCCGCGAACGCGACGACGACGTCGGTGCCCCGTTCCTCCCGCCGGTGCCCCTCGGAGAGCATGGCAAACGTCTTGCCCACCCCGGCCGCCGCCCCCAGGTAGATGCGGAGCTGCCCCCGGGGCGCGGTGCTATCGTCGCGTCGCCAAGCCATATCTCAATTCTGGGGCAACCACGCAGGTCACCCGTCCCGCGTTAACGACATCCATGCACCCAGGGGTGGCCCGACCGGCCCGGGCCGCCGAGGGGCTACCGTGAATCTGTGACATTGATCAAGATCAACGCGATTACGGTGCCCGCCGACAGCGGGGACGAGCTGGCGCAGCGGTTCGCGGCCCGCGCGGGCGCGGTCGACGACCAGGACGGGTTCGAGGGATTCGAGTTGCTGAAGCCGGTCGATGACCGGACCACCTGGCTGGTCGTGACCAGATGGCGGGACGAGGCGTCGTTCCAGGCGTGGGTGAGCTCGCCGTCGTTCGCGCACGGCCACCGGTCGGCCAGCGAGCGGGCCGGGGGCGACGCGCCGAAGCCGGTCGGCGTGCACAGCGAGCTCTGGTCCTACGAGATCGCCGGCGGCTCCGCCAAATCCTGACAAACGGCGCGGCATCGGCCAGGATCGATCCATGGCCGAGCTGACCGATCCCTGGAACACCCCCGCCTTCCTGCGCGACGTGCAGTACCGGACGGACGCCAACCTGGCCGCCCGCCAGTCGATCTACGTCTACCAGCACCCGCGCATCGACCTCCAGGCGCGGGTGATCGACCTGGCCGCGCCCGCGCCGGGCGCGTCCGTCGCCGACGTCGGCTGCGGGAACGGCGCCTACCTGGCCGAGCTGGCCAGGCGCGGGTTTGCCGGCCGGGTGCTCGGCCTGGACATGTCCCCCGGCATGCTGGCGGCCGCCCGCCAGCGGCTGACCTCGGTCGGCCCGGTCGGCGCTCCGGCTCGGTCCGGGACAGACGGCTCGGCAGACGCGACTGCGCCGCCCGGGATCGCGACTGCGCCGCCGGGGACGGCGACTGCGCCCGGCGGGGTGGCCCTGATCTGCGCCGACGCGACCGGGCTGCCGCTGCCCGACCGCGCCGCCGACCTGACGCTGGCGATGCACATGCTGTACCACGTGCCCGACCCGTCCCAGGCGATCCGGGAGTTGCGCCGCGTCACCCGGCCCGGCGGCCGCGTCGTCATCGGCCTCAACGGGCCAGACCACCTGCTCGAGCTGCGCGAGATCGTCGCCGCCGCCCGCGGCGACGGCCGCTGGGGCCGCCGCGAGCGGCTGACCCTCGACGACGGCGAGGCCCTCGCGCGGTCGTCGTTCCCCACCGTGGCCAGGCACGACTTCGCGGCCGAGCTCCGCCTCCCCGACCCGCAGCCGATCGCGGACTACGTGCGCTCGATGTCGGGTACCCAGCACGGCGCCGACCCCGAGCGCCTGGTCGCCGCGGTCGTCTCCCGATTCCCGGCCGGCCCGGGTGCCGTTCTCACCGTCACCACCCACACCGGCTGCCTCATCTGTGAAGTCTGAGGCGCCCGATATAGGCCATTGTGTGCCGTTCGGGTGGTATAGCGCCCCCAACGGAACACGATGAGTGATCGACTGCCGTGGGGGAGCCCCTAACGGAACACGATCACGCTGGGTCGGCTAGCGGCGGTAGAAGGCGAAGAAGTCGCGCGCCTGGCGGCCCCAGAGCAGAGTGGTCGCGGCCAGGCCGATGACCCAGATGATCACCGTGGTGAATCGGACCGTGGGGTCGTTGTCGGTGCCGATCAGCACGGTCAGCAGGCCCGCCGTATCGAGGCCGAGCAGCAGGGTGCCGACCGTCCGGGTCCAGCCGCGGCCACGGCGG
>DATCGA010000117.1:0-8536 GCA_036509215.1 Trebonia sp.
GAGCTCCGCCTGGCGGCCCGGGCGAAGTTCAGCCGGGCGATGGAGATGCTGTTCACCAGGGCCGGGTACGAGCAGTCGTCCTCGGAGCAGATCGCGCGCTACCGGGCCGCGCGATTCGGCGGCGCCCGCCGGGTGGCCGACCTGTGCTGCGGGATCGGCGGCGACCTGCTCGCGCTCGCGAACGGCCGGGAGGCGCTGGCCGTCGACCGGGACGACGTGCACACAAGGCTCGCCCTGCACAACGCCGGCGTCTACGGGCAGGCGGAGAACGTGCAAGCGGTCGTCGCCGACGTGCGCGACATCCGGCTCGACGGCCTCGACGCGGTGTTCATCGACCCGGCCCGCCGCTCGGGACCGGGCACCGCCCCAGCCCGGGCCGGCGGCGGTTCGGCCAAGGCCGCCGGCGCTGCCCGCCGGTTCAGGTCGGGCCAGTCCGAGCCGCCGCTTGACTGGTGCTTCGCGCTGGCCGACCGGGTGCCCGGCGTCTGCGTCAAGGCCGCCCCCGGCCTGCCGGCCGACCTGATACCGGACGGCTGGGAGGCGGAGTTCATCGCCGACGGCCGCGACCTCAAGGAGGCCGTCCTCTGGTCGCCGGCCCTCGCGACCGCGCCGCAGGCCGGCTCCGGCGGCCCGCGCCGCGCGCTGGTGCTGTCCGGCTCGGTCGCGCACGCGCTCGTCGCCTGCCCCGGCGACCCGGTGCCGGTCACCGAGCCGCGCGAGTACCTGCTCGACCCGAACCCCGCCGTCACCCGCTCCGGCCTGGTCGAGGACCTCGCCCGCTCGCTTGACGGCAGCGGCGGCGGCAGCAGCGGCAGCAGCGGCAGCGGCAGCGGCAGCGGCGACAACGGCAGCGCCGCCGACGTCGTGGCCAAGATCGACCCGCAGATCGCCTTCCTCACGCTCAGCCGTCCGGTGCAGACCCCGTTCGCCCGCACGCTCCGCGTCCTCGACTCCGCCCCCTGGAACGAGAGGCGCTTCGCCCGGCGGCTGCGCGAGCTCGGCATCGGCGCCGCCGACATACGCCGTCGCGGCCTGGCGGGCGACGTCGACCAGATCCACCGCCGTCTCAAGCTGGCCGGCCCCAACCGCGCCACCATCGTCATCACCCGCGTGAACGACAAGCCCTGGGGACTCATCTGCGGCCCCGTAGACTGAAGCCATGCAGCCGGACTCGCCGTCCAAGGCGCGTTTCGAGGACCTCGTCACCGAGTTCAACGACGTCGAGGGCGTGACCCCGCCCCGCGGCGGGGCCGGCTTCGGCCGCTCGGCGCTGCGCTACCGAGGCCGGATCTTCGCGATGCTCGTTCGTGGCGCCCTGGTGGTCAAGCTGCCCGCCGACCGGGTGGCGGCCCTGGTCGCGGCCGGCCACGGCGCGCACTTCGACGCCAACAAGGGCACCCCGATGCGCGAGTGGTTCGCCGCCACCCCCGACGCCACTCCCACCCCCGACGCCAACCCTGCCCCCGACTCCCCGGTGACCTGGTCAGACCTCGCCGCCGAGGCGCTCGCCTTCGCCAGGAGCGAGGTCAGCTAGGCCAGCGAGGCGAGCGACGCCAGCGGGAGCAGCGACGCGAGCGCCGAGAGCCGGCCCTAGATCCCGGCCCGCAGCAGCAGCCCGCGAACGTACGCGGCCTGCCCCGCGTGCTGCATGTCGTCGTCGAGCACCGACACCAGGCGGACCGCCAGCGTGACCGGCGGCGTCCAGCGCTTGTCGACGATGCGCGGCAGGTCGGCGTCGGTCACCCCGGAGACCAGCTTCACCGTCTGCGCGTGCGTCGCCTCGTGGTACTCCGCCAGCAGCTCGGCCGACGCGGTGGCCGCCGCCACCTCGGCCACCTGAGCCTCCGTGTGCCCGTAGCCGATGTCGGTCATCCCGGCCGCCAGCCCGAACCGCGCGGCCCAGCCCGAGGCGGACCATACCTGCGCGGCGTCGAACGCCTTGGACACGTGGTCGTCCTGCACCCGGGTCAGGTGCCAGACGAGCCAGCTGATCGAGTTGGCGCCGGGGGCGACCTGATGGGCGAGCTGGGCCGGGGTCAGTTCGGAGAGGACGTCGAGAACGTTCTCCCTGATCCGGCCGAATCCGTCGATGAGCAAATCAGCGCTGGAGGTCATTGGCCAATTATGTCCCGGACAGCGAAGGCAGCGACCAGGCGGGCAGCACGCTCACGTCGAGCACGGTCTCGGGCAGGCGGCGCATCGCGGTGATCCGCCGCTCGGCGAACTTGGCCGGGTGCCCGGTGCGGTCGCGGTCCACCCAGACCGAGCGCAGCCCCATCCGCGACGCCGGCAGGATGTCGTGCACCCAGCTGTTGGCGACGTGGATCCAGTTGTCGGGGGTCGCGCCGGTCAGCTCCGCGAACCTCCGGAAGTGCGCGAGGTCCGGCTTGTAGGACTGCACCTGCTGCGCCGTCACCACCACCTCGACCGGCGTCGGCAGCTTCTCGGCGGTGCTGGAGAACAGATCGTCGTCGCAGTTCGTCAGCACGCCCAGCCGCCAGCCGGAGCGGACCAGGTCGGTCAGCGCCTCGGCCACGTCGGGGAAGATCGCCATCCCCGGCCACGCCGCGGCGAGCGCGTCCGAGGCCCCGGGCGGGAGCGATACCCCGGCCCGCAGGGCGGCCAGCCCGAGCCCGTCGGACAGGATCTCCCGGTACGGGCGCCACTGCGGCCCCGCCTCGAGGATGGACTCGGCCCGGTGGTAGGCGCCGAGCAGCGCCTCCGCCTGCCCGCCGGCCACCGGTTCCAGAGCCGACAGCATGCACGAATTCCAGTCCGCGATCGTGCCATAGCAGTCGAACGTGAGCCATCTGGTGGCGGCCATTCAACCTCCCGAGTTCCTTCTTGACCCAAATCAAAGCATCGGACCCGCCCCGGTCTGACAGCCGACCTCGCTTGCATGCATGATCGTGACTAGGCACGACCCACGAGGAGGCAGCACTGTGGCCGATGACGACTTCCAGTACGAAAGCGGTTTTGGGAACGAGTTTGTTACAGAGGCGGTCAAAGGCGCCATACCCGGCGGCCGGAACTCGCCCCAGCGAGCGCCCCTCGGCCTCTACGCCGAGCAGCTCAGCGGCACCGCGTTCACCCAGCCGCGCGCGGTCAACCAGCGAACCTGGGTCTACCGGATCCTGCCGTCGGCCCGGCACCCGGCCTTCCGCCGGATCGGCAACAAGAATCTAAAATCCACCCCGTTCGACGAGCTCGAACCGGACCCGAACCGCCTCCGCTGGGACCCGCTCCCGCTCCCGACGACCGACAAGCCAACAGACTTCATCGACGGCCTCTTCACCATCGGCGGCAACGGCGACAGCAGGACCAGGAACGGGATGGCGGTCCACCTGTACGCCGCCAACGCGTCCATGCGGGACCGCTACTTCGTCGACTCCGACGGCGAGCTGCTGTTCGTGCCCGAGCTGAACGCGGTCGTCCTGCACACCGAGCTCGGACCGCTGCGGGTCAGCCCGGGCGAGATCGCGGTGCTGCCGCGCGGCATCCGGTTCCGGGTGGAGCTGCCGGACGCGTTCGCCCGCGGCTACCTGTGCGAGAACTTCGGCGCCAGCTTCACCCTGCCCGAGCGCGGGCCGATCGGGGCCAACGGCCTCGCCAACGAGCGCGACTTCAAGTACCCGCACGCCGCCTTCGAGGAGCGCGACCACCCGGTGAGCGTGGTCAACAAGTTCGGCGGCAACCTGTGGGAGGCGGAGTACGACCACTCGCCGCTCGACGTGGTCGCCTGGCACGGGAGCTACGCGCCCTACAAGTACGACACCAGGGACTTCATGGTGATCGGGACGATCAGCTACGACCACCCGGACCCGTCGATCTTCACCGTCCTCACCAGCCCCACGGACACAGCCGGCCTCGCCAACGTGGACTTCGTTATCTTCCCGCCGCGCTGGCTGGTGGGCGAGAACACCTTCCGCCCGCCGTGGTTCCACCGCAACGTGATGTCCGAGTACATGGGCCTGGTCTCCGGCGCCTACGACGCCAAGGCGACCGGGTTCACCCCCGGCGGCGGCTCGCTGCACAACACGTTCACCAGCCACGGCCCCGACGCGGAAACCTACGCCAAGGCCAGCACGGCCGAGCTCGCCCCGCAGAGGCTGGACGGCACGCTTGCGTTCATGTTCGAATCCCGGTGGACGATCCTGCCCACCAGACAGGCCATGGACGCCCCCATCAGGCAACCCGACTACGACGCGGTCTGGTCGGGCCTGACGCGCAACTTCCGCTGACGCCGGGCAAATCCGGATCAGCGCTAGCCGGTGACGACCGTCCTGGCGTTGCTCCGCTGTTCCTCGCGAATGAGCGTGACGAGCAGATTGTCCATGGCCTCGGCGTCGGCGACGGCGGCGTCGATGTCCGTGCGCGCCGCCACCAGTTCACCGCCGTCGAACGGCGCACCGCCCGGGCGGCCGGATTCAAGCGCCAGCCGGTTGTCGTCGCCCATCAGCCGGTATCGGTGGACGCGGGCCCAGACGTCAAGGTGCGCCTGCCTGGAAGCCTCGGCCGCGTCCTTCACCCATTCGGACGCGCAGGCGATCAACGCGGCCTGGGCCTCTAGCCAGCCGGGCGGCTCGTGGGCGTCGAGGAAGTCCCGCAACTGCTCGGAGTCTTCGCTCAGCGGGTTCGTCGCCAGGTAGCGGCGCTGCCGCTGACGACGCAGCACGCCCGCGATGGTCTCCACGTAGGCGGCGTGCTCCCGCTCCCAGCGCTGGCCTTCGCGCGCCGCCGCCAGGGTCGCCAGGGTGGCCGTCCGGGCGGCCTCGGCAGTCTGCTCGGCGGCCATTCGCGTGTTCCGCGAGCCGGCGATCGAGCTCATCACGGTGCCGGCAATGCCGACCGCGGCAAGTCCGCCTGTGACCCAGGCGGCGGTGATGATTGGGTCCACGTCCGGCACGCTAGCGTATAACACGGAAAGTCGCCCGACGGCGCGCCGGCCGACCTTAAACGCGTCATTCGAACCCATTATCGACCGTTTTATCCGAACTGCGGCGGCTTGCGCCGAATCCCGGCGTCCCTATGCTGTGCCTATGTCGGAAAGGCTGGTGCGGCAGGTGCGCGCGGGTGCCGGGGAGCAGGCCGTCGTGCTCGAGGCGGGGCGGGGCAACGGAGCCGAGTCCTGGGACCGGGTCATCGCGCTGCTGGCCCCGCACCTGCGCGTCGCCGCCTACGACCGGGCCGGGCTTGGCGGCAGCGCCCCGGCCCCGGGCCGGCCGACGATCGACCGCCAGCTCGACGACCTGGCCGGGGTGATCACCGGGCTGGCGGCGGGACCGTGCGTGCTGGCCGGGCACAGCTGGGGCGGCATCCTGGTCCAGCTGCTGGCGTTCCGCCGGCCGGAGCTGGCGGCCGGCCTGGTCCTGGTCGACCCCGGGCACGAGGAGATGGAAGCCGCGTTGCCCGGCCCCGTCCGGTGGGGGATGCGCGTCACCCGCGCGGTCCGCCGCGACGAGCTGCGCGACGACGCCCCGGTCACCCTGGCCGCCATCCGGGAGCTGCGCGCCGCCGAACGGCCGTTCCCCGACGTGCCGGTCGTCGTGCTGAGCGCCGCCCGCGGCGTCCCCCGCCGGTTCCGCGCGCACTGGACGAGCCTGCAGGCCGGCCTGGCCGCGTCCGCCCCCCAAGGACGGCACGTCATCGTCGAGCGCACCGGCCACAACATCCCCAAGAAAAGGCCCGACGCCGTGGCCGACGCCATCCTCGCGGTCGCCGCCCAGGCACGGGCCGGCGCCGGCTGACCGAACAGGCGCCAACGACCGGCAACAGCAGGCGCAGACACCCGCATTCGCGACATATTTTCCGCTAGGTTACGAGCCATGGCTGGCTCTTACCTCAAGGTCGGACGCGGCGACCATCACGTCATCGCGCTGCACGGCTGGTTCGGCTCCGCCCTGGGATGGGGGACCCTGACCGACTACCTGGACACCGCCCAGTTCAGCTACGTCTTCCCCGACCTGCGCGGCTACGGCTCCCGCCGCGACGAGGCGGGCGAGTTCACGATGGCGGAGGCCGCCGCCGACGCGATCGGGCTGGCCGACGCCCTCGGCTGGGACCGGTTCAGCCTGGTCGGGCACTCGATGAGCGGGGTCGCGATCCAGCACGCCGCGCTGCAGGCCCCGTACCGGGTCCGCCGCCTGGTCGGCGTGGCCCCGGTGCCGGCCGGCGGATTGCCGCTCGGCGAGTCGGAATGGTCCCTGTTCGCCTCCGCCGCCGCCAGCCCGGCCAGCCGCGCGATGATCGTCAACCACGCGACCGGCAGCCGGCTGCCCCCCGCGTTCGTCGACGCGGTGGTCCGGCACTCGCTGGAGAACTCCGACGAGACCGCGTTCGGCCGCTACCTCGAGTCCTGGGCCCGAGCCGACATCCTCGCCAAGGTCAAGGGCAACGAGGTCCCGGTCAAGGTGATCACGGGCGAGTACGACCCCACCCAGCCCGCCGAGTTCATGGAGCAGGCCTGGCTGCAGCCGTACCCCAACTCCGAGCTCGAGGTCCTGCGCGGGGCCGGCCACTACCCGATGTTCGAGACCCCGGTCGCCCTCGCCGCCTCGATCGAGGAGTTCCTCACCCGAGGCTGAAAATCAAATCCATGATCTCGAACGGACCGTTGCTCCGCCTGGCTGCGCTTGCAGTCGCCTCGCCCGCCACCAGCGCCAGCCCGCGTGCCGGCTGCCCTGGCATGCGCGGTCGAGAAAGCTAAACATTCGGATTCTGCGCGTGCCGAAACCTGCACGCTTACTATTCGCGCGGTGGCTGCAGCAAGGTTTCCGAGCTGATACTTCTCTTCTGGATCGCGAAGGTGGCCACCACCTGTTTTGGCGAGGCATTCTCTGACTTCGTTTTCTTCAACGACGCCTCTTGGATCACGCGCGACCGGGCCATCACGGCCGGCGCCGTCCTTTATTATCATCGCGTACGGAATCCAGATCGCGACGAAGAAGTACATTCCGCTCGTCTACTGGTTCGCGGTCACCGCGGTCGCCATCTTCGGCACCATGTCCTCGGACTTCCTCATCAAGAACCTGGGCTGGACGCTGTGGCAGGACACCGTGGTCTGGCTCGTCGCCCAGGCGGTGATTTTCTTCGCCTGGTGGAGGACCGAGGGAACCCTCAACGTCCACAGCATCACGACGACGCGCCGGGAGATCTTCTACGGGTCGACCGTCTATGTCACGTTCGCGCTTGGCACTGCCGCAGGCGACTATGAGAATGGCACGCTGAACATCAGCACCTTCTGGTGCACCGTCACGTTCCTTGGCCTCCTCCTAATCCCCTTGGGCGCGTGGACGTACGCGAAGTTCTACGTGCGGCCGGGCAATGAGAAGGCGTATCAGGTCATCGCCGTCGCCGCGTTCTGGGTGGCCTACACGATTACCCGGCCGCTGGGCGCCTCGTTCGGTGACTACCTGGCCGTCCCGGCCCCTACGGCGACGGCCTGCAGATCGGCACCGGCCCCATCAGCCTCTGGTCGGGCATTGTCCTGATCGTCATCATCTCGGCGGTGGTGGTCCAGCACTACCAGCGCAGGCCGGAAGTCCACGCCAACCCGGAAACCGTTTCCTTGGCCGCCGAATAGCAACAGCGGAAACGCGCTTTCTCCAACGCCGGGCTCGCCATCTGCGGTCTCCTAGAAATCCGCCACCACCGGGATGACGTCCGACCCGATCACCTCGAGCGGCGCCACGTCCCACACCCCGACGACCGCGCCGATGGCCGCGTCGAAGCCGAGCGCAGCCAGCGCGCCGAGCTCGTCGATCATCCGCTGGATGCCCCGGGCCGGGTCGAACACGTAGTACACGGTCTTGTAGATCGTGTCGTAGTCGCGGCCGACCGCCTCGCAGTGCTGGCGCAGGATGTCGAGCTTGCGCGCCTGGTCCGGGCCCGAGAACAGGTTGCACGCGTCGGCGTACTGGGCCACCATCCGCAGCGTCTTCTTCTCCCCGCCGCCGCCGATCATGATCGGCGGATGCGGCCTGGTGATCGACTGGGGCGAGTTCAGCGGCCGCTCGAGCGTGTAGTGCTTGCCCTCGTACGGCCGCTCGTCGCCGTGCCACATCTGCAGGCAGATCTGCAGCGTCTCCTCGAGGCGCTCGAACCGCTCGGCCGTCGGCTGGAACGGGACCCCGAGCCCGCGCGACTCCTCGTAGTTCCAGCCCGCGCCGACGCCGAGCCACGCCCGGCCGTTCGACAGCACGTCAAGCGTGGTGACGATCTTGGCCAGGATGCCCGGGTGCCGGTAGATCACCCCGGTGATGACCGTCAGCAGCGCCGCCCGCCGGGTGCAGGCGGCCAGGTACCCGAGCGTCGTGTACGCCTCGAGCATCTCGTTCTCGGTCGGCCCGACCGCGGCGATCTGGAAGAAGTGGTCCATCACCGCGATGTACTCGAACCCGGCGTCGTCGGCGGTCCGCGCCACCGTCGCCAGCTCCGCCCCGAGCCGCTCCGGCCCCCGAGGCGTGCTGAAGTCAGGAATCTGCAAGCCGATCTTCATAGTCATTACCTCCCGCCGTCCACCCTCTCACGCCCCCCC